>JANYIL010000209.1 GCA_025362075.1 Chloracidobacterium sp.
ACGGTGCAATTCGGCCAGGAACGTGCTTCGTTCGTGCAGGTGTTCGAGCGTTTCGAATGACGTGATGGTGTCAAAGCTGTCGTCGGCAAACGGCAGCCCCAAGCCGTTGCCGAGCAAAACCGCAGATTTATCGTCACATTCTGCCCTTGCCTCCTTTGCCGCCACCGGGTCGACATCGACGCCGGTTACGTGTTCCGCCGTGCTTTTCAGGATCGCGATCCCGTATCCGGTCCCGCAGGCGATGTCCAAAACCCGCTTTTTTTCAACAAATGGCAGGGCAAAAATATACCGAGCCGCATGCTCGCCCCAATACGGCGAGAGCCGCCCGGCATCGACGACATTTGCACCCTTAAATCTTTCGGAAACAGACATTACCGTTTTTCTTCGGTCCAGCTTTTGTAAAGTTCGAGATGCCGCTCGACCATTTTTTCGGCGGTGAAACGCTCTCTGACGCTCGCCATGCCGGACGCGGCAATTGCCTTTCTCAGATTTTCATCGCGTTGCAAATTTAGTATTTCGGACGCTATTGCATCGCGGTCATCTGCGGGGATAAGGATCCCGTTGACACCGCTTTCGATCACCTCGCTCGCACCGCCGACATCGGTCGCGATCACCGGCAGACCGACGCCCATCGCCTCGATCAGTACTTGGCTAAAGGCCTCGGACAGGGATGGCTGGACGAAAAAGTCCATTGCGTTGAGACACGCTGCGACATCGTTTCGCCAACCGGCGAAAATTGTCGTGCCCGGCGGAAGCATTGCCGCGGCGGCTTCGACCTCAGGCAGCATTCCCCGTCCGACAAAGAGTAGCTTGGCATTCGGCAACTCGGCCATGATCTTCGCAAACGCCCCTATTAGCTGAAGATGCCCTTTGGCCGGAGCAAAATTGCCGACATAGCCGATAACGAAATCATTCGCACCGAATCCGCATTCCTGCCGAACACGCGCTCTTTCGCCAGCGTTCGGCGACAGTTTATCAAAATCAAACCCGAGGTAAACAACGTCGATGTCGTCGCGATTGATGCCGTCGACATCGCGCATGTAGGTTTTGGCCGCCTCGGACACAGTCATTACGTGATCGGCTTTTTCCGCCATCCATCTATCTGCTGCTATGTGAAATCGCGACCCGAGCATCCGCACCACGCCCGTGTGATGCCTCATCAGGGCAAAGACCGTCTTGCGATGCAGGCGTTTGGCAAAAACGCCGATCAGCCCCGAATAGAACAGGTGGGTATGGAGTATATCGACGTTTTCCCGTTTCAACAGGCGCCCGAGTCGCCGGACGGCAAACGGGTAATCGAGCTTGCCGCGGGCGTTCAGCGAAAAATAGCCGACGCCCGTAAACTCTGACATCCAGGCCGGCGGCGATCCGGCCCCAAGCTCGACGAGCGTTACGCGTACGCCATTTTTGGTGAGGCCGGCCGTAATGTTTTTGAAATAGTCCCCTTCGACCGATGTGTCGCAGATGTGGCAAACGTGCATCACTAAAAAGGTATCAGATTCACGTCAAAAAGGTCGTCTTGCGAGCAGAACCAATCCTTTTCGACCGGGTCGCCATCAAAAATAACGCGTAGTTTGTACTCGGCCAAAATCCGCCAAATATCGTCGAGCGACTGATCGTTTTGCACAACAAACTGCGGGTGCAGCCCGAGCCGGGCGACGGGCCGCATCGATAGAAATGTTTCCCGCGCACCGGTCAAAACGTCCAGTTCAGAACCCTCGACATCGATCTTGAGGCAATTGACGGTCAGGCCACGCTCTTTTACAAATTCGTCCACGCTGATAAGCGTGATTGGAATTTCCCGCTTGCTGCGGGCCGTCTTAACGAGAGAATTGGCGTTTGAAATTGTGTCGCCCGTGTCAAAAAATACGGTCTCGCCACGTTTTGACGACACGGCCTCGCCGCGAATCTCAACGATTTCCGAGACGCCGTTCAGATCGACGACCTCCTGCAAAACACCACGAGTAAACGGCGTCGGCTCAAAGCTAAACACCTTTCCCGCACCGCCCACAAGTTTTGCGTTCACTACCGCAAAAAGCCCTATATGCCCGCCTATGTCGAGTACGGTGTCGCCCGCCTTGACGTTCCCATGAAAGAATCGAAACGACTCGGGTTCATACCCGGCCTCATAATATCGGCTAAACCGCGCCGGAAACCGGATCGCCTCACCCCCGATCTGCCGTTCAACACCGGCCCCGCCTGTGACAACGTTGAGCGTCTTGTAAGCAAGGTCCTTAATGAGACTCATGATCTGCTTATCCTCCCGCGTTTTTTTTAGGGTCGTAAACGGGGGCCCAGATCGTCCCATGTTGCGGGGCTATCAGCTGATTTACCGGTTCACTGCGCTTTTCTATTACGAAGATATATGGATATTGATGAATTGAGTCTATCTGCTGTTGAAACGGGGTCGCTTTAGAATCGATATGATCACTCGAAAAATTCTCGATCCAGTTAAATTCGTTCTCAATACCATTCATATACGATGTTAATTTCATTCGGCTTCCTGAAACGTCCTCACAAAGATAAACGCCTCCCGGGCTGATATGCGGCAGCATTTCTTCAAGCGTCGCGATCTGTTGTTCAGCTAGATGTCCGCCATCGTCTATCAAAATGTCAACTCGCGGCACTTTTTTCTTGAAATCCTTCCAAAACTCCCGATTTTCCTGATCTCCGATAAAGATCTTTACGTTCTCATTCTCGTACGCCTTACAAGCATCCTGAATGTCGACACCGTATACCTTGCACTTGTCCCCAAAATAACTTTGCCACATCTTAAGGCTGCCGCCGCTCCATACGCCAACCTCTACAACATGAACTTCCTTCCCAACAAATTTGCTGAAATGCCGGTCATAAGCGTCGAAATAGTGGTAAAACTTGAATAGGCCGTGTCCTTCCGTGTTGGCGTCAAAATACGTTTTCAATCGGTTATCTTTGACGTACTCGTTGGTCTCTGTCGCCGGTTCCACATCATTGCGGTAGTTCCACGAATTAGCATAGTCCGTTCCCCGTTTCGCATACATTGCATTTTCAAGGCCAAATGCGACATCTTTCAGATGGGAAATGGACCAGAAAAACACCTTAAAAAATCTTTCTGCTAGCTTCATATATAAAACCGATCAAATAACTTTTATGCGGAAACCTCCGGTCTGACTAGTCGTTTGATGATTTCAACCCCCTCGCCGACCGAACGCCATTTCAGCATGACAACAAGGGCAAACAACCCGAAAGCGACGATGATCGCCAACCATACGTTGGCCGTCAACGAAAAAACTAGCGTACCACAGAGATTTGGCAAAATTGAAAGGTAGACCCAGGAGACCGGCATTTTAACTCGTATTCGCAAGAGAACGGCGAAGCCAATATTACATACCAGATAGGCGGCGACTGTCGCCCAGGCACAGCCAGCCATTCCGAATCGGGGTATCAGCAAAAAATTCAATAGTATATTCACAACCGCTGATAATGTTGTTGCGATTGCCGCAACAGAGGTCACCGAGCGCGCATGAGTTAGAGCGGCATACCCACACAATATCGGTATCGCCATTACCGAAGAGGTCAAAAGGATCCAAAGCGGCGTCCCGGCCGCAGAAAAGTTAACCCCAAAAATCAACGGGATCAGAAAATAGCTCCCTATCGCCGCAAGGGTGCATAATGCTCCCCACGCCAAAGTTACATTGGGCAACGCACTCGTAAAATAGCGGTTTACCTTATTGCTCGCCTCTTCGTTATCCAGAGTGACAAAGAAAGGCGTCAGCAATGCGTTGACCAGAGTTGGAACCTGCAACACGATGCCGTTCATTTGTGTGGCCAGCGAGTACACCCCTAATTCGCCTACCGAGAGGAACTTCGTGACAAAGACCGCATCGACGTAACTACCGGAAAAATATCCTACCAGTGACATCGGCAGCAGCGGGAGGGAATACGCGATGATCTTGAACACAAAAGCGCGGTCGATAGAAAATCCAGCAAAAATGTACTTTCGCAACTGGTAAAGCCCCCAAAATATCATGAGGCCGGGAGCCGCAATATAAAAGACTATTGCTCCAAACGGCGTCAGGCTGACGGCAACTGTAAGTGCTAAAACGCCGGCAAAGATAATAAACCGCTCGACCATCATCAAAAAACCCTGAGCCCGGGGCAATTTCGCCGCTTGTAAGCTCATCTGAATATGAATCCAGAAAACAGTCACGACAAAATGCGCCATTACGAGCGCAAAACTTCCCGTACCGAGTTTTAACCAGCCCGCTAAAGGCTCAAACCATAACGGTGATAACGCGACGGCAAGAATAAGATTCGCTACGACCATGATTGATCGTACCCAGAAGGTGCGGGCAATTTTTCCAGTTTCAATGAATTCATCTACGCCAAAGCGTACAACCGCCGCACTGGTCCAATTTACAAGAACCTGAGCAACTTGCGAAGCAGCGATCACCGCAACGATAGCGCCATACCCCTCTTCGCCAAGGTGGCGGGTGATCAACCAAATTGCTCCAAAAGAAAAGGCCGAGCTAGCGACCTGAAATATGATGAGAGCTAAGTAATTCTTAGGTGCATTGCGGATGTCCCACCCCGAGCCCTGGCGCTCGGAAACGCCCGCAGTCTTTTCAGATGCGGCCGTTTCGAGGTCTATTGGGTCCGGAGTCACGGTCAAAGTGTATTTGGCGACAGACAAAGGTGTCAACGCCCAGGGCTAGTGATCGTGTTTTGTGCCATCGGGAACATTGCCGTGATAGATCTCACTGCCGGTCGCCACAAATTCCTTTGCTTTTTCGCTCATGCCGACCGCTAAAGCCTTTTCGGCCTCGATGTTTTGGGCGTTGGCGTAATCGCGGACGTCCTGCGTGATCTTCATCGAGCAGAAATGCGGGCCGCACATTGAGCAGAAGTGGGCGAGCTTAGCTCCCTCGGCGGGGAGGGTTTCGTCGTGAAATTCCTTGGCCTTTTCAGGGTCGAGGCCGAGGTTGAATTGGTCTTCCCAGCGGAACTCGAAACGCGCCTTGCTGAGAGCGTTGTCACGATATTGAGCGCCTGGATGTCCCTTTGCAAGGTCGGCGGCGTGGGCGGCGAGTTTGTAGGTTATGACCCCCTCTTTTACGTCCTGTTTGTTCGGGAGGCCGAGGTGTTCTTTCGGCGTGACGTAACAAAGCATAGCGGTACCAAACCAGCCGATCATCGCGGCACCGATACCGCTCGTGATGTGGTCGTAGCCGGGGGCAATGTCGGTCGTCAGCGGCCCGAGCGTGTAGAACGGGGCCTCGCCGCAAATCTCAAGCTGCTTGTCCATATTCTCTTTGATAAGGTGCATTGGCACATGGCCCGGCCCTTCGATCATCGTCTGGCAATCCATATCCCAGGCGATCTTTGTCAGCTCGCCTAGGGTGTCAAGCTCGGCAAACTGCGCCTCGTCGTTTGCGTCGGCGATGCTGCCGGGACGCAGTCCATCGCCCAAGCTGAACGCAACATCGTAGGTCGCCATGATCTCGCAGATCTCTCGAAACCTTGTGTATAAAAAGCTTTCCTCGTGATGGGCCAGACACCATTTCGCCATTATAGAACCGCCGCGGCTGACGATCCCTGTCGTTCGTTTGGCCGTCATCGGAATATACGGCAGCCGGACACCGGCATGGATCGTAAAGTAATCGACGCCTTGCTCGGCCTGTTCGATCAAGGTGTCGCGGTAAATTTCCCATGTCATGTCCTCAGCCTTGCCGTTCACTTTTTCCAGGGCCTGATAGATCGGCACAGTGCCAATCGGGACAGGCGAATTCCGCAATATCCACTCGCGAGTCGCATGAATATTCTTGCCCGTCGAGAGGTCCATCACTGTATCGGCTCCCCACAACGTCGACCAACGCATCTTTTCGACCTCTTCCTCAATGCTCGAGGCGATCGCGGAATTGCCAATATTTGCGTTGATCTTGACGAGGAAATTGCGACCGATGACCATCGGCTCGGATTCAGGATGGTTGATGTTGTTCGGGATGATCGCACGTCCACGAGCGACCTCGGCACGGACAAACTCCGGCGTGACAAACTCAGGTATCGCCGCACCGAACGATTTGCCTTTGTGTTGATGGTTTAGTGAGCTGCGGTCGCTTCGCTCAGACAACGTAAGGTGGTCGAACGCCGCTTGACGACCTAAATTCTCACGTATCGCCACGTACTCCATTTCTGGAGTGATAATTCCGTTTCGGGCGTAGTGCATCTGGGTGACGGACGCTCCGTCTTTTGCTCTGAGCGGCGCACGGCGGAGGCCCGGGAATTCCTCAAGCTGACCTTTCGTGTTACGCCCTTGCTCATGCGCGGGCCTCTGCATCGCTAACTCTTCGGCACCCTTGGTGAGGTAACCGTTGTCCTGCGGCAAGACCTCGCGGCCGACGTATTCCTCGACATCGCCACGCCCGACGATCCAATCCCGTCGAAGAGGAGGCAGCCCCTCGCGAACATCGCATTTCGTCGCCGGATCGGTCCACACGCCGCTCGTATCATAGACTCGCACCGGCGGATTTTCCTGCAACGTGCCGTCAAAATCCTTTGACGGCGACAACGCGATCTCGCGAAACGGCACTCTTAAATTGTGTTTATTTTGATTAACAGTATTGCCGTTAGTCTCGACATATATCTTTTGCGAGGCGGGCAATCTTATCTCGTCAGTTGTTTTCTCATCCATGTTGCCCTCACTCACGTGTGGGCTACCGCTGTCAGCCTTTTCTGCTGACTGCTGACTGCTGACTGCTGACTGTTCCTTCATCGTTTTTCTCCCTTCGTCGGTATTATCCGCATCAGGTTTTTAGGGTAATGTCCGTCTCGAACAACTCTCAGCTTTTGGCACGCTCCCCTGAAAACTTTATTGCTCCTAAATTGTATGCGATATCCGATCATCTGAGAAATATCCCGCCGGTTGTACCCGCGCGAAAATCGGTTTCCCCCCTCCATACAACCTAATCGCTATTAGGCTATACTAACAATCAGGCACTGTTTGTCTGATACTAAATATGCACAAAGAAGTTAAAAGCATGCAAAAACTGGTACTCGGGATGGTTGCGGTAATTTGTCTGGATATAGGATTTGCCGCCTACATGTCAACCGTTGATAGCGGCGGTACGGGGTTAGCGACGCTGGCTGTCGACCGCGATGCCGGCTACGATACAAAGCCGTCCGATAATTTCGTAGTCGAGCGGATTCCCTCAGCCGTCGCTGCCAACGCTACCCTGGCAAAGAGACTCGTCATTCGACGGGCCGCTGTCGATGGGCGCCCGTTGGTAAACAAGACGGTTTACAGGAAGGAACGAGTGGTGCCGACACAGGCCGCATTCCGGCCGTCGACCACGACGATCTATTATTTGGCCAGGCCCAGGACTGAGTACCCGGCGGCAACACAGGCCGTTCACACACAAAATGGCCGGCGACGAACCGAGAAGAGATCGCTGATCGCCGCCGCTCTACCCGTAATCAAAAAACCTTATGATTTGTTAAAGGCAATAGGATCAAAGGTGTTTTAGGCAATACATGCAAAATAAAATAGTGCTCACGCGCAATGTTGGATTTTAAACGCCATATTGGAATACCATGCCTATATGATCAAAGGGTTGATCGGTATTTCAATATGGCTTTTATGCCTCTGCTCGGCCGGCTGCGGCGAGCAACAAGGGGCGACGGGCGGTGCTGTAATTTCGACATCGACAGGCGATGTCAAATTTCGCGTCGAAACGATCGCCTCCGGACTTGAGGTCCCGTGGGGGTTCGCTTGGCTGCCGAATAGAGATCTGCTGTTTACCGAGCGGCCCGGACGGGTTCGGATCATTGAGAGCGGCAAGCTGCGTGCGGAGCCTCTGTTCACCGTACCCGATGTGGAACCTACCGGCGAGAGCGGCCTGATGGACATCACGCTGCACCCCGATTTTGCCTCAAACGGGTTTGTCTATCTCGCTTATTCCTATAACAAAGAAGGCAAACGCGTTAAGGTCGTCCGCTATAAATTTGCTAATAATACTTTCGCGGACCCCCAGATCATCGTTGACGATGTGCCGGGTGCGCCCAATCATTCCGGCATGCGCTGCCGATTCGGCCCGGACCGTAAACTGTATGTGACGACTGGTGATTCGACCGATTGGAATCTCGCGCAGAAAATGGACTCGCTGGCTGGCAAAACGCTGCGTTTGAACGACGACGGCACGATCCCGGCGGACAATCCGTTTATCAAGACTCCGGGGGCCCGCCCTGAGATTTGGACCCTTGGCAACCGCAACTCACAGGGGATTGCGTGGCAGCCGGGTTCGGGGCTTTTGTTTGAAACCGAGCACGGGCCCAGCTTTTTTGAGGGCCGCGGCTCGGGCGGTGACGAGGTCAACATACTCGAAGCCGGAAAAAATTACGGCTGGCCCGAGATCCACCACACGGACAAAAAAGACGGAATGGAATCGCCGCTGCTTGAGTACACCCCGGCGTGTGCACCAGGCAGCGCGATGTTTTATGACGCGGCCGCATTTCCAGCCTTTAAGGCCAATTTCTTTTTCGGCTGCCTGGCCGGTAAACGTATTATTCGCGTCGTCCTCTACGGCCGCAAGGTCGTCGCGCAGGAAAACCTGCTTGAAAACGCCTACGGCCGCATCCGCGAAATGGAGCAGGGCCCCGACGGCTATATCTATTTCTCGACCTCGAACCGCGACGGACGCGGCGCGGCCGATAAGGCGGACGACCGGATCATGCGATTAGTGCCTTAAGGCAACTTTGGCGGCCCAATAATAATCAAACCTTATAAGTGCATTCAAATTTAGTGATCGTCGATTATGGCACGGGGAATCTGAATTCTGTCCGGCGCGGCTTGGATCGTCTCGGCGTAAATTCTCTAATTTCTGCGGACCCGGCCGACATAGCTCGCGCGGACAAGATCGTTATGCCCGGCGTCGGCCATTTTGGCACGGCGATGGTTAATTTGCGCCGGTTGAATCTGATCGACGCTCTGAACGAAGCCGTTCTGACCAAACAAAAGCCGATACTGGGCATTTGTCTCGGGATGGAATTGATGGCGCGCGCAAGCGAAGAGGGAGACGCGAGCGGGCTGGGGTGGTTCGACGCCGAGATGGTGCGGTTTAATATGTCGGACAAGCAGCGATACAAAATACCCCACATGGGCTGGAATAGAATTCATATTAAAAAGCATAGTTTGCTTATGCAAAGCATACCCGAATTATCCGAGTTTTATTTTGTTCATTCGTATTATTTGCGAGCAAATAATGAATCTGATATATTAAATGAAACGAATTACGAAATTACATACCCATCGGCAATCGAGAAGGACAATATTTTCGGTGTGCAGTATCACCCCGAAAAGAGCCATGATGCGGGAGCGCAGCTTTTAAAGAATTTTGTTGAATTATAATGTTTCGTCCTAGGATTATTCCTGTTCTTCTTCTTAAAGATCAGGTCTTAGTAAAATCGACCCGGTTCGCAGATCACAAATACATTGGTGATCCGATCAATGCCGTGCGGATCTTTAATGGCCTCAGAGCGGATGAGCTGTTTGTTTTCGACATCGAGGCGTCAAAAAACAACCGGCTGATCTCGCTCGATTTCGTCAGGAATGTCGGCGAAGAAGCCCGAATGCCTTTCGCCGTCGGCGGCGGCGTCAGAACGATCGACGATATCCGTCGCATAATAAACGCCGGGGCCGAAAAGGTGGTGATTAACACCCATGCCGCACAGGACCCGGATTTTGTTAAGGAAGCCTCGCGAACGTTTGGTTCGACCACCATAGTTGTCTGCATCGACGTAAAACGGAAATCGTACGGTGGGCAACGCACTTGGATTATGGGCGGCGATGTGCCGACCAAATATGCGCCGAAGGCATTTGCCCAACTGATGGAAGAAAATGGGGCGGGTGAAATTGTCATCCAGTCGATCGACAAAGATGGGACGATGGACGGTTATGATATCGACCTGATCAAATCTGTCGCGACTGCCGTCGACATACCCGTAATAGCGTTAGGAGGCGCCGGGAAAAACGAAGATCTGAACGAGGCCCACCGCTACGGCCACGCAAACGGCCTGGCGGCCGGCAGTCTCCATGTTTACCAGAGCAAGAAACGCAGTGTTCTGATAAATTACCCGGATAGAAACGAATTAATCTTTGAATAGCACTTTCTGCTTTTATCCCTGCCAAATCCGTGCATCTAAATACCTATGAACGTTGGAAGTTACAGAGAATGTACCCGTTGTATTATGGATACGACGGACCTACAGATAACTTTTGACGAGAACGGCTACTGCAACCACTGCACGGAATTCTTAAGTAAACGAGCAAATCATACATACCGCGGCCAGGAAAGTGACGACACTTTCGAACGCCTGATGGGGGACGTACGGGCGGCCGGAAAGGGCCGGGACTATGATTGCATAATCGGCGTCAGCGGCGGGGCCGACAGCAGCTATCTCGCGTATCTTGTTATGCAACACGGTCTGCGCCCCTTGGCTGTCCACATGGACAACGGCTGGGACTCGACAAAAGCGGTCCTCAACATCAAATACGTCATCAAAAAGCTCGAGATCGATTACGAAAGCTATGTTCTCGATTGGCAGGAATTTAAAGAATTGCAGCTTGCGTTCTTAAAAGCCTCTGTTCCCGAGGCCGAGACGCCGACCGATGTCGCGATCGTTGCCACGCTGCATCATTTTGCGAAAAAAAATAACATCAAATACATCCTCAGCGGCGGCAACCTCGCAACCGAGGGCATTTTGCCAAAAAGCTGGCATTACAATGCCAAAGATCTTCGGTACTTAAATTATATTCAAAAGACCTTCGGCAACGGAAACATTAAGACCTTTCCAACTTTTAGCTATAAAACGGAGATGTACTACAAGTTTCTGAAAGGTATTAGGACGGTCTACCCGCTCAATTATGTGCCGTTTGTTAAGGAAGAGGTTAACGAGCTGCTCAAACATAAATTCGACTGGAAAAACTACGGCGGAAAGCATTACGAGTCGCAATACACGATGTTTATTCAGTCGTATTACTTATATGAGAAGTTTCACATCGACTATCGACGCGCCGGCCTCGCAACGCAAATCCTCGTCGGCGAGATCAGCCGCGACGACGCCCTTGAACAATTAAAAGGTAAGCCCTACGACATACACGAAATAGAAGAAGAAAAGCGATACATCGCAAAAAAGCTGGGCGTTTCGAGAGATGAATTTGAACGGATATTGGATCTTCCGGCGAAATGGTACTGGGATTATCCAAACGACGACAAAAAGCTGGGCTTTATCTACGATGCCTACCGAATGCTTTTTAAAAAGGACAAACTAGGGAGTTTTTGATCTATTTGTGAGCCGATATGAAAAAATTATTAGTCCTGACGATCATAATGCTGCCATGTTTGGTCCTTGCGCAGCCAAAGCTTTTGCTGAACAAGATAACGCTAAAGAGCGGCAAGTCGTTCAACCTCAATGTCGCCAGCGACTTCGAGATCGTGCCGGCGGTTGAGGGGTTGAAGCGTGTCCGGTTTTTTGCAAAGGCTCCGGACGGCCGCATTTTTGTCACGGATATGTATAACCTTACCGACAATAAGCTCGGGAAAATATATATTCTCGATGGATGGGATGCGGCTAAGGGCAAGTTTTCGAAGGTCATAACGTACATGACTGGCCTTAAGAATCCAAACAGCGTCCAGTTTTACCGCGATCCTCAGGGGCAGGATTGGCTGTATCTTGCGGAGACGGACAAGCTAACGCGTCGAAAATTTAAGGCCGGTGAGGTCGCGCCGGGCGACACGCATCCGCAGACGCTCGCGACATTTCCCGACTACGGCCTGAGCTACAAATACGGCGGCTGGCATCTGACGCGGACAGTAGCGTTTACGCCGGAGGGCAAGGTTTACGTCTCAGTCGGGTCGAGCTGTAACGCCTGCGTCGAGAAAGAAAAGGTGCGTGCGAGCGTGATCGAGATGAATGCCGACGGCAGCGGTCAGCGTGAATATGCACGGGGCCTGCGCAACGCCGTCGGGCTGAAATACCTGGCAAACCACCTGTTTGTATCAAATCAGGGCTCGGACCAATTTGGCCTGCAAAAGCCGGACGAAACCTTTTACGCACTCAAGGACGGTGCCGATTACGGCTGGCCGTCGTGTCATTCGGCGAGCGGAAAGATATTCAGCGATCCGGCATTCAAACGTCCCGGCGGGTGTGCCAATGTGGTTGAGCCGTATTCGTATTTTCCGGCCCATGCCTCAGCCCTTGGATTCGATTATTTCGACGACGCCGATTCGCCGGACGTGATCAAAAATTCGTTCCTCGTTGCTCTCCACGGCTCAACTAACAAAGCCATCGGTCACGGCTACAAGATCGTCATTATGCGTAAGGGCGAACCGCTCCGCGATTTTATCACCGGATTTCTACAGGGCGGCAACGTCATGGGCCGTCCGTGTGACATCCTGAAACTTGACGCCAATTCGTTCCTTTTCACCGACGACAACCAGGGCATCGTATACCTTGTCAGAAAGAAAGGCACGACGCCGCAGATCGCCGTGGCTGCGGCCGAACCGGTCATGGAGTCAGACGTTCCGGTCAACACCGAACCGGCCCCGGGCAATTCAAAAACGTGCCTATCCGTCGTGTTGTTATTTGCCGGAGCAGTTCTTGGTCGTGCTCTCTAGTCGCTCGTTAGACACGATCCACCCGCTGACGCAGGTGGTTCTGACCTTTGCCGCGTGATACGATATTTATTTGGTTTTGTAGGGCTTTATGAATATTGGAATCACGGTTTATCCAACCTATGGCGGCAGCGGGATTGTCGGTTCCGAACTGGGTCGCGACTTGGCGGAACGCGGGCATAACGTTCATTTTATTTCGTCGTTTTTGCCGACTCGCGTTACCGAGCTGGGCGAGCGGATTCATTTTCATGAGGTCGAGATGATGTCGTATCCGCTGTTCGAGCATCAGCCGTACGATCTTGCTCTGGCGACCAAAATGGCGACCGTGGCCCGGGCGGAAAAGCTCGACCTGTTTCACGTCCATTACGCAATCCCGCATTCGATCAGTGCTATCCTCGCCCGCGAATCGATTAAGCAAAAACGTTATGTGCCGGTAATTACTACGCTGCATGGGACTGACATTACGCTGGTCGGCGCCGACCGCTCGTATTTGCCGATCACGCGGTACGGCTTGCAGCAATCGGACGGCGTGACTGCCGTATCAAAATTTTTGAAACAGGCGACGATCGAGACATTCGATTTTGACGAGATCGAGGTGATACCGAATTTTATTTGTCCAACGCAATACAAACGCCTGCCGGATTCGCCTTTGCGAGGCGAGCTGGCTCCAAATGGCGAACGTCTGCTTGTCCACGTCTCAAATTTCCGTCCGGTAAAGCGTCCGGCGGATTGTATCGAGATCCTCGCCAAGGTTCGCCAGAGCGGCGAAAGTGCCCGGCTCATAATGGTCGGCGATGGGCCTGAACGCTCGGCGGTTTACTATCACGCCGAACAATTGGGCATGGAGGAGCATACAGTCTTTGTCGGAAAGCAGGCCAATATTTCCGAGTACCTCGGTGTCGCGGATGTGTTTTTACTGCCATCGGAACTAGAATCTTTCGGCCTCGCCGCCCTTGAAGCTCAGGCCTGTGAGGTACCGGTCATCGCGACGCGCATTGGGGGAATTCCGGAGGTCGTCAACGATGGCGAAAGCGGGTTTTTGAGCGATGTGGGCGACGTCGGCAAGATGAGCGCGGACACGCTAATTCTGTTTCGCGACGAAGAAAAACGCCGCGCCTTTGGGACGCGCGGCCGCGAACTTGCCGTCCAGCGATACTCGACGGACAAAATCATTCCGCAATACATCGGTTTTTACGAAAAGATCGTCAAAAAAGCGAAAGCCGCTACGGCGTGAGAACAAGTTGTAACAACGGATTAACACAGATTTTCGCGGACAAGAAAATATTAAAATTAATCTGTGAAAATCTGTGTTAATCCGTTGTTAAGATTCGCCGTTTTATGCTCAAGCGTTACATGCACAACAAGGAACGTGAGTTTGCTATGCGGGACGATAACCGGATTGTGCGTGAATTCGAGTGGGGCACGGAATACATCAACGACCAAGCCAATGGTGACGATCCGCGAAAGCTGTTTCGGGAATTTTCAAAAAATTCGGTTGCCAACAGCGAGGATTTCTTTTTTTCGCCCTCTATTTCAGATTACTGTTTGGAGTCCCGCCTTCAGGCGGCAGATCGCGGTGAACAAAGCCTGCTAAAGCAGGGACTCCAAACCCTGACCTGGACGAGCGGGATCGTGACGCCTTCGCCGGAAAACAATACCGTTTACTCCAAATTCTTTCCACACGAGACAAATAAGAAGTCAGCCGTGCTTGTCCTGCCGCATTGGAATGCGAAAGCGGGTACGTATTTCGACCTTTGCAAGCTGTTCAACAAACTCGGAATGTCGGCCCTGCGCCTAACGTTGCCTTACCACGAGGAACGCATGCCGCCGGAAACGTCGCGGGCCGATTACCTCGTCGCGCCGAACGTTGGCCGGACGCTGCAAAGCCTGAGGCAAGCGGTCGTCGATACGCGGTCCGCCGTTCGATGGTTAAAGCAGCAGGGTTATGAAAAGGTTGGCATCGTCGGTACAAGCATCGGTTCGTGCGTCGGTTTTTTTGCGTTTACGCACGACATGCAGATCGACGCGGCCGTATTTAATCACATTTCCGGTTACCCTGCGGACGTCGTCTGGCATGGCCTTTCGACGTATCACGTAAAGGAGAGCATCGGCGACAATGTCACGCTCGACGAGCTTCGCGAATACTGGCTGCCAATCTCGCCGATGGCCTACATGGAGCGGCTTGCCGGCCTCCGCCCGCGGCCGCAGCGTTATATCTATACGCTGTACGACCTCAGCTTTCCAGTCGACCTGTCCCGCGATACCATCAACGCGCTCCGCCGCCACAAGATCAAACACAGCAAAGCCGTCATCCCATGCGGCCACTACACCCTCGGCGAAAAACCCTGGGTCTGGTACGACGGGTACAAGATCGTGTCGTTTTTGCAAAAGCACCTGAAATGAAATTGGAAATAAACAACGGATTGACGCAGATTCACACAGATTATTTCTATTCTCAATCCGCGTAAATCTGCGTGCATCCGTTCTTACCGTCCTGGATTTGGCAGAACAACCCGCTTCACTCTTTCTTTCATCAAAATAGTGCTAAAATCTTGACACCTTTGTTGAATGAGCCCGATCGCCGAGAAGCACAAAATAACGGTTGAAGAAGCGATAGAGCATTTGATCTCTCGCGCCGAAAATCCGCGTGGGCTAACTGGTGCGGACATCGCGGGGCGTGTTTCAGCGACGCTTAACAAATACTTGTTGAACGACTCGCCGAATGCGGCTCATACGGAGATCGAGGAGTTTGTTCATGATATTCGGGCAGACGATCTGTGTTTGATCGTCGCTTGTGAGAAAGGCGATGAGAAGGCATGGGACGATCTGGTCGCTAATTTTGACTCGACGGTAAAGTCCGCCGCACGCAAGATCTCATCGAATAACGAAGACGCAGAGGACCTTGCCAGCTCCATCTGGGCCGAGCTTTATGGCCTGCGGACGGATGCGGACGGCAATAAAAAGAGCAAGCTGGCTTATTATTCGGGCCGCGGCAGCTTGGCCGGGTGGCTGCGGGCGGTAGTATCGCAGCTTGCGGTCGATCAATTTCGCAAACAATCCAAATTTGTCCAGACCGAGGACGACCGCGAGTTTGAAAATCTCGCAAACGAGGTCGCCGCGAGCGATCACAATCACTTTGCGACGCACGGCGAGAATCCTGAGGAGCTTTTTGCCCAGGGCCAGGCCGAGTCGGATGTATCCGAGGCCTTGCAGGTCGCGATCGGCGAACTCGCGGCCGAAGATCGCCTGATATTAAAGCTATATTATTTCGACGATCTTAAATTAAAGGACATCGCCGCGACCTTTGGTTATCACGAGGCGACAGCCAGCCGCCGGCTGACGCGGGTCCAGTCCGAGATCCGTAAAGGCGTCGAAAAAGAGCTGAAAACGCGGCACGGATGGACCGATGCTGAGGTAAAACGGCATTTATCCGATACGGCCACGAGCCTCGGGCTAAACCTCGAAACGATGTTTGCCGTATTGACTCTGGCGGTGCTCATGCAAGATTTCTGGACATGAGGCGTTCAGTAAGTGGTTACGAAAACCGTAGCCGCGGAGATATTTGAAATTAACAGGGATGAAAGGGATAGACGGGATGCTTTTGGGTTTTCCTTATATCCCGCTTATTTCTTTAATCCCTGTTAATTTCCTCTGTGGCTAAAAGAAATGATGGAACTGGAATTCGACAAGGAAATTGATGCGATCCTGCGGAAAGCGCCGGTAGGTAGGGGTGTGCTTGTTGGCGATGATCCGCCCGAGCCGAAAAAACACCTCGATGCCGACACGATCGCCGCATTTGCCGAAAACGCAGTGCCGCCAAAGGCGAAACTTCTGTATATGGAGCATTTTGCCGATTGTGACAGATGCAGGCGGATGCTTTCCCAATCGATCTTGATGAAACGGGAAGCGGATGCTGCTACAAACGGGGTCGCTTCAACTGTTGTTTCGGCTCCGGTCGCGACCACTATCCCCTGGTACAGCAAACTTTTCCGCACGCCAAATCTCGCCCTCGCGATGGGAGCTCTGATCCTCACTTTTGGCGGGATCCTCGGTTTTCTGGCGTTTCAAAATTATAAGAATCAGGCGGGTGTGAGTACCGCTCAGGTCACCGATCTTGAGCGGGCCAGGGACGAAAAGTCTTACGGCGGAACGGCAGCAGGGAACATGGTCGCCGCCAATGCTTCGGCGAACGCAGCTGCAAACTCCGCCAACACGGCCGTTCCCGCCCCGGTTAATCCGTCAGCGGCCGGCAGTGCCAATTCGAGCGGCCCTGCTGTCTCCGAGCCCGATGCGTTTGGCCGCGCCGATACGGCGCCGGGAACGGTCGTACAGCCCGAAAAAGAAAAGACCGCGGCCACCGGCGGAGCCATGCCAGAGGCGGCTAAACCTGTCGCTGCGGCACCGCCTCCTCCGCCCGTCGACCAGCCGGCTAGCCTCGATGCACGCAAGGCGGGCGAGGACAAGCTTAAAGACGACGATAGTAAGACATTGACCATGTCCAAAGCCGAAAACGACCGCGACCGCATGGCACGCGAAGCCCCGATGGCCAAGAAATCCGGGCCGAATCGAGCGTCCGGCCAGATGAATAACGTTCAGCAGGAAATGAACGTCCAGCAAAACCAGAGCGTTGCCGGCATGATCGCCCCGACAAAGTCCGTCGGCGGAAAAACATTCACAAACCGCGATGGTGCCTGGTACGACACGGCGTATCACGGCCAGTCGACCAAAAACTACCGTCGCGGCACGGACGAATACAAGAAACTGGACGGCGGCCTCAGGTCGATCGCTGATTCGATAAGCGGAACCGTCGTGCTCGTCTGGAAATCAAAGGCATACCGCGTCCAGTAAATCTTCTCTTTTCATCCCCGTTCGCGATAAGATAACAGCATGAAAGTTACAATTTTGCTTTTATGCCTCGTGGGCCTTTTCGCGACCATATCTCACGCCCAGCCCGCGTGGCAGTCTAACCTCGATTCCAAGGTCAGGTTTTATCAAACGACCGATTTCGGGATAGTTTTAGCCGGTTCGGAAAAGAATCTGTATGCCGTCGATGGCGAGACGGGCGAACGGATTTGGCGCCGGACTACGGGCAAGATCGAGGAAACGGCGATCACGCAGGTGCCGAATACAGATTTGATCCTCGTCACCCGCGACCTTGGCAGCAAATCCCGGCTTGAGGCCGTCGATCTGCTCTCGGGTGCGCGGATATGGCAGAGCGACAAGGTCAAGGGCGATGTAATGCAGCTCGCCGTCGACCCGGAAAACGACCTGATCGCCGTGATTTTGGTCAAAGATACGCGCGGTCGATCTGGTGATAATTTTAAACAAAAACCTGTCGTCCACGTGTTGCAGCTATCGACCGGCGACGAGCTGTGGCACCGCGATTTTGACGATAAGATTGAGATGATGCCGTCGCGGTTTGGCGATAACCTTGGCGAGATCAGCTATACGCTCGACAATTACCGGGCCCCGCTGCTGCTCGACGGCCGGCTGTATCTTTTTTACGAGGGATCGACCTCATACGACGCTCTCACGGGCAAGGCCAAGGAAAACGAGAAATTCAAGATCAACGATGACGGCCTGGCATTGACCGAGGCAGACCCGGTCTTTGACGATACGCACCTGTATGTTTCCGGACGGGGTCGGGTTCGTGCCATCAACCGACAGACGGGCCACGACGACTGGAAGGCCGACGATCTCGGCACCTGCGCGGAGATGGCGCTCGTCGGATCGACGCTTTATGTGAGAACGGGTGGCCAGTTTACGCAGTTAAAGGATGGCGAAACAAAGGAAAAAGGCCCGTTCGGCGTTTCGGCGATAAATACCGCAAACGGTAAAACGCTGTGGAGATACAAAGGTGCGGATCGGGGCGTGACCAATTTTGCTTTTGCCGACGCCAATACTATTGTCGTCGCGGACAAGGACGAACTAACCAGTATCGACGCCCGCATCGGCAAACGGATCGAAAAACGACAGCATAAGATCGAAAACGCCCAGTTCATCCTTATAAATGAAGGGGGGCAGGCGGTTGTCGGCGGCCGCGACGAGATAGCCGCCTTTCGCCTCGGCGAGCCGAAGCGGCCCGAGCTGTGGCGGGTCAGGCACAAGGCCCCCGCTCGCGGCATATTGCGGACCGTTGCCGGGATCGCTCTACGCGCAACGGCGATATATTTTCGATATGGCGGAATTGCGACCTCGGCGATCGGACTCGCGCGAACCGGGATTAGCTTGGCGTCTGCGGCTAGTTCGTTTCGCTGGTCGGGCCTCTCGACGCATTTCGGCTCAGTTAATCTGACGACGCTTGCGAGCAACGCGGCCGGAAATTACGTCGGGAATCGTATCTATGCATATGGTTCGCTCGCTCGGTCACCA
The DNA here is from genome assembly GCA_025362075.1 of Chloracidobacterium sp. GTDB lineage: Bacteria > Acidobacteriota > Blastocatellia > Pyrinomonadales > Pyrinomonadaceae > OLB17. The sequence continues at coordinate 19,020 of JANYIL010000209.1, forward strand.
AATCTTCTGAGCCGGGCAAACGGCCTGCAGATCGTGATCCCCAATGCCAGAGACATCCGGGGCCAGGTGATCGGAAAGGCCATCGACCGTGCGATACCATCCCGTGAAGACGTGCAGGAGAGTATTTTGGACAGGCTCGACCCGGTAAATCAGATCGATAAACTGGCGGGTTTTCTTCTTCGCCGAAAACGCCTCGCCGAGCTTCGCGGCAACTACATGTATTTTTACACCGACCTGTCTAGTCCTTTTAATAAAAAGGGGCTTGTCGGCGTGAACGTCCACACGGGACAGGATGCCCGGTTTATCCTCATCGCTGACCCCGATCCCAATTTCGTTATGGACGAAACAGCCAATCTGCTCTATTCGGCTGATGGCAACAGGTTGCAAGCGTTTGATCTTTTGAACCGGTAGATTTTTCGCTATCTGGTCTATAGTCTTTGCTCTATCTGCGTGCATCCGTGTTAATCTGTGGCTGCAAAATTTTTCTAAAATACAAATATGAAAATCAGGATCTTCATTGTCACGGCTCTGTGTCTCTGCGTCTCTGCGGTTGAAATATATGCCCAAAAGAGACCCGCCCCGAAACTGAACCCCGAAACCACAAAAATGGTCGCTGAGGTATCGGCCAAGAACATCGAGGCGACGATTCGCAAGCTCGTGTCGTTCGGCACGCGAAACACGCTGTCCGCGCAGGATGATCCGGTTCGCGGCGTCGGTGCAGCACGTGACTGGCTCTATGGGGAGTACCAGAAGATCAGCAAGGATTGCGGCGGATGTCTCGACGTGCAAAAGCAGACCTTTACGACGCCCGCGAGCCCACCGCCACGCGGTCGATTTCCTGATGCGACTGTTTTGACGAACGTCTTTGCCGTGCTTAAAGGCTCGACCGACCCCGAGCGTGTCTATGTCATATCGGGCCACTACGATTCGATGTGCAACAGCCCGACCGACGCGAAATGCGACGCTCCCGGTGCCAATGATGACGCATCGGGAACGGCCGTTTCGCTCGAACTCGCACGCGTGATGT
>JANYIL010000220.1 GCA_025362075.1 Chloracidobacterium sp.
CGTTCGCGAGAATCTCAATCTCATAGGGGCAATCTCCAAAAAGGGATTCCCGGACTAAGAGACGCATGCGACGAAGCAGCCGCGGTCGCGTAACAAACGCGACGCGCCGACGTTGCTAGAATATTAAGATTTATGAGAGACCTCGCGGTGGTACGCGCGCGGGTCGGGCGCCCCCATTTTTGCGTGAGGCCCATTTGTAAGACGTCCCGGCGGCGTGATCTCTCCCAACGAAGCGTCCCGTCGAAAGCACCCACGGTCGAGGTAGTGGCATCACATTAAGCGCAGCTTCATACTACCGATCTCGCCGTTGAAATCGCGAAGTGAGATTGACGGGTACGCGTCCGTCGATTGATCATCCTCCAGATGAAGGTCTCCCTTGTCCTCGTCGCGCTATCGTTCCTAGGCCTCGGCGTCCAGGCGCCGTTCGCCTCGTGGGGCAGTCTCGCATCGGACGGGATCAAGAATATCGCGATTTTCCCGTGGCAGCTTGTTTTCCCGGGCCTTACGATGGCGTTGACCTTGTTTTCCTTAAACTTTTTGGGCGACGGCCTACGTGACGCCCTCGATCCGCAAACACGAAAATTTTAGATGATGATAATTAAAAACAAGTTTCTCTTGCCGGCGACGATAATTCTCTTAGCCGCAGCCGCTTACGCTCAGAAAACGGAAAAATTCAACATCGTCAAAGAGGGGATCGGTATCGAAAACATCAAGATTGGCAAGTCGACGATGCCCGATGTGGTAAAGAAATATGGCAAAAAGTACCGTTGGGAGGTCAACAAGGCATATTCGTATCAAATGACCTACGACCGGCTCGGCCTCTCGTTTTATATGTGCCAGACGGATAAACGAAAACAGATATTTCTGATCGAGATCAAGCAGCCGTACAAGGCAAAAACGAGCCGGGGCGTAACCCTTGGCGTAAGCACCAAAGAAGAAACGGAGAGAAAATACGGCAAGCCGCGAAAGGGTTTTCAGTATCGGGGTATCAATTTTTACTATAACAATTACGGCAAAAAGAAAATTATCTCGGAAATTGACGTTCTCGAACCGGCAGGGATCAGGCAATGTAAAGATGCAAAATAACGGCACAATTCTTCTCGTCAAAGGCCTTAAGACCTATTTCCACACCGAAGACGGCGTGGTCAAGGCGGTCGACGGCGTGACCTTTGACCTGAAAAAAGGCGAGACGCTGGGCATCGTCGGCGAATCGGGCAGCGGCAAATCGGTCGCCAATCTCTCGATCATGCGGCTCATCCAGGAGCCGCCGGGAAAGATCGTGGACGGTGAGATTATCTTTGACGGTATCGACGTTCGCAAGCTCGGGATCGACGAGGTGCGAAAGATCCGCGGTCGCCGGATAGCGATGATCTTTCAGGACCCGATGACCTCGCTCAATCCGTTTTTGTCGATCTCGACGCAGCTGACCGAGGTCACGAGGCTGCATCTCGGCCATTCCAAACAACAGGCCCGCGAGCACGCGATCAAGATGCTCAAATTAGTCGGCATTTCCGATGCCGAGCAGCGCATCGACGGCTATCCGCACGAATTTTCGGGCGGGATGCGCCAACGCGTCATGATCGCCATGGCGCTCAGCTGCGATCCGGAACTGCTCATCGCCGACGAGCCTACCACCGCGCTCGACGTGACGATCCAGGCCCAGATCCTGGAGCTTATCAAAGACCTAAAGGCCCGGATGGGCACGAGCGTCATTCTCATCACCCATGACCTCGGCGTGGTCGCCGGAATGACCGACAATATCATCGTCATGTACGCGGGCAAGGTCTTCGAGCAGGCCCCGACGCGCGAGCTGTTTGCGACGCCAGCCAATCCGTACACCAAAGGCCTGCTAAAGAGCGTCCCCGACCCGGCCCACGAACAGGGCAAGGACCTATACCAGATCCCCGGATTGCCGCCCGATGTCGCCCATTTGCCGCCGGGCTGCCCCTTCGCTCCGCGTTGCGACCGTGCGCAGGATATTTGCCGCAGCGCGATGCCGCCGTTTGTCGAGATCAACGAAAACCATCATTCGCTATGCCATTTTGCGAAAGAGGTCTACCAGGAATCTAAAATGGAGGCCGCAACAAGGGCTGCCAGATAAAGATATGAAAAAAATCATACTACCCCTCGTAATCCTATTTATCGCCGTCCTCGGCTGCGCGAAGATCAAGGAACTTGCGGGCGGCCAGAAAGGCAATCCTGATAGCGGCAGTTCCGGCGGCGGATCATCGACCTCCGGTGCCAATCCTAGGGAAGACATCATTCAGGCATCCAAAAAATTCATCGCTCTTCCGGCATTTTCCGCCAAAATGGACGGCATGGGCCAGACCGCGATCAAGTCGCAGGTCGATTACGTCGCCCCCGACCGTTACCACATCTCGTATCTTGGCGGAACAGGCGCCGGAATGGAGATGATAATGATCGGCAATGATTCTTATATGAAGACAGGCGGAAAATGGACTAAATCTCAGGGAAATTCCAACAGCGCGATCCCGACGCTTCGCGACTCGTTTACGGAAGAAGGCCTAAAAACATTGACCGACACGAAATTCGATGGAAATGACACGGTCGATGGCACGAGCGCCCTCGTGTATAGTTATAAAAATGTTACGCCGAAGGGCGGTTTTGGATTTAATTGCAAGATGTGGGTGGGAGAAAAGACCGGTCTGCCGATGAAGATCTACGCCACATACGACAACGGCATTCTCAAGGAAATGACGGTCAACTACGACAGTGAGTCAAAGGTGACGATCGAGCCGCCAGTGCAATAGACGTTGAAACGAATGGATACCAACGAAGACAATCTGATCTCGATTCAGGGGTTGAAGGTTTATTACCCCTCAGGCGGCGGCCTGTTTAGCGCGGCCAAGACCGTAAAAGCGGTGGATGGCGTATCTCTGGACATAAAAAAGGGCGAGACCCTCGGCCTCGTCGGCGAATCGGGCTGCGGCAAATCGACACTGGGCAAGGCCATTCTCCGCCTGACCGAACCGACGGGCGGCAAGGTTTTCTATAACGGAAAGGACCTCGCTCATCTGCCAAAATCCGCCATGCGCGAGCAGCGAAAGCACCTTCAGATGATCTTTCAGGACCCCTACGCGTCGCTCAACCCGCGAATGACCGTCGGCCAGATCATCGGTGAACCGATCCGCACCTTTGGGCTCGCGAAAGGCTCGACCCAATCGCGCGTGCAAGAGCTAATGGAAACTGTCGGCCTCAGCCGCCGCTTTATCAAGCGCTATCCCCACGAATTCTCGGGCGGCCAGCGGCAGCGTATCGGCATCGCTCGTGCCCTGGCTGTCGACCCCGAATTCATCGTTGCGGACGAACCGATATCGGCGTTAGACGTCTCGATCCAGGCTCAGATCATGAACCTGATGGAGCACCTGCAGGCTGAGAAAAATCTGACGTATCTCTTTATCTCGCACGACTTACGTGCCGTCAGGCACCTTTCGGACAGAGTCGCGGTTATGTACCTCGGCAAGATCGTCGAACTCGCCGACGGCAAAGAGATCTATCGCGATCCGCTGATGCCGTACACTAAGGCACTGATATCCGCCGTGCCGGTTCCCGACCCCGAAATTGAGGCAAAACGCGAGCGAGTAATTCTAAAAGGCGACGTTCCCTCGCCGATAAATCCACCGTCAGGCTGCCATTTTCACACGCGTTGCGCGTTCGCGATCGACGCGTGCCGGTCAACGGTGCCGCAACTTGTCGAGGTCAAGCCCCGGCATTTTTCTGCCTGCATCCGTATTTTGCCGCAGCATCCCGACATCGAACAAAATGCCCGTGAAGGTCTCGGGGCCTTGGCGCAGACATCTGGCAAATAGCAAGAGGGTGTCTGAAAACAAAGATGCGATCTGTATTTTGTTTTTTTGGCGTGGCCAAACCGAAAAAGAGCACGGGTAAATCCGCTCATATACATTGACCGTTGTAACACGTAACAGAAAAGACCGCCTTCTCAGACGGCCTTTTTTAAGGAAAGAAAGTTAATTGAAAAATCAAAAAACGCCGCCTGCCGAGTTAGCGGTGTCTTTTCCGCTCGAATCACGCATTCCCTTGACGCGGTCGTGAGATCGCACGACTACATCGCATTGCCGCTGAACGATGCTCCGTACATTGGCTGGCAGCGTCTGATCGAGTGCATCGCGGAAGGTCTTTTTGGCGGAATCCTCGCCGCGTTCGCATTCCGACAGAATATCGTGTGCGTCGTTGCCGACAATGGCTGTCTTCAGATCCATCCAGCCGCGGTGTATCGCTCCGGTGAAACTTCCCGAGTGTGACGGGTCACCGCCGAGTTCCCTGACCAAAGTTTCCAACTCGCCGGCAAAGCGTGCCCGCTCCTGCGAGTTCTCGTATAGAAACGTTTTGGTGTCCGACGCCGCAATAGCCTCGGCGGCCGTTCTGAAACCTTCCTCTCCGTCAACGCAGGTCTGGATGAGGCCGCCGAGCGTCGCCACTACATCGTCGTTGGTCATGTGCTGCATCGGCTCGACCGGTACTGCGTCCGTCGTCATTGGTTGTGTTGCTTCGTAATCGTTGATCATACTTCTTACCTCCATAAGTCTGTGAGCTCTCGTTTCGCTCTTATTGTTTTAGTCATAGTGTGAAAACATACCATCGAAAGCTTTCCGGGATCGATCATTGCATTGCGTATGTTCTCTCACGCAAAATCAAAGTTACCAGCGAACGGGGTCTGCAAACGTATTGCAGATTACTAATAAAACTGATTCGCGAAAAACATGCCCGACTGTCGTAATTTTCGTGAAAGTTCGGCCTTATTAATCGTTTCAGGTAGTAACCCGAAACCCCGCTTTTTAAGCGTTGCTTAGCTTTCGCAGCGTTTTAACCCGGTATTTCGTTTCATAAATTCGATGACTCTTGAACGGGAACTCGCGGAAAAATCGTCGCTAGGCCGTCTCGCCGAAGAAAATGGCGTGGCGATTGTCTTTGTCGACGATACGGGACGTGAGATCGCGGCCGCAAACAATAATTCGATCTGCCGCAGCCTTAATCCCGACGGCAAGTATGTCGGGCAGTGCTCCGCGTTTTGCGGCACGGCGCTTGAGGAGACCTCGCTCGTCGGCGGGGTGGTTTCGTTCACATGTCACGCCGGACTGGAGTGTCGAGCGATACCCGTTCAAAAAGCTGGTAAAAAACTTGTCGCGATCGTCGGTCGAACCTTCCTAAAAGCCGAAAATTACCGGAGGGCGACCGAACGGGCAACGTCGGGCGACTGGAGCGAATATCCGCCGGGCGAATTCTTTGAGAACGTCCTGCTGACCGGTACGAAAGAGATCCTCGACAAGACCGCCCGAGGCATCGAGAGCCTCATGACCGAGGCTCCGATGGTTGAGACGCTCGCTCCGATCGAGACCACAACGCCCACGGTACCCACCCCTAAAACGACGAGCATTGTCGAAAAATTTAAGCGCGAGGTCCGCGGGCCGAAGCCGGTTGAGATGGTCAAGACCGAGACGAAACCTGTAAAAACTGATCCGGTTGTGGCAGCTCAGCCGGTCGAAGAAACCGCCGTTACGCCGGTTCCAGACATCAAACAGCAATCTCACCCCGCCCAAACGGAAAAACGCGCCGCCGCATCGCGTGCGTGGCGGTCATTTTTCGGATCGCTCTTAAAGATGGACTATGACAATGCGATCGACTCGATCCTTGAGTTTCTGGCCCGTCACTACGGATTTTCGGCACTGATCTGGCTCGAGGCCACTCACGACAAATTCGAACATACCTCCGGTTACGGCGAGATGAAAAACCGCAAGGTAAATCTTGCGATCTCGCCCGGCGACCCGCGGTTGATCGCGGCTTCGCAAAATGACGTGCCGCTCGAATTGGGCGAGCGTCCAAAAGCGGATTCGCCCGTGCCGCACCGCACGATGCATCTATTTCCTATCGGCGTCGGCGGCGAGATCTCGGCGGCGATCGCGACGATCGAGCCGATCGAGCCTGAAGCCGCCAAAAAGCAGATCGCTCGGATTTGTCATTCCGTCGCGCCGCAGCTCGAGATATTGCGGCTCCGCAGCGATGTCGCCCGCCGCGAGGTTCTCGCGCGGGCCGTTCGTCGATTTAGCGAGAGCGTGAAAACGATCGACGCCGACGATTTTTGGTTTAACCTGACGCAGAATGTGGCCGAGATGCTCCAGGCCGAACGGGCATCTTTACTCGTCTATGACGAGCGTGCCGAGGCTCTGGATATAAAGGCGATGATCGGTTCACGGGCAAAGATCGACGCCACGGAAGCGGTCGGCGTCCGCGTGGCAAAGATCGTTTTTGCCCGCAACGAGGCCGTCGTTATCTCGGACGTGTCAAAAACGGGCCTGCCGCCCGCTCCGGCCGAGCGGCGGTACAAGATGCCGTCTTTCCTGAGTTCGCCGATCAATATCGGCGGCCGTACTATCGGCGTGATGAGCTTTACCGACCGCGCCGGCGGCAAGATCTTTGATAAAGCCTCGCTTGAGCTTTTCCGCGCAATCGCACCGCAGATCGCGGTCGCCATCGATCGTGCCGCCTTAAAGGAAAAGGCGGGTGAATTTGAACAGCTATCGGTCACCGATGCCCTGACAGGTTTGCTTAACCGGCGTTATATTGAGGAACGGCTGCTCGAAGAAATTAAGCGGTCAAACCGTCACGGCTTTCCGATGAGCTTTATGATGCTCGATGTCGATCATTTTAAATCATACAACGATCAATTCGGACATCCGGCGGGTGACGAGGCGTTAAAGCTCGTCGGCCACGTTATTCGCGAGACGCTTCGAGGGGCCGACGTTGCGGCCCGGTTCGGTGGCGAGGAGTTTGCGATCCTCCTGCCCCAGACGACGGCAGCCGAGGCTGCGACCATCGCTGAACGTATAAGAATCAACATCGCTCTCAAGGAATTACCGTATCGCCGTGTTACGGTGAGCATCGGCGTCGCGAGCTGTTCGGCCGAGTTGTGCATTGCCCCACATCTCGTCGCCGCTGCGGACAAGGCACTTTACGAGGCTAAACATCAGGGCCGAAACCGCGTTCGCAATTTTGAGGAAATAAACGGGGTCGAGTTCGGACAGGCAACCGCATGAAACAATCGTTAAACGACAAGATTCTGGCTAAGTGCGGCAATGGCGAATTTATCGGCCGCAATGACGAGCTTGACCGTCTACTGAGACACGCCTCGGGTGAGGGGCCCAATGGCCTCGTCCTGCTTCACGCACCATCGGCCGGTGCGTCGGAGTTGCTGCGGCAAACCTACGACCGTTTGTTTATCGGCGACGGCGTTATACCCTTCTATTTCGAGATAAGATCAAGCGACGGCTCGCTCCGCAGCACCGCCCTTCGATTTGTCCGCGAGTTCCTGACACAGGCCGTCGCTTTTCGCCGGCAGGACAAAAGAATTCTCGATTCGTCACCTGAATTGTTCGAGCTAGCCCAGTTGGCGATCCCATCGGACGGTTATTGGATCGACCGCCTGATCGAAACCCTCGACGGCGAAAGCACGCTCGACGACGACCGCTCGTTTGTCCGTAATTGTCTGAGCGCCCCGCTCAGGGCGAACGGCCACGGAGCAAAAAGCATTGTCATGATCGATGGCCTGCACATCGCGGCGCGAATGGCCGGCGGTGAGACCTTTGTCGAGGATCTGAGCGATGTCTTTGGGCGGTCGGCGATACCATTTGTTTTTGCGGGTTTGAGGCGATTTCTTTTTGCCAGAACGCCATTCGAATCGGTCACGCTCGAAAATCTGTCGTCCACCGAAGCCGGAACCCTGGTCGAAAACCAGGCCGCCAGATTCGGCGTTGCCATCAACGAACAAACACGCGACTTGATCGCAGCCCAGCTAGATCAGGGTGCGGCCAACATCGCCTCCCTATTGTTGTCGGCGGCCGAGAAGAACGCCTCACTCGACAGTTTCGAGCGGGTCGAGCAGATGTACACGGACGAGATCTTTGGCGGCCGGATCGGGCGGTATTTTGACGCCGCTTTTGACCGGGCGTGTCCCGATCCCGAGTTACAGGAACGGATAATAACGCTCCTCGCCGAGAGCCTGAAATACGATGGAGGCCGCGTCCCATCGGCATATTGGAAACGGCACACCGAGCTTAATACCGCAGCTCTCGATCCGATCCTGGAGGCGATGAACATCGAAGAGATCGTCAATCTCGATGCCGGCGTGGTGCGATTTGACGCCGAAAATACCGTCCTCGGTGATTACGTCGCCGGACGGGCGAGACTTGTCGCGGGTGACGACACCCGTGCCCTCGTCGTCGGCGAGACCCTCGCCGCAAATATAAAACGTGCTCCCGTATTGATGGCGCGGCTGTACCGCCGGCTCGCGGCGATGGGGCTGCGCGATCTGATGCAGGCATTTGATGGCCTGCACATCTCTACGGCGATGATTGACTACGGCCGTTTTAACGCGGAACTCAAAGGCGCGGACGATGAAAGGATCGAAAAGGCGTTCAAAGAGGATAATGAGAAAACCGCCCTGCCGCAGATCGTTTACACTGCCCACGCCGTAACGTTTTACCCACGGCTAGCCGAACTTGCCGATGCGGAACGCTCCGCGATCGCGTTCGGGTTCAACACGGGAGCCGAAAAAGAGGACATCGTCTGGATCGCCGCCGAGATCGATTCCAAGCTCGAAGCCACCCGCGACCTTGCCGAATTCTGGTGCGACCGTCTCGAAATGGTTGCCGCCCACTGCGAATTTCACCGCTTTCAGTTATGGCTCGTCGCACCCGAGGGCTTTGCCCCGGACGCGCTCGATGTCCTGAAAGAACGTAGGGCCTTCGGTTCGAGCCGTAAGCAGGCCGCTATGCTCGCTGCGCTATTAAATACGGACATTTCGCCCGCTGCCGCTTCGGCGGCCGACGAATACGAGATAGTCGTTCCGATGGGCGACGACACCGAGATGATCGCCGCCCGGGCCGTCGAGGACATCGCCAAACGCCGCGGCATCGCCGCAAAAACAATAAATCAGGTCAAAACCGCCCTCGTCGAGGCCTGTATCAACGCCACCGAACACAGCCTAAGCCCCGACCGCCGGATCAACGTAAAATTCGTCGTGGATACGGAAAAATTCGTCATAACCGTCGCCAACCGAGGCGTCAAACTCAAATCAGCACCGGAAACAGCGGTGACTGATCCCAACGCAGAGCAGCCGGACGAAAAACGCACCGCCCGCCGCGGCTGGGGACTAAAACTCATGAAAGGCCTCATGGATGAAGTAACGATCGAAGACACTGATGACGGCACCCGGATCACAATGGTGAAATACCTTTCCGCCACCTCTCAAAAAACGTGAGTTCGCCTTTTTGTTTAAAGTCGTTGACTTTTTCCCGTGTCAAAACCTATCCTTTTATATACAGTTTTTTTGCAGACTTTCCCTCCTGTAGGATCGTCAAAGATACTGAAAAGACTGGCTTTATAGCTTTTTATATGGGAATCATTAATCGCAAGAGAACCGGCATAAAACTCGCCGTGATCCTTGTTTTCTGTAGCCTGACATTCGTTCTGGTCTTTGTGGGTAGCCGTCAAAAGGCTGCTGCCTCGGCATCCGGGCCATCGCCGTCGTACACAAATGCCCCAAACGAAGGCAATTGCACCGTCTGTCACGCCGGACCTCCGGCTAACTCGGGGACCGGGAGCGTAAGTATCGCGGGTGTCCCTGCAACCTATCTGCCCGGAGAGACGGCATCCATCACCGTAACCACAAGCGAAGAGACGGGTTCGGCTTATGGATTTCAGCTGACGGCGGTTGACAGCGGCGGCAGTCCGGCCGGAACTTTTGCGGTGCCAACGGCCCCTCCCGTGCAAACGCAGGTCGTGGCCGGATTCATAGCCGGGGTTACCCGCATGTATGTCGAACACACGATTATCGGCGTTCAGCCAACTCAGTTCGGCTCAAAATCATGGACATTTACATGGACAGCCCCCACCCCGGCAAAAGGAAAGATCGACTTTTACGCCGCCGGAAACGGTGCTGACGGCGACGCAACGAACTCGGGCGATTTTATCTACACGACATCGGTTTCGACCTCGCCCGCAGTGGTGTATTCGATCAACGGGCGTGTCTTTCTAAGCGATGGAACCCGCGGCCTGCGCAACTCGTTGATCGCCCTGATCGATCAAAACAGCGGGGCGACCAGAACGGCCACGACGAGTTCGTTCGGTTTCTACAGCTTCACCGACGTTTTACCGGGCACCTACACACTAAGTGTCAAATCAAAGCTATATAGGTACGCCGTCAAGCCCAATGTCGTTGTTTCGACTAGCGATCTGTCAAACATTGATTTTATCGGGCTCGAATAAGTTTGATCCAAGAGCTATCACAAAAATTCCGAGATAAAACGGAATAAGGCCGCCCTTTCAGGCAGCCTCATTCGGGAAGAAACACGAGTTAAGTTGCAGACAAACTATGGTTTGTCTGTTTTTGCGGGTGCGGTCTCCGGCTTAGCTACGACCGGGCTCAGGATGAGCGGGTTCGGCGTTTCGACGACCGGCTGCGAGTTCGACGGCGGGTTGCCCATCGGAACCGGCTGCAGGATGGTCGGCGGTTTCGGAGCAACGCCGTTCTGCGATGCAGCCGCGTAGTCGGGTCGCGTTATGCGTGGCGTGATGAAAAAGAGTATTTCATTCGTGTTACGCTGAACGGCTTTACGCTTGAACAAATTGCCGAGCACCGGTATGCTCGCCAGACCCGGCGTGCGATCCTGGCTTTCGCGTTCGTCGTCAAAGAGGACGCCGCCAACAACCGTCGTACCACCATCCGGCACGATGACCTGCGTATTCATGCTCTGAGTATTGATGGCGGGGGTGGCCCCGTTGGCAATGGTCGCCGTCGAGCTGTTTTCCGCCAAAACGGTAAGAATGACCGTTCCCTGATCGGTGATCTGTGGGGTGATCTCGAGACGCAGCGGCACGTCGACGTACTGGACCGTCGCGATCGGCGTTGCACCGGTCGAACCCGGCTGGATCGTCGTGATGGGAATTTTGGTGCCGCTCTTGATCTCGGCTTTGTGATTGTTCAATGCCGTTACGCGGGGCGTAGCAATTATCTTCGCCTGACCTTTCTGTTCGCCGGCGGTGATGAGCGCACTGATCTGTGCCGTGCCGAAAATACCGGTCGTCAGGCCAATCGCCGTGTTCGCGATCTGGGATGCGAGATTGCCGTTAGGATTGCCGCCGGGGAGGTTTTTCGGGGCTCCCGTTGTCGGAAGTGTGCCGCCCTGAGCTCCGCTGCCGTGGTTACCGAGAACCAAACCGGCAAGCTGAACACCGATGTCACGGCTAAAGCTTCGCGTACCGACCACGATTCTTGCTTCGATCTCAACCTGTGGCTCAGGCTGGTCGAGGATAGCGACGAGCTGCTTGATCGCTTGAATATTTGAGGCAACGTCAGTGATGATCAGCGAATTGCTGCGCGTATCAAGTTCGATCGAACCACGCCGCGAAAGGCGACGTTTGATGATCGGCAGCAAGCCGTCAACGGTTCCCCCCGAGCTGGCTGCTCCGGACGATGCGCTCGGTCCGCCACCAGTCGTATTGGTGGTCGTTCCGGCAGATGTTGATCCTGATGACGAGCCTGCTCCGCCCGTCGCATAGTTAAGGCGGATAAGCTCGGTATAGAGAGGTGTCGTGTCGAGCTGATTGCTCTGCCGCTGGCGGTACAGGTCGCCCTCTTCCGCAAGAGTTTTTGTATCGGCTATTCGCAGGATGTTTCCGTTCACCTGTACGCCGAGTGACTGGGCCTGGAGTACTGAGTCGAGGGCGACGTTCCAGGGAACGTTCGCGACCTTGACGGTCACCGGTACGTCTTTGACCGACTTGTCGATGACAAAATTGATGCCGTACTGGTCGGTGATATACGACAGGATATCGCGTATATCGGCGTTGACGACGTTAAGGTCGATTGGCTCACCGCGAAAGCCGGGGTCGCCATACATGCGGCCCTGCGATTGCGGGTCTACCTTTTGGGCAATGGCCGCGACGGCAAAACTGCTGACGATCGCTAGCAAAATGACGGCTTTTTTCGCCGCTTGGTTAAATCTGTTAAGAGAATTCATGTTTCCTCCGTAGCTAAATCAAATCGTTTTTTTTTGAAAAAACGCATCTTTTGGGTCGGTTATTCCTTCCCGCCATTCTTGGCAACCTTGACGGGCGTCTTGACCGGTTTCTTTGCCTTGTCTTTGCCAGATTCGGGCTTGCCCGTCTGAGTGTTCATCTCGTCCAGTGGCGAGAGAAATGGGTTTCCGGACGGTTTTACATTGGCTCCCGGCGTGGCTGTTGGGGCTGTCTTCGCGACATCCGCCTGCTTGTCCGCCGGCTGGGTGGGCGCGGTGCCCTCAACCTGGGATTTCATCGTAAACTGTTTGAGCGGCTTGTTCTCGACCGAGGCGACAAATTTACCGTCGGCGACCTTGGTCACCTTGCGGAAAACCAGCCGGTTTTCCTCGACCGCGACGAGCTGGCCATCAAAGAATTTTTCGCCGGGATAGATCGTGTAAGAAAGCTTGATCGGCGTTGCTTCGACCATTGCAGCGTATCCGCGCGGTGTCTTGAAAATGCCGGTCACGGCCATTTCGTTAAGCGTCAGGACGCTCGTCACCTTAGGCAGCGGAGCTCCGTTGGCCGCAGCCGTCTCGCGAAGCCGCTTAAAGTATTCGATACGGGCCTCGATCGCGGGCGGGCCGTAGTTAACGATAGCCGGTGGCGCAGTCGATTTGACCTTTGCCGTCGAAGGCGAGACCGGTTTCTTCGGCACTGCCCAACCAGCTTTTTTGAACGGATCACGCTGGGCCTGAGTTTCAGAAAAGCTCCCGCTGACGAGCACGAAGGCGGCGGCTATGGCCAAAGGACCGGCGAAGCGTTTGATTGTCGATTTGTTGATCATGGCTTTATTCTCTATCCGGGGTGTAGTAGTTGAGATGTGTTTCTATTTGACTACCGGGGCAGGAGCGGCGGGCGGGGCACCGGGAATTGCGGGCTTAGGAGCTCCGGGAGCACCAGACTGGCCTGGGGCCGCAGCCTTTGCGGGATCGGCCGGGGCTGAATAGTACGCCGTCAGCAAAAATTGTGCGTGCAGCGTTTTGGCGTCGGTCTGCTTATCAACCTGATTCAACTTGAAATCACTGACAGACACGATACGCGGCAATTTCGATATACTCTCAAAGAATGCCCGCAGATTGTTAAAGTTGCTGTCAACCTCAACCTCGACCGGCTTTGCCGAGATCGAATCCTGCACGGTATCGTCACGCGGAGCAAATCGCATTACGATCAGTTTGCTGCTGTTAGCGGTATCCTGCAGGCCCTGCAGCACGTTGGTGATTTCACGCTGTTCGGGCAGGAGGACCTTGAGTTCCTCATATTCTGCGGCTTTGCTGGTATAGAGTGCGCGAAATTCGTTGATCCGCTGGGTAGCAACGCGCGCCACCTCGTTTTTTGCCTGGAGCTGCGTTACCTGGTCAGTCAACAACGCGACCTCAGCCCGCGTTTCGCTGGTAAAGAAATACCAGACACCGGCATAAACGAATGCAGCTATGGTGACGAGCATCGTCAACTGAAAGTACCACTGTAGGTTTTTGATTTTCTCTAACATGTTCGTTTCCTTCTTGTTATGCTAAATCGGACTACGATTTCTTTGGGGCCTGAACGGGTTGATTTGCAGCGGCACCGGCCGGTGCCGAAGCGGTTGTCGGGTTTCCGTTGTCCGCTCCCGGGGCTTTTGATGGGATGTATGAGCACTTGATCGTAAAGTTGACGAGGGAAACCTTTGGCGTTTCGCCTGCGGCATTCGGCTTTGAGGGTGCATTTTGATTCTGGATCTCGGTACGCGTGGTCTCGATATTCAGATTTGCAAAGAGCCCGTTCGAGAATTCGAGACTCCGCCCAAATTGCGTGACCTGAGCTTCGTCCGGCGAGTTTCCTTTTAATACCAACCCTTCACCCGCTTGCTCGATGCTTTCGAGATACAATCCCGGAACCATCGCTACGCGTTCGCGCATTGCGTCGAGCACCGCGCTCGGGCCGGCCTGTGACGAACGCAGTTTCTTGATCGCGTCGATGCGGCCGTCAATATTCTGGATTTTGGCTTCGAGGTCTTTTTGCTCGTTCATTACGGTCTCGAGTTCGGACGCGATCCGCTTTTGTTCGTCGAGCTGACGCTCGGCCTCGGTTTTCGCCATTTGGGTCGAGATGACGTCCCAGCCGATGACGGCGGTAAGCAATACCGCAACGACCACCGACATGAGTATCATCCGCGAAGCCGCACTCGATATTTTGCGGTCGACGGCGACAATAGCACCGCCCTGTCTTTCCGTAACTGAATTGAGTAGATTGATCTTGATCATCTTATTACACTCCCCTAATGGCCAATCCGACGGCTACCGCCATTTCAGGCACGATTTCGCTAAGGTAATCGGGGTCGAATTTTTTGGTGTCTACGTTGATATTTTTGAAAGGGTCCAGTATCTCTACCGGCAGCTCAAGCCGTTGTGACAGCTCCTGAGCCAGGCCGGTCAGCTTGGAGCCGCCGCCTGAAATGAGTATCTTCTGAACAACCGTCTCGTTGTCCTCGGTCGTTGCCCTGTAGAAATCAAAGGTTTTCTGGATCTCCATCGCCACGATCTCGGTCACGTTATTCATCAACGGCTCGATCGATTTTTCTTCGATACCCTCTATTGCCTCGTGAACGCCGCGTTTCACGGCCTCAGCCTGTTGGAAGTTAAGCCCGAGGCTCCGCTGCAATACGTCGGTAAATTGGCTGCCGCCAACCGTAATGTCTCGCGTAAAGAGCGAACGCGTACCCTGGACGATATTGACGTTCATCGTCGAGGCTCCGATATTCAGGAGGGTTACAACGTCGGCGTTGGTCGGATTGTAGTTGACCTCATAACAGTTTTGCAGGGCAAACGTGTCCACGTCGATAACGACGGGCGTTTTACCCGCAAGCTGGATGGCCTGCTTAATATTGTCAATGCGCTCGCGTTTGCATGCGGCGATCAGGACGTGGGTCGAATCGTCGGTTTCACCGGTCACCTGATAATCAAGGCTGACATCGGCGAGGTCGTAAGGGATATGCTCTTCGGCGTGCCAGTCGATAGACTCTTCGAGTTCCTCGCGGCTCATGTGCGGAAGCACGATATTTTTAAGGATCACCGAATGTCCGCTAACACCGGTTACGACATTAGTAGCCATTACCTGGTGATTGTTGCAAACGCTCTGTATAACATCCGACACGACGTTAAGCTCCATGATCTGGCCGTCGATGATCGTGTCACCGGGCAGATTTTCAAAGCCCAGACTCACTAGATTAAGATTGTTCAATTTGCCTTCGAGCTCGACCATCTTTATCGAGCTTGATCCGATATCTAGACCGGCAACACTTTTCTTTTTACCGAACATGGTTTTTTACGTTGCTCCTTATTAGCTGCAATGTTTCCTTTAGTCAAAAGTTTTCTTTTGTTCCCATCCGAAGGGCGGTTCTGGATGTTTGAAGATTTTGTGCCACCAGATTGATCAAACCGGAAAGACTGAGGGGTTTACTCATTCGACAGGTCAACTCTAAGATGTGCCAAAAACCGCCTTGTTTCGGATGTTTCGATCACGAACCGTGATCATCAGAACTAACTGTTTCAGAAAACTTTGCCGCTTGCTTGGTGGCGAAAGGTGTACGACCTAAGTCGTTACTCTTAAAATTTACATGAATGTTTAATGTCTGTCAACAGTTTTTTGTAATGTTTAACGCAAAATGAAAGAAATCTATTCAAAGTGACATACTCAAGTCATCAATCTGACCAGATTAGGCAGGTCGCACTCGAATCCAATACGACGAATTCGTACTGATGACAGTTCGCACGATGGTAATGGATTTAGTTGTTTAACCTTCCAAAAGGTCGAGCGACCGTCTGACCAGGCTCCTGATTGTGTTACAAATTTCCACTGCAGCGTCTGCTTGATCGGGAGTAGCGTCGAGGCCCGGATAACGTAATGCCACAGCATAGGATGACAAATCACCCAAGCCGCTATGAAGCATCGACCATTGAGGTTCGATCAGAATCACATCGTGATATAGGATTAGGAGATCGTGCGTTTTACTGAAAGGAACATCCTCAAGCCTTAGGCGGGCCTTGAAATATTTTCGACACATTGTTGAGCATGAAAACAAATCGCGTTCAGGCTCGGCCCGTCGGTGACCAGGCTTTCACGACACATTGTGCGCCAGTCCTCGTCGGCCTTACTGACCCACGCCAAGATCTCCTGATTCATATAGCATGATTCCTTTCTCAATTATCTCGCGGGTAAAGAAATTGTTTGCTTTGAGGTCTCTATCTATCTGTGCGGGTGTTTTGACTAGCACATCAAAAGGAACACGCGATCGGATCGTTTTCCTAACGTCAGCCATCTTCTGTAATTCGTTTCCGCTGTATGGCATGATCACAAGGAAATCAAGGTCCGAATCCTCCGTTGGCGTACCGTAGGCGTGAGACCCGAACAGGATAATTTTTTGCGGACTAAAATTACGAACGATTTGACCGCAAATATCTTGAATGGTTTCTGTGAGACTCATCAACTCTTATTAAACTCCATCTTTGCTATCGATTCAAGATGCACTTCGTCGGGGCCATCGGCGAGCCGCAGGGAGCGTGCATAGATCCAGAATTGAGCCAGGGGAAAATCCTGCGACACGCCGCCGCCGCCGTGGACCTGTATCGCGCGGTCGATTACCTGAAGGGCCATCTGTGGAACGACCGCCTTGATCATTGCGATCTCACGGCGGGCAGCCTTGGTACCAGACGCGTCCATTTTCCATGCGGCGTTAAGCACGAGAAGTCGCGCCTGCTCGATGGCGAGTCGTGCTTCGGCGATCCATTGGCGAATGACGCCTTGTTCGGCGACGGGCTTGCCAAATGCAACCCGAGCCTTTGCACGAGAACACATTAGCTCAAGCGAGCGTTCCGCAATTCCGATCAGCCTCATGCAGTGATGAACGCGGCCCGGTCCGAGCCGCCCCTGTGCGATCTCAAAACCGCGGCCCTCGCCGAGCAACAGATTTTCTTTAGGCACACGAACATTTATAAACGAGATCTGCGAATGCCCATTCGGAGCGTCGTCGTAACCGAATACGTCGAGTTGCCGCTGGACGACGACCCCGGGAGTGTCCATGGGTACAAGGATCATGGATTGCTGCAAATGACGCGGCGCCGTCTCGTCCGTCTTGCCCATAAAGATCGAGAGCTTGCAGCGTGCGTCGCCGCCGCCGGTCGACCACCATTTCTCGCCGTTGAGAATGTACTCGTCACCATCGCTCACGATCGACGCTTGAATATTCGTCGCATCCGACGAAGCCACATCCGGCTCCGTCATCGAAAAACACGAGCGGATCTCGGCGTCGAGCAATGGCTTGAGCCAACGCTGCTTCTGCTCAGGAGTACCGTAAAGGTGCAGCACCTCCATATTGCCCGTGTCCGGGGCCGAGCAATTAAAAACCTCGGACGCCCACACGACCCGGCCCATGATCTCGGCAAGCGGTGCGTATTCCAGATTGCTGAGGCCCGAGACCGACGGCAAAAACAGGTTCCACAGTCCAATCGCCTTAGCCTTGTCTTTGAGAATCTCGATCAACTCCAGCGGCTGCCACCGGTCACCCGAATTTATCTCAGCGGCATAGGCGGCTTCATTCGGACAAATTTGCTCGTCCATAAAGGCCGCGAGCTGTTTTTGCAGTTCAATGGTTTTTGCTGAATAATCAAAGTTCATAAGGTAAATTTAGCCTCAGATTAGCACACAAATCGCGGAATGCAGGAAACAAAACCGGTCCGACCGGGGGAAGAAATAGACATTGCTCATCTCAGCGCATTCCTGAGTGGTGAACTTGATCTCGATGACGGGGAGATCGAAGTTGAGCAATTCCCCGCCGGCAGCTCGAATCTGACCTATCTTGTGCGTTTTGGAAACACTGAGTACGTCCTCCGCCGGCCCCCTTTTGGCAATACCGTTAAAACGGCGCATGATATGCAGCGTGAGTTTGACGTGCTCTCAAAGCTTTCCGCCGTTTACCTCCCGGCTCCGAAGCCGCTGCTTTTTTGCGCCGACCAAACCATCATTGGCTCGGAATTTTACCTAATGGAACGCCGCCACGGCCTGGTGGTCCGCGGCAAAATTTCTGGAACGCACAAGTTTGGAGTTCCGCCTTCAGGCGGCTCTTCGCCCACGGGATTGCCGTTTAAAGGCGGAACTCCAAACGCTGTACCCCAAGCCGGTCTGTTTGAAACTTCACAAAAGTTTCGAATACATGTCTGCAAAAGCTTTATCCAAAATCTCGCCGATCTCCACTCACTCGACCCCAGAGACGCAGAACTTGACACCCTCGGCAAACCCGACGGCTACAACCGCCGCCAGATCGAAGGCTGGACTAAACGCTACTTCGCCGTCAAAACCGACGAATGGCCCGACATCGAAAAAGTGATCTCATGGCTCAATGACAATATCCCAGCCGAATGGGGAGCATCCCTGATCCACAACGATTACAAATTCGACAATGTCATGCTCGACCCGTCGGACCTGACCCGCATCACCGCCGTTCTCGACTGGGAAATGGTCACTATCGGCGACCCGCTAATGGATCTCGGCACCACGCTCGGCTACTGGATGTCGAAGGATGCTGGACGCGAATTGCTAAACATGCCCTTCAACCCGCGTGTTCTGATGGAAAGTGTCACGCGTCAGGAACTCGTCGATATGTACGCCGAAGCCATAGGCCGCGATCTACCCGACATGCTTTTCTACTACGTCTTCGGCACGTTCAAGATTGCCGTCATCGCCCAGCAGATCTATGCGAGATATGTAAAAGGATTTACAAAGGACGCGCGGTTTGCGGCTTTCGGACATTTCGTCGCCGCTCTGGGAAGCATCGCGATTCATGCCGTTGAGTCGAAGCGTGTTTGAAGTTGGTATGCAGCAACGTAAGACATTTGTTTGCCGCCGATTAGCGCTGACGACGCAGATTTAATACCTAATATTCTTATCTGCATCATCCGCGAAAATCTGCGGCTAAATCTTAATTCCCCGCAGTTCGCTCACGCCAGCTCTGGGTCGGGCCGCCCGCGTCGACGCGGATCATCGAGATGGCTCCCGGCGACGGGCAAACCAATGCGCAGAGGTTGCAGCCGACGCATTCTTCCTCGATCACGATCGGGTATTTAACGCCATTGACTTCTTCGAATTTGAAACTCTGGTGGGCGCCATCTTCGCAGGCAACATAGCAAAGGTTGCAGCGAATGCAGCTTTCTTTGTTGACACGGGCCTTCACGTCGTAATTGAGATCGAGATTGCCCCAGTCGGTCATGCGGTGAACGGATTTGCCGATGATGTCATTGACGGAGGCATAACCTTTGTCGTCAAGGTAATTATTGAGGCCGTCGATCATGTCTTCGACGATGCGGTAGCCGTAGTGCATCACAGCCGTGCAGACCTGCACATTTCCCGCGCCGAGCAGCATAAATTCGATCGCGTCCCGCCAAGTGTTGATGCCTCCGATGCCCGAAATAGGAATAGTGAATTCCGCGTCGCGCGCGAGTTCGGAGACCATGTTGAGAGCGATCGGCTTGACCGCCGTGCCGCAATAACCGCCGTGGGCTGCCATGCCGTTGACGTTCGGATACGGGATGAGCGTATCGACATCGACGCCCATGACGGAGTTGATCGTATTTATCAGCGAAACCGCATCGCCGCCGCCTTTTTGAGCTGCCCGCCCGGGTGGAACGATGTGTGTGACATTGGGCGTAAGTTTTACGATGACAGGAATATCCGAGACCTCTTTCACCCACTCAGTCACCATGCAGGTATATTCAGGCACCTGGCCCATGGCCGCACCCATACCGCGTTCGGACATGCCGTGCGGGCAGCCGAAATTCAGCTCAAATCCGTCGCAGCCCGTGCCCTGCGTCCGCTTTGTGATTTCCTGCCACGCTTCTTTTTTTGACTCGACCATCAAGGAGGCAATGACGGCGTGATCAGGGTATTTCTTTTTGCACTCAGCCATCTCCTTGAGATTGACCTCAAGCGAACGGTCGGTGATCAGCTCGATATTATTGAGCCCGATCATCCGTAGGGGCCCTTGATCAAGGGCCGCGAGACGTGACGAAACGTTTGTGATCGGCTCGCCAAGCGTCTTCCAAACCGCCCCGCCCCAACCGGCGTCAAAAGCCCGCTCGATCATCGACCCCATATTCGTCGGCGGCGCCGAAGCAAGCCAGAATGGATTAGGAGATTTTATCCCCGCGAAATTTGTAGTTAGATCTGCCATATATTTAGACGGCCTCAAGTTTTTCCTTCAACGCTTTCAAAAATTTCTTGTTTTTCAAAAGATCGTTCAAGTTTGACGCCGTGGCCGAACCATTTTCCATAATCTTCCGAAGTTCATTATTGATCTGCGTTTGATAAGGTGCCGCGTTTGGCTGGCCTGCACGATTCTTAAAGAATTCGAGAATATCGGCGTCGATGTACGTCGTAATCTTTACCTTGCAATTCTTGAGGTCGGTTTCGCCCGGTTTCACTTTAAAACTTCCACGCGGAAGCCGTCTCATCCGGTTCATTTCCGCGTCCATTTCGACCTCGGCCGATCTTTTTGTTTTCTCAATCGTTTTCAGCATATATTTTGTGCATTCTTTTACTGGCCTTTCGGGCGGTGATTATGCGGTAGTTTTCGCTTCTTATGGTGAATGAAACAAATACCAAACCCATTTCGCACATGCCGAGAAGGGCGTATCGAGGTTCGCCTACTGTGCTATGTGCGGGATCGGAATACGGAATAGCCAGATCATCGTCAAAGGCTTTTATGGCAATTTCGAACCGAATGCCATGCTTGCGATAATTCTCGACGTTCTTGTCTTCATCCCAGTCAAAGCCCATGACTATTATACCGATATATATGTATATATCAAGAAATTAGTTATTCACCATCTTCCAATTTTTATAAAACACTCCGTTAATGCCTTTAAAAAACACTCTGATGACGCTTACCGCAAAATCGAAAACGAACGGCAGATACGACGGTCGGATAATATCGACAAACAGGCAGTATCGTGGGGCGTCGGTCTCGTTGAACGACTGATGGAGCAGTGTGTCATCAAAGATAAACAGCCGCTTGTCACGCCAATGGTTTTCGACCGGTCCGACCTTGATGTAGGCGTCTTCGCCGACGTCGTCGTTCAGGCAATAGAGTACACGCAGGCTCGGGCGAAATGGGCCGAAATGCCGCGAAGTGCTCTCGCGTTCCTTAAACGCCGACACGCCGATCGTCCTGACGAACCGGTAGTTGGCGTGAAACTCCGGTATCTCGACCGGGCTCGCGACATCGCGGCCATACCATTTGAAAAAGATCATCGCCCGGGCCGAGCCTTTCATGTATTGTTCGAGACGTTCGACGAGCCGGCCGTCGTCCGCGGTTTTGAGCAGGCTGCGGATCTCGGATTGATAGGCGTCCGGCAGATCCGTCAGTTCGTAAACGCCCTTGTTCAGATACGGCAGTGCCAGAATATCCAATAGTATATTCAGCGGCGAGGCAAACCACGTACCGATGCCATTTTTCAAAAAATACTGCCTCAGAACGCCCAGATCAAAGCCGCGATTTCGCGTTACATCCCACAACCCGCATAGAAACAAGACAAGCAGCGGAAGAGAGGCAAAATACGCGAGAGCGAGAAAAGCAGCAGCCACAGCGACGTATTTTACAGTTTTCTTAAAGGTTCGATTCAAAATATCTATGGGCCCACGGGCCAGTCCGGGCCTATGGGCTTCCGGCAAAGCGGACAGCGTTGCCGGTGAGCGACTGGTGGATGCCCTGGGCGGCAAGCTTGCCCATTTGCGAAGCGTCGACCGCCTCGGCTCCGCCGTTGGCACAGTCGCCGCCGGCGAATATTTTCGGGTCGGAGGTCTGCATGTGCTGATTGACCACAACGCGTCCCTTTTCATCCACATCGACACCCGCAACATTCGTAAAAAATCCATGCATTTTTTTCTGCCCGGTGGCTTTGATGACCATATCGCATTTGATCTCAAAGAGTTCGAGCGACCCGTCGGTTTTTTCGCATCGAAGGCCCGTAACGTGTCCATTTTTATCGTCACCCATGATCCCGATCGGTGCCGCCTGCCAGACGAATTCGACCCCGTCTTTGCGGGCGAGTTCGAGTTCGTAATCGTAAGCCGAAGCATCTTTTTCCGTACGACGATAGACGAGAGTTACTTTTTCGGCTCCGAGCCGTTTGGCTTGCGTAACGGCGTCGATGGCGGTATTTCCGGCACCGATCACCGCAACCGTTTTACCGAGCGGCACGTTCTTCCAGTCACGCGTTTTAATCTTTTCGATAAAGTGCAGCGCATCGATGACGCCATCGAGATCTTCGCCTGGGATGTTCAATTTGTTTGTATCACCGAGTCCGATCCCGAGAAACACGGCATCATGCCATTCCTTGAGCAGGCCAAAGCTCACCCTGTTTACATCGCCAAGCACCTCGGGATCGCCCGTTCCGGCGGCAACGATCCCGGTGTTAAGCATGAATTTCACGCCCATGGCGGCGATATGCTCGACCTCGCCGAGGCTTACGGTTTGCGGCATCTTATACTCCGCCATGCCGTAGGTATCAAGCCCTCCGGCCTGAGCGCGGCGTTCGTAAACCGTCACGTCGTAACCGAGCCGGGCAAGATAAGTGGCACACGACAGTCCCGCCGGGCCGGAGCCGACAATACCGACGGATTTACCGTTTGGCTCACCTTTTTCAAATATTTGCTTGTCGCCGCCCATCGCATAGTCGGTGGCGTAACGCTGGAGCCGTCCGATCTCGATGGGTTTTTGAAGGAGCGTTTTTTCGACACACGCGCCTTCGCAAAGCACCTCGACCGGGCAGACGCGGGCGCAGCTTGCACCGATCGGGTTGGCGTCAAATATGACGCGGGCCGAGCCGAGCAGATTACCACTCGCGATCTTCTTAATAAACGACGGCACGTCGATATGCGTCGGGCACGCCTGAATACACGGCGCGTCGTAACAATACAAGCAACGATTAGCCTCGTGCATTGCCTCAGTGGCCGTGAGGGCAGGATTGATCTCTGCAAAGTTTTGCTCGATCTGCGTGATGTCGAGCGGTGAGCAATATTCAGTCGTCATTGGATTCAGTCAACATCCTTCGAACGGTCTGGGCCAAATTGGGAATTTTTACCGAGGCCGCATCCCAAACAATATCGTAATCGACACCAAAATACTCGTGGATCAATTTATCCCGCATACCAGCGATCGAACGCCATTCAATTTCGGGATAACGAAAACGGTAATCGTCGGGAATGTGCTTTACAGCCTCGCCGATTACCTCGATACTCCTAACAAACGCCCGTTTTGCCGACTCGTCAGTCCAGAAAGAGTCATGGTTAAGCGAATCTACCTGCCGCTCTAGAAAATCTGCTTCGTCCAGAATGTGATGCAGATATTCATCAATCGATAAGGCCATACTCAGCCTCCGCCAAAATTTTTGGCCCTATGTACGGACTCAACGATTCTCGTGTGACCAGATCGACCTTTCTTCCTAAAATTTCCTCAAGAAGAAACGCAAGGCTCATAAAACTGTCAAATGACTTGGTACCGGGCCGGAACTCGACAAGAAGGTCAACATCACTCTCAGCGTCCTGTTTACCCGTCACAAACGAACCAAATAGGCCGAATCGATGTAACCCGAGCAGGCCGAGAGAATCGCGGTTGTCGGTTATGCGTTGAAAGATTTGCTCCTTGTTTTGAACTAACATACTTTTCGATAGCTAATCTTACCCGACTTTCACAAAATATTTCCCATCGAACCGGTATGTAATATACCGATTTGTGACCCTGCCCTGGGGCGTTTTTTTGTCCTGAATTACGACCGGAAAACGAAAGCTCTTTTTAGAGTCGTCAAAATAGAAAAGCTTTACCGGCCGCTCGGGGTGATCGACCACCGAGAAGAAATCATATTGAAATGTAATCGAGCTTTTAACGCCCGACGAAGTCTTGATCACCTTTGGGCTCCGATCCAATCCTTCACCGTCGATCTTTAGTGCCGAGATCGTCTGGCCGCCCAGCGATGTCGAACCTATGAAGGTCGAAACCGTAAGATAGATCGGCCCCGAGCCGGTGTCTGTCTGGAATATCTGTTGAACAAAACCGCCTGCTCCGCGTTTTTGGAGATCTCGAGAATATGGCTCCGCCCACGTATGAACCTTGCCGCTGCGACTGCGAAATTGATACACGGTGTAAAAATCGTGCATCGTTCCGCCCTCTTCGCCATCCCAGGAATACGTGCGTAGATTACCGTCTCTTGACGTCGTCAACGTTACCTGTTTGCGGAGCCGTGCAAAGGCAAATTTCAGCACGTCAGCCCGCAAGCCGTATTTGAGAAGCGCGGTGCGGATCGCCTTATTTTCCGTCGCCAGCACGTCGTAGTCGGACGCACCATTGTAGTTCGATGATTTGCTGAGCTTTTGAAAATGGCCCAGCAGTTCATCCTCGATCTTGGTAAGAGTTTGCGCCGGCGATGCCGACACACATGCAAGGATAAGTGTGGTAAGGAAAAATATTTTTCTCATAGTAAAAATGCCGACTGGCTACTACTGCTTAATCTGCCACGATCGGGCCGTAAGCGTCCGGCCGGCGATCGCGGAAAAATTGCCACGTATTGCGGACCTCGCGGATCTTGTCCATATCGAGGTCGGCGACGACCAACTCGTCCTGGTCGCGTGATCCCTCGGCAATGATCTGTCCGCGTGGATCGCAGAAATAGCTCTGGCCGTAAAATTCACCGATATTCCACGGAGCTTCCATTCCGACGCGGTTGATCGCTCCGACAAAATAACCGTTCGCGACCGCGTGAGCGGGCTGCTCGAGCTTCCACAGATATTCGCTCAAACCAGCCACGGTCGCTGACGGATTGAAGATGATCTCTGCTCCATTGAGGCCGAGACATCTCGCACCCTCTGGAAAATGCCTATCGTAGCAAATATAAACTCCGATTCTGGCAAACGCCGTATCGAAACACGGATAACCGAGATTGCCCGGACGGAAGTAAAATTTCTCCCAAAATCCCGGATTGACGTGCGGAATATGCGTCTTGCGATACTTGCCGAGATACTTGCCGTCAGCGTCGATCACGGCGGCGGAGTTGTAATAAATGCCGGTCTGTTCTTCCTCGTAGATCGGCACGATCATCACCATTCCGTGCTGCTTGGCGACATCCTGCATCAATTTAACGGTCGGGCCGTCCGGAATGCGCTCGACCGCCTCGTACCAACGCGTCGTCTGTTCGGCACAAAAATACGGCGTCGTGAATATCTCCTGAAAACAGAGCATCTGCACTCCCTGCCGTGCCGCATCCTCGACCATTTTCATCTGATGATCGAGATTCGCCTGTCTGATCTCCGGTATCGGAGCGTCCGTCGGCGCTACGTTATGCGCCTGAATAAGACCGCATTTGATTATTCTTGACATATTTTTTTGGGCCACGAAGTTTCACGAAGGTAACACGAAGAAAACAGTTTAAGGAAACCACAAATCATTGTGTCTTATTTTGCGCTATTTACACTAAATCACTCAGCGAACTCTGCGTCTTTCTCAGCGGTCTCTGCGTTGAAGCCGGGTGTAACGCCGAGACCGCAGAGTTTTTCGCAGAGTACCAAGAGAGCATTTTCCGGTAGATTTATCGCGACTCAACTTAAGACACTACCTAAATTTCGCATCGTCAATCGGAGCGTTAACCTTTGCCTCGATGATTTTTCTGGTCCATCGAATGTTCGGCATCGAGTATTTAACGGTCATCGGCATCTTGACGCCACCGACTACTTTGTAATCGTCATAATCAACCTGGTACACGAAACGGCCAAACATCGTCGGTGTCGAGGTCGTCCGGCGTGCGAGCAAGCCCGTTTCGACATCAAAAGACAATACTTCCCGGATATTCGATTTAGTCGTGGCGACAATAATATTCACTTCACGGCCGTCTATCCGGTCAACCCGGTTAAAGGCCATGGTCGGATAAATCGTTTTCAGATTGGCCGGACTAAAAAGCTCGGCTTCGCGTTTGATCCGCTCGGCCTCATCGGGCTTGAGGGTTATGTCATGCGCCGGGATCGTCTTTATGGCCTCGGTACCGTCAAACCGCTCGGTCACGACATCCTTGCCATAGGTCGTCATCGAAAGATACTTGTTTCCTTTGTACCAGATCATTTCCGGTTCTGTGGTTTTGCCATTTGGCTCGACGCGGGTTGCAGTGATGGCGAGCGACGTGATTTTGCCGAGTTTTTCGGTGCCGCCGAGTGCCGTCAGGTACTTGTCGACGATCTGGTCAACGGTCGGCTTGGTCGTCGGCTGCGCCGGGCGTCCCGGCTCCTCGACCGGTGAAAGGTTCGGCACGTTGGTGGGTTGCTCGTGCCCATTATGGCACGAGTTACAGGTAACCTGGGGGCGACCGTTAAAATGGTCCTTGTTGATGCCCAACGTCATTTTTATCATGTTGCGGGCCGTCTCTTTTTCACGCTTGCCGTCTTTTTCGAAATCCTCACCTTCGTGGCAATAGTTACAATTCACGCCCAACGAAGCGGAAAAAATGTTCATCACCTTGCCAAGCTGATCGACCGGCATGTCATTAAGAACTTTTATATTCTTAAATTTTTGCCCGGCGGTCACCGTTTGCGGCGTTGTGGTCTGCGTCTGCATCATGCCTTTTGGCACCAAAAAAACGCATGCAAAAACTGCGCATACGAATACCGCTGTAACTTTGATCTTTGTCTGTAAATACATCTATTTCTTATTTTTTGTTTTCAATCTAAAATCCGCAATCCTCAATCCGCGATCGCCTAGCTCATCCAGTTAACCCCTGCCTCGGGGTTCCATTTTGTGGTCGTTTTCTTCAATTTGGTCCAAAACTCGATCGAGCTTTTGCCCGTGATGTCATTCGCCCCAAACCGCGAATCATTCCAGCCGCCAAATGAAAACGGCTCGCGCGGCACCGGAACGCCTATATTAACTCCGATCATACCGGCGCTTGCGTGTTCCATCACGTAACGCGCGAGTCCGCCGCTTTGGGTAAAAACGGCGGCGGCATTGCCGTATGGATTGTCATTTTCGATCTTGATCGCTTCGTCCAAAGTATTGGTTCGGATGATCGAGATCACCGGGCCGAATATCTCCTCGGTAGCAACCGACATATCCGGCGTAACAAAATCGATGACGGTCGGCCCGACATAAGTGCCGTTTTCCTTGCCGGCAACCACCGCTCCGCGGCCATCGACGAGTATTTTCGCACCGTTGCGTTCTGCTTCGGAAATATAATCTTCGATCCGCGTTTTCGCCGCTTTTGAAATGACAGCTCCTAGATTCTTACCGGGAACAACCTTACGGGCCTCGACGCATATCTGGTCGATGATCGGATCGACATTCCCAACCGCCAGCATCGCTGACGCGGCCATGCAGCGTTGGCCCGCACAGCCGGACATCGATGCGGTGACATTCGAAGCGGTCATAGCCGGATTGGCGTCGGGCAAGACGAAAAGATGATTTTTTGCACCGCCCAGAGCTATGCAGCGTTTCAAGCTGTGCGTACTTTGCTGATATACGAGTTTTGCGACCTTAGTCGAGCCGACAAAGCTTACTGCCTCAATATCCGCGTGCGAACATATCCCTTCGACGATCTCCTTGCCGCCGTTGATGATGTTGAAAACTCCATCCGGCAGACCCGCGTCTTTCAATAACTGAGCCATTCTCAGCACCGATAGCGGCACAAGCTCACTTGGCTTCATAATCATCGTGTTGCCGAGCACTAGGGCGTTCGGCATCGTCCAATTTGGCACCATCAGCGGAAAATTGAACGGCACGATCGACGCGACAACGCCAACCGGAAAATGCTCCGTCCGGCATTCAACACCGCGACTGACCTCAAGCACCTCATTAGAAACAAGCTGCGGCATCGAACAGGCAAATTCGGTCAGCTCAATGCTCTTGTCAACCTCCGCCTTTGCCTCGTCCGACGTTTTGCCGTTCTCTTCGGAAACCAGCGAGGTGAGTTCATCGAGATTTTTTTCCAACAGATTGCGATAGCGGAAAAAGACCTGAACGCGTTCTTTTATAGGAGCTTTCCCCCACGACTCGGATGCTTTCTTTGCCGATTTGACCGCCGCGTTCAATTCATCGGCTGTCGACATCGGAACCGTCGCCAGCAAATTACCATCGATCGGCGAAACGACGTCGAGATCGTCGGCAGACGTGCTGTCAACAAACCCGCCATTGTAAAAATTCTTAACTCTTTCGTATTTCATAAAACTTATCTGATTTCGGCGACAAAACCCTAACGGTCACCGTCGGCGCGTTTTTCGCGGCTTGATTCTTCATTCCTTTGTCGAGAGTAAAAAGTTAGACAGTTCTGGTTTTTGCCAAATCTTCGGCAAGGGCTATATAAGGCCCGTCTGACGAACGGCTGCAACCGTAGCCTTCACGAATCTCGATGGCTCTTTTCACTAGGTCAGCTTCCCCGTCTCGCGTCGAAATAATCGTCATGTAGTCTAAGAAGAACTTTACAGCCTGTTCATATTCCGGTTTGGTCAGAAGCTCTCCAGTTAGTTTTTGACACAGAGCAAACATCACCTCAGGAACAATCACGTGCGGTGCGAAGAATTCCCATCCATTTTGAGAATAGGTCTTAAACGCAACTTCAGCGGACAAGTGGGTTGGGGTTTCCTTCGACGCGATCGAGACCAAAATACTTGCATCGATTACGGCAGCGCGCAAATTATCGGCTGTATTCATCGCCAAACATTTCTCCTGCTCTTCCGCGACGAATAATACTGACGGCGCTTTCGCCCGAGGTCTCTCTCATATTTTTTTGTCGGTCTATCACTTTCTGAATAACAGCCAGCGCTTTTTCATTAGGTTTTGTCACAGGTTCTTCGTCAATAATAGTCAGACGAACCTTTCGCCCGACTAGGCGTTTCGCGTGTTTGCTGATTTCTTCCCAAGTGCCTTCTAAAACTTGTGTCGTCATACTGCCTCAATTTTAACACAAAAAAATTACCGATTTATCACTTGCGGCGGAGCTGCTTTCATTAAAATCCAATGAACAAAGAACGCGACGCCAAAACCTACAAACCACCCGTAATCATATAATGGGTGAAACAATGGAATTATCAGGCCTATCCACGCAAAAAAGCAACCTAGAAGCGTTGCTATCACGGCACGATAATTCCAGCCGCCGTATATGCCTTTGCTGCGATAGAGATCGCCAAGATTTAAGCTTTTCCGACGAATAAGCCAGTAGTCGGCGATCAAAACACCGGCGATTGATCCGAGGCCGCCCGAGTACCCGACGAGCCAGCCAAAAATGTAGCCGCTCGGATCGGCGAGCAACTTCCACGGCTGCATGAGAATTCCGATAATTCCAGTAATCAGTCCGCCCGTGCGGAATGAGATCAGCTTTGGCAAAGCGTTGGCAAAATCGTTCGCGGGTGAAACGACATTAGCGGCGATGTTTACCGAGAGAGTTGCGACAACAACTGTGAACATCGAGATTGCGACAATAACCGGTTGTGAGAATTGGCCCACGAGTTTGACCGGATCCCAGGCGTCGGCAGGATTCATATGAGGGAATACAACAACTGCGGCAGATGTAATCAAAATCCCCATCGCGGCAAAAACCGTCATCGTGGTCGGCAATGCGATGGCCTGTCCGATGACCTGTTCACGCTGGCTTTTGCCGAAACGCGTAAAGTCGGGCATGTTTAGCGAAAGCGTCGCCCAAAAGCCGATCATCGCCGTCAAACTTGGGATAAATATCGGCCAGAATTCGCCGAATGTGTGGAACTTTCCGGGTTCATGCAGTAAAAACCCTATGCCGCCCGCCTGATACAATATCCACGTCAATAAAAGGCCAGTCATCACTAAAACATACGGTGCCGCCCAATTCTCTACCATTCGCAGCAGATCCATTCCGCGAAAAATGATAACGATATTCAGCCCCCAGAACAGCAAAAACGAAAGCCACTCAGTCGGCGTATGCCCGCCAATCGGGCCGCCTAGCAGCGTCGCCCAGCCCGGAATAAAGGCTGCAAAAAATGTCTGCAACGCCTGTCCGCCGATCCATGCCTGAATCCCAAACCAGCCGCAAGCCACAATTGCCCGCATGAGCGCGGGCAGGTTCGACCCGCCCGTCCCATACGCTGCGCGTGCAAAAACCGGAAACGGTATCCCGTACTTCGTCCCCGGATGCGAATTCAGAAGAATCGGCGCGAGAACGATGACATTCCCCAGCAAAATCGTAATGAGAGCCTGCCACCAATTCATCCCCGCCGAAATCAGCCCCGACGCCATCATATACGTCGGTATACAATGCGCCATCGAGACCCACAGCGCGGCGTAGTTATAAGTCGTCCAGTTACGTTTCGCGACCGGCACCGGCGCGAGGTCTTCGTTATAGAGCGACGAAGATCTAATGTTTTCCTCGGCGTCGGCATTTAACTCGACGCGTCCGTCGTTGTGTTGGATGGTTTCAAGTATTGCCATTTGTCAAAATGATCGAACAATGTTTCAGACACCTGTCCGCCAAACCTAATCGGGAAATTATTCACCAAGCTCGGAGAGGACTGTTTTGATTTTGGTTTTGAGTTTTTGAAGGTCCTCTTCGATAACGATCCATACAATATCAGTATCGATAAGGAAATAATTGTGAACAAGGATATTTCTCATCCCGATGAAGTTCGTCTTCGTCAAAGACCGAGCGGCCGCGGGCCGTATACTTTTCGATCCTCTCGATGGCTTCGAGAATGTCGAGCAGGCGTTCACGGTCATCCCTCATATCGCTAGTGCCTCGCTAAGCACCCTCTCGCGAATACGCGGTTTTAGGCCTTTCTCTGTAACAATATCAACGGAGCGTCCAAGCAATTTTTGCAGATCCATCAGCAACCCACCGAGGTCAGGTAAACTTCGTCCCTTTTCCAGATCAACTAAAAAATCGATGTCACTCGCATCATCAGCATTGCCGCGCGCAACCGAACCGAATACACGTATATTCGACGCACCGTGCCGCCGTGCGATCCATACGATTTCACTTCGTTTATTCGTGACCTGCTCAATATCCATCGCGGTAATTGTTACATCAATAATCTAGCATAAATTCATTTTGGCAAGCCCATCCGTTTCAGCAATCCAGCAACCGCGTGTCGTCGCGGAGGGATTCATTAAAAGTCTTCGGTCGCGGAGCGACGACATGACTTTAGCCGTGGGTTTCAACCCACGGTCAAGTTAAAAAAGATTTTCCGTCGCGTAGTGACGGCTGAAATCCGGCTAAACCACGATTATCCAAATAAATATTCAATCGTCACTACGCGACAAAGGCTTTTATCCTAACCTACCGTGGGTTTAACCCCACGGGTAAATTCATATTATCGCTACGCGATTTAGCGGAAGCTTCTTACCATTTTTCTTTTCAAATTCTATTCCGGCAGGCCGACCTTTCGCAGCAATTCCTTAAAGCGCGGCTCCGCTCGCAGCGGAGCCCAATGGGGGTTGGTTTTGAGCCTGACCAAATTTGTATAGTGCGGGCCGCTTGTCACGGCTTTTTCCAGCGTCTCAAGAGCGTCCTCTTTATTCCCCATACCGATCTGAAAGCGCGCAAGATCAAGCGGGTCGATCTTGCCATTTGTTGCACGGGCGTTTTCCGTGATAATTTCAAGCCTCTTTTGCCAATAACCCCGCGCACCCGACTTGCGGTAGATCTCTTTTAGCTCTGCAGCGTTTTTTTCGACTTGTTCCGGCGGCCTGCCCAGCAAAAGCAGTCTTTTTCGCTGTTCCTCGATCCCCTCTTCGTACATGCCTTTCAAAATATAAGCATTGGACAAATTATTGTGCGCGGGAGCAAAAGCGGTATCAATTTCAAGTGTCTTTTTGTATTGAGCGATCGCGTCATCAACCCGACTGCTATTAAGGTACATGTTGGCGAGCACCATGTTAAAAAGGGGTGACAATGGATCAAGCTCGAGAGCCCGCTTTATTTCTGCGATCCCTTCATCAGGCCGTCCCATATTGATCAAATACTCGCCGTACCATTGATGACCGGAGGCATAATTTGGATCGATCTCAAGGGCCCGCTTAAACTCTTTTTCAGCTTCCGCATGCTTCCAGTCGTATTCGTGCAGGACATAGCCCAGCGTTGCATGCGGTTCGGCCAGATTTGGATCGATCTCCAGGGCTTTTTGCGCGGCGGCACGGGCTTTTGGATAGGTTTCATCAGGCCGCTGGTCGATGGAATTACTGGGCATGACACCATAAGCATCAGCGAGTCCGGCGTAGGCTAACGCGTAAGCCGGATCGAGGGCGATCGCCTGATCGAAATACTCGATACTCTTGTTTAGGTTCACCTCGGAGCGTTTGTTCCAGTAGAACCGGCCCTGTAAATACAGCCTGTAAGCCTCAGGGTTGGGCGTGTACCGTTTTTCAACCTTCGCGACGTCCGCACCGGAAAGCTTGGTTTTGAGTTTATTTGAGACATCACGGGCGATCTCGCTTTGCAGGGAGACGACATCCGCTTGTTTACGGTCGTATTTTCCGCTCCAGATCACGTTTTCCGTCACCGCATCGAGCAACTCGAGACTCAACGTAAGCTGATCGCCACGCTGGATCACCCGCCCATACAAAACCGCCTGAACGCCCAACTCCTTGCCGAGCGTTTTAGTGTCCACATCCTTGCCCTTATAACGAAACACCGACGAGCGGCCCTTCACATTCAGATTAGGCAGCTGTGACAAACTGCTGATCAGCGTCTCGGTCATGCCGTCCGACAAATACTCAACATCAGCATTCCCGCTCTCATTAACAAACGGCATCACCGCGATCGAATTGATCTGTTTGGTCGGAGCGAAATACCTGTAGCCGAAAAATCCGCCGACAAGGATCAGAACGATCACGATCAGGGCTGCTAGCGGCTTCGCCACTCTATTTGCGGAAAAGCTCTGCTTTTCCGTCGAGTCACTCAAATTCTTTTGAGGCTCCGCCTCCGCTCCGCGTGGAAAAATAGCCGTTTTGTCGGTCGTGTTAATCTGGGCGCGAGTCGGAGCCTCGCCGGGCGCGGCTGTCGAGTGCAAGATCGCGGTTTGTGGTTCATCCGACGGAAACCCAGTCGCTACCGCTCCCGGTTCTGACATCGCGGCCGTCGCTGGGCCTTCGAGCAGAGCATTTCCGTCGTCGAGACAATAGAGCAGCGTGTCGTCGTAATAATCCCGCCTGCATTCAGGGCATCGTTTCATA
>JANYIL010000231.1 GCA_025362075.1 Chloracidobacterium sp.
AGAAACGCCGAACAAAAGAGGCAGGCATACAACGAATTGCAGGAAACCTTCCAACAACTCCTGCAGGCAGAAAAGCTCACCTCGCTGGGCGAACTTTCCGCCGGAATTGTTCACGAAGTCCGCAACCCGCTTGCCTCGATAAAAGGGGCAATAGAGATTTTGGAAGACGAACTCGGCCCCGAAAGTCCTCGACGTGAATTTGCGGAATTAGCGGTCAAGGAAATTGAAAGAATCGACAAGATGGTTGGCGAATTCCTGCGGTTTGCCCGGCCCGCAAAACTCGCCGTTGAACGTAGCGACATAAACAGTGTTGTGGAATCGGTTGCGTCGCTAATCGAAAATCAAGCCGTTTCGCAGGGTGTGCTGATAAAAAAAGATCTGAGTAAAAGCGTCCCCGACCTCACGTTCGACGTAGAGCAAATCCGGCAAGTTCTGCTCAATCTCGCAATCAACGCCCTGCAGGCCGTAAACAAAGGCGGACAAATTGTATTCAAGACAAATGTGAAAGATGGTAGTTGCGTCGTAAGGGTCGAGGATTCTGGCGAAGGCATCAGCGAGGAAAACTTGCCAAAGATATTTGATCCTTTCTTTTCAACCAAGGAAAAAGGTGTAGGACTGGGATTGTCGATCGCCCATCGTATAATCATCGGACACCATGGAAAGTTGTCGGCACGACGCCTGGATACTGGGATAGGAACGGTTTTTGAGATCAATCTCCCCTTGAATGATGTAACGTGAGTGATTGATTCTTTACCCCCGTTTCGATCGAAGCAATTGACCGACGCTCGTCATTATAGAATTAGACAGTTCTTTGAAAAACCTAATGAGTGAGAATTCTTATTCCGTTATTCGTGCATGCGTGGCAAAATTTAAGCCACGAATGCACGAATGAGAGAAAAAAAAACGATAAAAACGTGAGTATCGACTCAAAAAACTCGTAAACGAAAGCTGTGAACAGGGAACCCTTTGACAGCTTACGCTCATAACGCACGGATCCCCTTTTTCATTCACAAATAAACAATATCATCTGCAATAAATTTCGCATTATAATAACTGTGTAGTCTCATAATGTTAAACAAAGGAATATGAAGATTCTTGTCGCTGGGATGGGAAATGTTCTTCGGGGAGACGATGGATTTGGTATCCGGGTCATTGAAAGCCTTTCTGCGGACCACAAACCGCAGAAGGGCGTAGAGATATATGATGCCGGAATCGGTGGAATTGCGCTTGTTCAGGAATTGATGGGCGGGTTTGACGCACTCATTTTGGTTGACGCGATCGATAAGGGTGCCGAGCCGGGAACTTTGTTCGTCGTCGAACCACGGCTGGATCAACCGCATGACCTGTTAGGGTTGCATCAGTCGATGGTTGATATGCACTACGCTGATCCGTCAAAAGTTATTCTTCTCGCAAAAGCCCTCAATGTTTGCCCGCCAAAAGTATATCTGGTGGGATGCCAGCCAGAATACGTCGAGGATGCCGTTGAAGGCCTGCGTCCGCCTGTCGAGAGGGCCGTGCCACTTGCGGTTAACGAAGTTCTATCGCTTATCAGCGAACTTTTGTCGGTTACTTCAGTGACAGCTTAGCGATCTTTTCCTCGACGCCCGCTGCGATTGTGTCCTGTTTAAAAGTTTTCCATAATTCGACTGACCGACGGTACATGGTCAATGCCTCTGCTTTATTGCCGAGCTTCACGTGCGCATCCCCGTATTCACTCAGGACGAGGGCCTCGATCGATTTGCGGCCAATACATCTGACGAGATCGAGGGCCTGCTGAAAATGCGCAATAGCCAGGTCGTTTTTCCCTAAGCTCAGGTAATCGTTCCCGATCTGAACGAGATTATGCGTCTGTTCGGGTCTGTCATTAGCTTTTATCCAAAGCTTTCGGGCACGCAGGTCATGTTCTAAAGCAGCTTTGAAATCATTTTGCTTACGACTATAAACGCCATAGATGACATGGGTGAAAGCGGCCGAGCGCAGGTCGCCGATCCGTTCCCAGATCTCCAGTGCCTTCACAAAATACTCTTTCGCTTTATCGAACTGTTCCATTCTTTGATACGCGAACGCGATAGAGCGCAATGTATTCGCTTCGTCGCCCGATGGTTTAAGCTTGCGCCAAATCTCCACAGCTTTTTCGTAAACGGGAATCGCGTCTTTGCGTGTTTCGGCTTTTGAACGAAGGCGAATTGCCTCCTGCTGTAAACCAACGGCCATGAGTACACGAGCATCACTTTCATTAGTTTTGCGGAGTATCTCGATTTCAATGGTGTATTCGCCAGGACCAGCCAATTCGGTGGTTGTAAACACTTCAATACGGTAGACACCGGCCACGTCCGCTCCGATTCGAGCGCGTTCCATCCCGCGTTCGCTCGTTGGGGCGTCAAACTTACCGAGCGATGTGGAATCGGGACCAAATAACTCAGTGATCACATCGACGTCACGCTGCTTGACGGCCACGTCGAGATACATTCCTTTTTTGAGGTTGACGGTATAGGTGTGCCGAGCCTTCCCGGCCATTGATCTCGCCACCGGACGACGAAGCTTTAACGACGTTGAGTCCGCCGGAACGTTCTGGGGCGAGGCGTAAGTCCAGCAAAAACAAACGACAATAATTACGCCAATTTTCGCTCTCATTCCGAGCATTCGGTCAAGTTTCATGATCATAATTTAGCATATTTTCCGACAAAGATCGGCGGCTCGCTAACCGGGCGAGGCATTAGTTTTGTATTTCGAAGTATTTAGATATAGTTTATGAACGATGCACCTAAAGTCTATTAATTCGCCGGCGATGCGGAGGGTTTTTATCAATCTCACCGCCATATTTTTGGTTATCGCGTCGCTGTCCTTATCTCTCTTGGCCGATGAGCCGAAATACGGCGGCACCGTCGTTGTCGCCGTCAGCAGCGATCCGGGCGGACTTAACCCGGCGATCACGACGCAGGGCGGCGTTCAGACGATCTGCGGTACGATCTTTAGCGGGCTGGTTGCGCAGGACTTCGATCTAAATCCGGTTCCCGATCTCGCCGAAAATTGGGAAATTTCACCCGATGGGCGAATCTACACATTTCACCTTGCACAAAAAGCCGAATTTCACGACGGCGTTCCGCTGACCTCGGAAGACGTGCGGTTTACGTTCGAAGAACTGCTGTTAAAATACCACTCGCGCACTCGAGCGTCGATAGGCGACAAACTCTTGAAGATCTTGACGCCGGATGCTCATACAGTCGTTTTTGAGTTTACGCATCCTTATGCCGCTTTTCTGCAATTGATCGACGTCACAAACGCGCCGATCATGCCAAAACACCTCTTCGAACACCTTGACCCGCTGACAAATCCACACAACATCGAGCCGATCGGGAGCGGGCCGTTTAAGTTTCAGGAGTGGGTGAAGGGCGATCACTTAACACTCGTTAAAAACGATAAATATTTCAAGACCGGAAAGCCTTATTTGGACCGTCTCGTTTA
The DNA here is from genome assembly GCA_025362075.1 of Chloracidobacterium sp. Classification (GTDB taxonomy): domain Bacteria; phylum Acidobacteriota; class Blastocatellia; order Pyrinomonadales; family Pyrinomonadaceae; genus OLB17. The sequence goes on from JANYIL010000231.1 coordinate 3,466, forward strand.
TAAGGTCACGCCGAGCGCAGAGACGGCGGCAATAGCCTTTGAAAACGGCGAGATCGATTATTTTGGGAACCCGACGCCGCTTGATATCGGGCGTTTGTCAAAGCTGCCAGATGTTACTATCACGGAAAAAGGATGGGAAGGCTATGCGACCGTCGATACCGTTGTGCTAAATACAACCCGCGGGCCGCTCTCAGATGTTCGCGTCCGTCAAGCGATGGAATACGCAATTGATAAAAATTACATCGTCGACAAGGTCCTGTTTGGCCGGGCGACCGTTGCTACCGGTCCTATCTCAAGCGCTTTAAAATGGGCGTACAATCCGAACGTCACGAAGTATGAACAGAATTTGGCGCTTGCCGGTCAGATGCTCGATGAGGCCGGATATGAGCGTGGTCCCGACGGCGTCCGGTTTCACCTGAAATATGTCTATGCACAGAGCTACGCAAAAATTATAGAGGTCCTGCGCGATCAACTTCGCGAAACCGGTATTGAGCTTGACCTACAGATGATGGAATTCAGCTCTGCTGTTGACGCTGTTTACATAAAAAAAGATTTCGATCTCGGATTCGCATCTTTCGAAAACGGCCCCGACCCCGACATAGGCGTAAAAAGAACGGTTGTTTCAAGCAATATCGGAGCCATCCCATTTTCAAACGGAGCCAGCTACCGCAACCCACGTATTGACGAGCTCTTCGAACTGGCCGCCTCGGAAACCGACAAGCAAAAACGCGCGGCATACTATTTCGAAGCTCAGGAAATACTGGTCAAAGATGTACCGTATCTATGGCTCTATGAACCACACTCTGGAGTGGCTTACAAAAGAGATCTTCAGGGAATGTATAAATGGAGCGCCAAATCGAACATATACTTCGCCCAAGACGCCTGGTGGAAAGACGGTAAAAGCCCCAGCACAAATTCTTCGTCCTTTTTCGGCCAGAGCAGGCTTTATATTCTTCTGATCGTTGGAGGGATTATCTTAATTGCGGCTATAGTCATTTTAGTAAAGTCCAATCTGCGTAAGTAAAACTCAGACTGCCTTGTCAGGATACACTGGGCGCGTCTTCGGATTGAGCGTGCTATTGAGGGCGTCGCTGAGGATGTTTAGGGCGAGGACGAGGAGGGCGAGGGCGAGGCTTGGGAAGACGACCATCCACCAGCCATCGCGGATGAAATGCTGGCCATTGTGGAGCATCGATCCCCAGCTAATTCGGTCGGCGTCGCCGATGCCGATAAATTCGAGCGACGCCTGGAGCAGGATGACGCTGCCGACGGTGAGCATTATCTGGGTGACGATGACCGGAAATGCATTGGGGAGAATGTGAAACAGGAGAATTCTCGTCCGGGACGCGCCGAGGGCTGTGGCGGCTTCGACAAATGGCCGCTCTTTTAGCGACAGAACCTGAGCACGAACTAATCTGGCCATGGTTGTCCAATATGTAAAGCTCAAGATAATTACGAGATACAAAAACGACGTTCCAAACAACGCCGCTACGACCAAAGCGAGAAAAAATCTGGGCGGTATCAAGACAAATTCCGTCAAACGCATAAGCACATCGTCAACAAGACCGCCCGCAAACGCCGCAGTCGCACCCACCAGTACGCCGATCAATCCGCTCGCGAGCGAAACAAACACACTGAACATCAACGAGCTTCGAGAGCCGTGAACTACGCCGCTAAATACATCTCGGCCGAGATCGTCGGTGCCAAAGAGGAAATGCCACGACGGATGCTGGAATGTGTCATTCGACGTTTTTAACGGATCAAATGGCGCAATAAAATCTGCGGAAATAGCTGTGAATAAGAATATTCCCAGCACAGCGATCGAGATGGTGGCCAGAACGTCGCGCGTCAATACTCGCCGGAACAGGGATGTCCAGAGGGTGTTTTGTGTGCCGAATATGTCGAGTATTGCCATGGGTTTTATAAATTGCCACTAGCTTCAGCTAGTGGGATAAATGCAATTCAATCTTAGGCTTTAGCCGAAAACCAAAAAAAATAGTATAAAATCCGAACAGCTTTAGCTAAAGCACAAAGGATGTTTAATTTTTTTTGTTATTTGGCTAAAGCCTCTTCTTTATTTGACCGTATCCACTAGCTAAAGCTAGTGGCAATTTAAAGACTTTTGAATAGCAATTCTACAGAAGTTCCTCCTGTTTACTTGATCCGCGGATCGAGCGCCGGGTAGATCGTGTCGGTAAGAAAATTGGCTACCGCTACACCGACCGAAGTCAATAGAAGAAGACTCAGCAAAACGGGATAATCGCGGGCGGCGATCGCCTCGAGCATCAGCCGTCCGAGTCCCGGGTATCCAAACACCGTTTCGACCAGAACAGCACCGCTGAGCAGCATTCCGAGATCGCTGCCGATAACAGTTACTACCGGAATAAGAGCATTCCTGAGAGCATGGACATATAAAAGGCGGGTCTCGCCGACGCCCTTAGCTCGAGCTGCCGTGATGTAATTTTCATCCAGCACGTTCAGCATCTCAGCGCGCGCCAATCGAAGGATCTGCGCAAGCTGAACAATAACCAGCGTCAGGCACGGCAGCGTCAGATGCGATATAAGATCCGTCGCATACGATAAACCTTTTAGATCCCCACTGGCGGAAGTCATTCCCTGTGCCGGAAAAAGCCCCAGTTGGAGAGAAAGGAAAAGCAACAGCAGCAGCCCGATAGAAAAAGCCGGCAGCGAGTGGCCGAGCAGAGCAAACAGGTTAATAACGCGGTCAACAACCGAGTTTTGCCGTCGAGCCGATTCGACGCCCAATAGTATCCCCAGAGATGATGCGATAAAGATCGACGGGATAATCAGCAATAGCGTGGCAGAAACGCGGGCGAGGATAACGGAGACCACGCTCTGTTGATGACTGAGCGAGTACCCGAGATCGCCGCGCGCAACGCTTGAAAGATACACCCAAAGCTGTGTCAAAAGCGGCTGGTCAAGACCGAACTTCGCACGGATCAACGCGAAATACTGCTCGTCGCCGCTTTGCCCGGCGAGATAATTAACTGGATCGCCCGGTGCAAGATGTATAAGAAAAAAATTAAAAACGATCAGTAAGAGGATCAGAAGTAGTGTCTGAGCGATGCGGCGAACCAGACGGACACCGACAAGGCGTGAAAAGAATTTTCTTGAAACCGAGACCGCCACGTATTTTTTTGGGAAAAAAGCTAATGAATATGCGAACTCAAATGCTTACAATCGGAACCCGATTCCGGGTTATTACAATCACAGTCCGGGTCGTTACATTCATAGTGGCCCTGTTTTAGCATTCCGTCGAATTCGTCGGCAAAACGGCGTCCGCCTTCTTTTACGCCTGTTTCGGTTAATTGATAGGTGTCGGAAAAGTGGTAGGTGACCAGTTCCTTTTTGCCTAGTTCCGACAAATTTACGGCGAGAATTTCTTCGGTAGTGTCAAGAAACTTTACTAATTGACCGACGGTAATTTGTTCGCCAAAACCCTCGCCGCGCATCCAGAACATCACCTGCAAGATCTCGTCTTGCCAAAAGATCGTTGGTTGTTGGTCGCTCGTGATCAAGTCGATTGGCAGTTTCTGCATTTTTCTAAACCTCCCGTGGCAAGGCAACTTTCAAAATATCATTTTCTATCCGCAGCGACAGTGATGCAAGTTGTAGATCGGTGTCAGTCAGACATTTTCCTTTTTTCCGCACGTCGTATTGATAGCCGTGACACGGACACGTTAAAATTCCATCGGCAAAAAGGCTCTCACCGAGGGGTAGTTTTGCGACCGGGCAGGCGTTTTGAAAGGCGTAATTAGTTCCTGCCACGTTGCAAAATAACAGATTAATGCCGCCAAGCTCGACGACGCGGATCTCGTTATCAGGCACCTGGTCAGAGCGTATTACCGGCATAAAAAATTCGTTTGGTGCAGCGGCTTGGACGTGTCTGGACGGGAGTATCTGCACTAATTGGGCCGCACGAAGAGGGGCGATCATGTCGTCATATTCGACGTCGAGAAGGTCGGGCGTATGTTCGTGTAGAGCGTGTTCAATTTCGGCCTTAAGGATACTGGTCGAAACATTAGCTGTCGACGCGCCGCCGAAAAGTTTAAGACGGGCGGCACCATCTTTGACTTCGACAAGCTCAACATCAGCACCATAAATTTTTAGTTGCTCCCGAGCGATCTCAAGCGCTTTTTCAATGCGAGCGTCCAGCGGCTTTCCCATCAATTCGTGAACCATTAAAACCGCCTGCACAAGCTCGTCACCGGTCAGTTCCTCCATGATCCTTTCGCCTTCGGGCTGGGCAGAAACTATTTCAACAATACGCTTGAGCGCACCGTGATGAAGATCGAGGAGCGTATAAACTAGCGCTCGAACGTGGTTGCGAACCGCCTCTTCCGGGTGCTGTTCGATCGACTCGAGAAGTGTGTTTAATTGGTCGAAAGCTGTCGTCTCTTCGATAAGTTCAGTTGTTGTTTCGCTCATTTCCTAAATTTATCCGTGCCGCCCGCGTACAATTTCTTCAAATTCCGGGAATCGCGCCGTGATTTCCGGACTGCACTCAAAACCGATTTCCGAGTTAACGGGTTCGAGGTCTAACACGACGACCTCAGGAGGCAAAGCCTTAAAATACTGCAAGATCATCATTAGATTGTCCAAACTGATGATCCCGGTTACCGATTCGGCCACGCATTCCTGAACAACTTCCTCGTCAAGGGGCGCAAAATCCCAACTATAGACATTTAGTGTCCCGGGTTCACGCCCCTCTCGTTCTGCTGCCGAAACAAAAATCACCCGGTCATATTTATCGGGATCATCCTGAAACCACTGCAAAACAGCGATTGCCCCAAAGCTTAAATTTTCAAGATCGACATTGTCCGGCCAGTTTTGTTCTTTCAAATGCGCAAGGAATATCTGGCCAAACGATAAGTCTTTCAGGTTTGGATGACCGACGCCCGCGATCAATACCCTCGCAGACGGAAAATAGCTTTCATTGTTCACGAGATTAAAATGGCGGGCAAGCCCGCCTTTATCGATTTCGAATATTTCGCAAATTTGCCCGCCGAATTTTATCCATCGACACCGCACGCACAAGTGTTGATTTCTCTAACAACCGTGTGTTCACCGGCGTAGATGTGCGTCGTGCATGGCATACACGGGTCGAAACTCCGAAGAGTTCGCAGGAGGTCGATGCCTTTGTAATTTTCCGGCTTGTCGAATTCCTCAAGAATTGGTGTGTTCAGCACGGCTTCTTCATACGGGCCGTGTTTGTCCCAGGCATCCATCGGCGAAGCGTTAATTGTCGAAGGCGTGACGATCTGATAGTTGGTAACCAGACCCTTGTCGAGTTCCATGTGATGCGAGAGAAAGCCGCGTCCTGCGCCCCAAAGACCGACGCCGATGCGGTTTGTTTTCGGGATCTCAAATTCGGTGGCGACCGCTGTTTTACCTTGTTTTAACAGATCAAGCCCTTTCATCCAGTCGTTCATGGCGACCATTGCCGTATATGCCACGCAATAAGCCCGCGCTCTGTTGCGTTCGAAAGTATTCCAGATCGGCGGGATCTTCCATTCGACATTCATCTCCGGCTTAGCCCCTTTTGGCAGACAGATTTTCATACTCGTTCCGGTTGATTCGATAAACGGATTCGGGCGAATCTTCTGGGCGGCAGCGGTGTTCCAGATACGGGCGTAGCAGCCGGCCTCGAAAACCTGCCGGTCCCAACGTGGACTGGTCGCCCAGGTATATTTTTCACGCCAATTCTGTCCGGACGGGCTTGGCAGAGTTTGTTTATTCCACGGATGAAAGGGCGATAGCGGCGCACCCGACGGGTCGGTCGGATGAGCCAAACCGGCGCCATCGCCGTTCGTCCACTCTTTATAAAATGAGTGTTCGATAAACTCTTCGATTCCAAGATTGATGTTTTGTAAATTTGTCGTGACCAGTTCGCCGCCGATGACGGCTCCCGGCGTTGCCCAACGCTTTTCGCCCCATTCGTTACAGTTTTCGTAACTTGAGTCGTATGTGTCCGGGTCATCCCAGATACCAAAATCAACCATATTCGCCGCCCGCATTCCGTTTTTCTTATATTCCGGGTTCGCGTCGTAGAAAAAGTTGGTCAAATCGTCCCATATTGTCACAACCTTTTTCGAATAATCAAAAAATTGCTGTAGCCGGACATATATCTCATTAAATGTCTGCAAGGTCACGGTCGTGCTAACACCGCCCGGAACGAGCGTTTCGGGGTGCGGATATTTTCCGCCGATGACGACGTATGCCTCACGCGCGACGCGGGTCATATGCAGTGCTTCGAGATAAAGGTTGCCCGATAGCGGGTTCATGTCCTTCATCAGATCGGCAATCGTCGTGTAGCCGTGATGCTCGGCATTCGGAGCGGCTGTGACTTTTGCTTTTTCCCACAGACTCGGAGTCGTTGCTTTGACTATCAGTTCCGAGTAATCGGGGCCGGCGAGTAGGAACAAGTGCAGCGGATTGTCATATAAAAACTCGAGCGAGAGCAAAAGATTTCGTACGATAATGCCAAGCGGCGGCGGCGTGATGCCAAAAGCCATCTCGATGCCGAGCGCAGCACACGACGAGTGAACTCCGCCGCATACGCCGCACGCGCGGCTTGTGATAAAGATCGCGTCACGCGGATCGCGGCCCTGCATTATCAGTTCGTAACCGCGAAACAGCGTCGCCATCGAACGTGCCTCAATAAACTTGCGGTTTTCCAGATCAGCCACGCCGTGAAAGGCGAGAGCCCCGGCGACACGGGTTACCGGGTCGAAATCAACATCCTTGATATAGCCGTTTCGAGCCAGCAGCTCACGCACTTTGTCGTAAGGCATTGTCTTGACGTCGCCAACCGAAGTGATAGCGTTTTTGGTCGAATACGGGTCACGTATGCCGCCCCGCAGAAAAGCTTTGCCCTGGGCGTCGAAGTCAATCGGTAGATTTTTGAAGCACATAATGTTTTGTTTGAATTACGAGTTACGAATTTCAAATTACGAATTATCAGAATCGTGAATTCCACGAAATTCGTAATTCGTAATTCGTAATTCGTAATTGGTTCTTAAACTTCCGGGGTATGAAATCCCTTTGCTTTTAGCGACTCCGGGTGCACGACATCTCCCGGCCTAGTAGAGTTGGCATACTGCATTTTTTGATACAAATAGTGAATCGCACGGTTGGCGAGCGACGGCTTTTCAAAGGCACCCCATCCGCTCGGAACGTGGTGATCTTCATCCCACCGTGCTTCCATGTTTTGATACCGCATAGTCATGCGGCGCAAACGCCTGATAACCGCTGCATAGCCGCGAACGGCGTTGGTTGAAACAGCGGATCCGGGCGGCATTTGATAGAACGGAGCAAATTTGTCCGGAAAACCGGGCATCGTACAGCCGATGCAAATGCCGCCAGTATTCATACAGCCACCCATATGATTGATCGCCCCGCGCGATGTGATGTTGCACTGCACGACCGGCCCCCAACAGCCGACCTCGACCAAACATTCTTTGCCTCCGTATTCGGTGGTAAAGTTGCCTTCTTCGTAATATCCGCCGCGGACGCATTTGGTATGCACGGTATCATTAAAAAGCCACGCCGGACGCCCAAGCTCGTCAAATTCCGGCAAAGGGCCGATACCCTGTAGGAAAAGCAGAACCATTCCCACAGTTTCGGTAAAATTATCACCAACCGGCGAACAGCCCGGAATATTGATGACGTTCAGGCCAGTTGTGCTGCGATAGTCTTTGCCAAGAAAATCCATCACGCCCATCGCGTTGGTCGGGTTACCGGCCGCCGCAGGAATTCCGCCCCACGTCGCACAGGTTCCAACAGCTATCACGGCCGCCGCGCCCGGAGCCAGCTTCGTAAGCCATTCTGTAGTTGGTATCGGACGATGCTTGTCGCCGCCGAGATGCTCGGATCCCAGCGCCGACCAATAACCTCCGGTCGCCGCGGCTATTGATTCATCCGCAATTGAGCCTTCGTAACAGACAACATAGGGGGCATCCAGTTCGCCACGCTCAGCCCTATAAAAATTCTCGACAAATTCCTTGCCGGCCTCGACCGATAGGACCGGATGGTACAAGATAACCTGCGGCAGACCGGTAATTGTGCCGGTCAGCAAATTTTCAAGCGGCGGATTGGTTGCGCCAGCCACGGCTATCGTGCAGCCGTCGCAACTCATACCGGCCAGCCAAAAGACGTAAACTTTCTTGAGCGGTCCAAAAGAAAGCTCTTTCGGCATTTCTTCCGGCTTGGCCTCCTGCGAAGCATTTTCCTGCGTCATTTCTCCGTTCATTGAATTAGATTCGTCTAACATGAGGTCTCTCCTATCCGCCCGTTCACTTAGGCAGTTCTAACGCTAACAGTTTGGCTTTGCTAAAACTTTACTCGCCGACGAATTGTTAAGCGGAATGCGTTCCCGCAAGGTCCCGGCTAGTTTCTCGACTACCTTAACCACCGGCGAGGCCGGATTAAAATCGTATAGAGACCGCCCTTCGAGATCAGCCTGCGTCACGTCGGTGTCAAACGGAATCTTTGCAATGATCTCCAATTCATTGTCCCGGCAAAAATCGGTAACCGCTTTCTCGTCTTCCGCACTTCGATATTTGTTAACGACTGCATAGATATGATTGATGCCGAGTGCACGTGCGAGCGGCAGTGTTCGTCGCGCGGTTTCGAGCGAGCGGTAGTACGGTTCGGTGACTATCAAGAGAACGTCAACGTGCCGGACAGTTCCGCGACTAAGGTGTTCGAGCGAGGCCTCCATATCCATCACGGTGATCTTGTCTGCTTCTGAAACTATCTCTCCCATTAAGCTGCGCACGGCAGCGTGTGCTGAACACAGTCAGCCTGCACCGGCAGTTTCAACCTTCGTGCCGATTATCAGGCGAATCCCATCAGGTGCTTCAATTCCGTGCAAAGCGGCGATATTCTCCACAGTATCGGTCAATACCATCCGCATCTTGCCGTCATCATCCTGCACTCTTTCGGTAATGCCGCCGCGTGGTATCGATGGCGTGTCTTCCAGCGACTGTACACTTAATCCGAGGGCCATTCCAAGATTAGGATTCGGATCACCGTCGATAGCGAGAACCGGGAAACCCTGACGCGCAAACACTCGTGCGAGGGTTGCCGAAATTGTTGTCTTGCCTGAGCCGCCTTTTCCGCTGATGCCAATTTTCATATTTTATTTAACGCCCAAAGCTCCCGCGATATTGCCAAGGTGCATATCGGCGCTCGTCAAACTTCCGCCAACCGCCTCAAAGCCCCCGACAACCGGGGCGAGCGAATCGTTTATACCGTCTATGCACTCTGGCAGCGGCGAGGTTTCCACCTCAATTGCCCGGACGCCGTATGCAATCTTATCGAGGCTCGATCCGATGCCTTCTAGGGCCAAAGCAATATTTAACAAGCCGATACCGAGCGCGATAAGTAAAACCGCGGCGGCGACAATCGTTAAAATCGTCAGCAGTAAAACTGTATCCATTATCTTTGCCCTCCACCTACGAAAGCCGATACGGCATCAAGTTTTTTATCCATCGCATCGGCGACCGCGACTATCGGAAGAGCGTTTGCGATCAGCGCCTCGGCAACTTCGTTCGTAGCGGTCAAATTTGCCAGTGCCGATGTATTTCCGACAATTCCGACAGCCGCCGGCAACGTTCGGCCGGCAAGCCCGTCGATCTTTCTAGCCGCGCGGATGACGCGAAACAGCAGTGAGACGTCGATTAGCGTCACAACCAAAGCGATTACTATCCCCGCAGCCCACACTATTTTGACGGTGGTCGCGGTTTCCGGTGTTAGTTCGATCAAAAACATTTTGTCACCTCTGTAAAATTCCCTTACTTTTTAACGGCTACCGCATCGAGGACGGCCTGTAGATGGGCGTCGGCAGATGCGAAACTCAATTCCGCAACCAACAGTCCACCCGCCAGGCCGCCAAGTGAACCATTAAGTTTCTCGACGCCTGCGTTTAGCGGATCGGTGTTTTTCTCGACCTGCCGCAACCCGCCGTCGATCTGGCCGAGCGATTTTGCGACGCTCCTCAACGTCACCAAAATCGTGATCAGGCCGACGGCCAGTGTGAGTACAAGCACGACTGCATATATGACTGTCACCCAAGTTAGAAGCTCCATTGCTTACTCCTTCCCTGGAGTCAACGCCTGACTCAAGGTGGTTAATTTGTTGTCGATCCCGGTAGCGACACCGGCGATCGATTGTGCGGTTTTGAGAATATCGGCGGCGACGATGTTGGTGTCTTTCAACATCCAGATCGACACGGTATTACCGGCAATATTCTTTCCGGCGAGCCAGATCTCCTTTGCGTGATAATCGATCTTGCGGGCGGTAAGGACGATAAGAATAAGCAGGACAGCGACAATTAGAATTACCACCGCTCCGACCGCCAGCGAATATGTCCAAATCGTAATCGAATCCATCGTTTTCCTCCTGGTCTTATTGGCGTGATGCAAATTTTGAAAGCGAAAAAATTTCTCCCCGTAGCCTTTTACCTTCCTTGGTAAGTGAATACTCGACACGAGGCGGCGTTTCAGAAAAAGTATGCCGGTGAATGAGTCCCACCTGTTCGAGTTCCGACAACCTGATGGAGAGGGTCGAGGAACTCATCTCATTCATCGCACCTCTTAGATCGCTAAATCGAAGCGTCCCGTGCTCCCCGATCATGGTCAGCAGTCTTACCGCGTATTTACGCCCGATAATTTGAACAAACCCCGTGGCATGGCAGAGACAGCCATGATCTAAAGCTGACGTCTCCTCGACGCAGCCGCAGGCATTCTCTTTCATAGAACTCAAAATCGGCAGATTCATACGTCCGGTCGAGCAAACTCTTTATTGAAGCCTGATTATATATCAGCAGTGCAAATTTACAAACAGATTTCTCGCCTTTGCCGGCGTTCCAAGGGTCTGAATCAGGTACTTTTAGGAAATCGTGTTGGCAGTCCCGTACACCCCAAACACAAAACTGGATTGACAAATAGTTGTGAAAGCGTTATCAACAGAAATACTTCGAATTTTCGAACTGTGATAACGGAATTGCAGAGGGAGTCATACTACGTGACGTACATCTGACAATTTTTTTTTAATTATGAATCTTTTTTCTTAACCTTTGCCAAACTAACTGGAGTCTAACTATGAAACCCGCCTCAACCGTCAGGTATTTCATTATTTTATTAGCTGCCGCAATCGCGTTTTTTAGCTCGGTCGCATCAATTCCGATTTTCGCTCAGACCGCCACTGCAACAATGGTTGGACGAACTATTGACGAAGCGAACGCGGACTTGTCCGAGGTGAAAATCACGCTCAAGCAAACGACAACCGGACAGCAGCGCACTGTCTTGAGCGATTCTTCGGGCGATTTCGTCTTTCTTTTACTACCGGCCGGTCAATATACATTGACGGCAGAACGAAGCGGTTTTCAAAAATTACTCCTGCGTGGTTTTGAACTTCAGGTTGACCAGCGCGCCAGCCTCGATCTCAAGCTCAAAGCTGGACAAATCTCGGAAACAGTGGAGGTAAACGCCGAAGTGCCAATTTTGCAGTCGGAAACGGCATCAGTTGGGACGGTGATTTCCCAGGAAAAAATCGTTCGGCTTCCGCTAAACGGGCGCGAATTTCAGCAATTGGCATTACTCGTTCCCGGAGCTGTTCCGGCGGCGCAGGGTTCTTCGCTGTCGTTTCGAGGGGGTTTTAACGTCAGCGGCGCCCGCGAATCGGCGAATCAATTTCTGCTCGACGGCGCCGACGACAACAACTCGTCTGCTAATCAATATGTTTTCCGACCGTCCATAGATATGATTCAGGAATTCAAGGTGCAGACCAGCAGTTATTCCGCCGAATTCGGCAGAGGCGCGGGAGCACAGGTCAACATCATTACCAAATCGGGGACCAATCGCTATCACGGCAACGCCTTCGAATTTCTGCGGAATTCGGCATTCGACGCGAAAAACTTTTTCGACTTGCCGGGCAAAACTCCACCTTTCAAGCGTAACCAGTTTGGTGCGACTTTCGGCGGCCCGTTGCCGTTTTTGAATTTCGGCGAGGGTGTGCCGGTTTTCAGTTCGGGCAAAGACCGCACGTTTTTCTTTTTAAGTTACGAAGGGTTGCGCCTGCGGCAGGGCGTTACACGCACGGCTTCGGTACCGACCGCATTACAGCGAATAGGAAATTTCGGGGCGACGGCCCGCATCCGTGATCCGCAGAGGGTCGGCAGTTGTAACGCAACCGACACGACCGCCTGTTTTCCGAACGGCATTATTCCGCCGGAACGGATCAATTCGATCGGCCAAGCCATCGCCCGCGCTTTTCCCCTGCCGAACAATGCGTCTGATCCGGTTCGAAATCTGGTTTCGACCGTTTCGCGTCCGCAAGATGCCGACCAGTTTTCCATCCGCATCGACCATAGATTTTCAGATAAATCAAACTTTTTTTTCCGTTACAGCGTCAATCAAGACCAACAAATCGATGTTTTCGATTCATTAGTCGGTACTCTCAACACCAATCTGCCCGGCTTCGGGCGTAACGACAATCAGCTGACCAAAAGCGTTTCGTTCAATTACACTCAAATCATTAATTCTCGGACGGTCAATGAATTTCGTTTCGGCTACAACTTTTTGCGGCAGATCCGGGCTCCGGAAAATAAGACTGATTCGGTGACCGCACTTGGACTGACGGGACTATCCAGTGACCCACGCACTTTCGGTTTTCCGGCCTTTCGCGTTACGGGTTTTGACCCGCTCGGCAACAATGTACAGCTACCGCAGGAACGCACCGACAAAACTTTTCAAATAGTTGACAGCATCTCATTGCAGCGCGGGTCTCACACTGTCAAAGCCGGAGTAGATCTGCGACCATTTCGGTCAAACAATTTTAATCCGGGTTCGTCGCGCGGCGATTTCCGTTTTACCGGACTTTACACCAGCTTTGGGTTGGCCGATCTACTGCTCGGTTTGATCGCCCAGGACACTTTCGGTGTCGGCAACGCAGAGCGCGTCAGGCAACAAAAATCATATGGCTTTTATGCGCAAGACGATTGGAAAGCGAGCCGCCGCTTGACCTTTAATATCGGTCTGCGTTATGAACTGAATCCACCGCTCACCGAACCAAGTAATTTGCTCTCGAATTTTGATGTACAAACCCGATCGATCATCATTGCCGGTCAAAATGGGCTAGGACGACAGGTTTATCAAACAGACAAAAATAACTTCGCGCCGCGGCTCGGGTTCGCTTGGCTGCCGTTCAAAGATCAGAAAACGGTTATTCGCGGCGGTTACGGCATTTACTACGATTTGCCGATTGTCGGTAATGAACTCGGCGCATTGTACGGCAATCCACCTTTTCGCAGCACGAGCACTTTTAACGGCACTTTGGCCGCGCCGATCAGCCTGAACAATCCATTTCCGACGCAATCCCTCGGAGCCAGCACGCTTTCGCCGACCGGCGTCCAGCGCGATCTGAAAACAAGCTATTTGCAAAATTTTAGTATCGGCGTACAGCGCGAAATTCTTAAAGACCTGGTTATCGAAGTTTCCTATATTGGCAGTAAAGGCACGCATCTGCTGCGCACTCGAAATATCAACCAGGCGGTTTTAGGAGCGGGTACAATTGCGTCGCGTCGCCCGTTTGCCGGTTTCGGCAACATTGCGTTCCGCGAATCTTCCGCTAATTCGATCTATCATTCAATGCAGACGCGGGCTGAAAAACGCTTTGCGCAAGGGTTCACATTTCTGGCTTCCTATACGTGGTCAAAAGCGATCGACGATTCTTCGGGTGTTCCGAGCAGCATAGCGTCCACCAACAATCCGCAAAACAGTTTTGATTTGCATAGCGAGCGCGGATTGTCCGAATTCGATGTGCGCCACCGCTTCGTAGCAAGTTTTATCTACGAACTGCCATTTGGGAAGGGAAAGTCATTTCTGTCGAGCGGAATCGCCCGTCAAATCTTTGGCAATTTTGAAATTGCCGGCATTTTCGCCACGCAAACCGGACGACCGTTCACACCCCGCATTAGTGCCGACCGAAGTAACACCGGACAACTGCAAGACCGCCCGAATATTATCGGTAACGCGAATCTGAGCAATCCCGACCCGCAATTATGGTTCAACACTGCCGCGTTTTCGGTTCCGGCAGCGGGAACATTCGGCAGCGCCAGTCGCAATATTTTGACCGGACCCGGTTACACCAATGCCGACCTCGCGTTGGTCAAACGCATCCGTTTCGGCGACGGCCGAAATCTTGAATTTCGCGTCGAAGCTTTCAACATCATCAATCATCCGAATTTTGATTTACCCAACTCGATCGCTGATTCGGCCCAGTTCGGACGCATCTTCTCGGCTGGTGCGGCTAGACAAATTCAACTTGGCTTTAAACTTAACTTTTGAGCGAATCGTTCTTGTGCTCTCGTTTCTTGATCGTGGAGTCATGACCGGCGAATAGCATTTTTATGCTCAAGGCCAAGTCATGATTCTTTTTATTTACCTGGATAAATTGCTGTCAACTACACAAAAATAGAGATTTTTCCGGGTCCAAAGTTCCTTTACCCGGCACGTACAAAAGAATATACTACCCGCACTAGTGTAATTTCTAATGGGAACGCGGACACAAATTTTGGTGAGAGGAATCGTGCAGGGGGTTGGTTTTCGCCCATATGTTTATTCTTTAGCAACAAAAAGTGATCTAAAAGGCTGGGTTCTCAATAATTCAAAGGGTGTTTTGATCGACGTTGAGGGTAAAGCTCGATCAATCGAAAAATTCATCGCTGACTTGAAATTAGCCCCGCCGCCGCTTTCGGTGGTTGAAACGGTCGAATCGAAGATACTCCTATCGCCGGCCTATCATAAAGATTTCCGCATCGTCCAAAGCAGGGGCAATGGGGAGAGATCCGTCCCCGTTTCTGCCGACACCGCGACCTGTGTCGATTGCCTGAGCGAAATGTTTGATCCAGGCGACCGGCGTTTCGGGTACCCGTTTATCAATTGCACGAATTGCGGGCCGAGATTTACTATCGTCGAAAATATTCCATATGACCGCAAAAATACAACGATGCGGGATTTTGAGATGTGCGCGCCGTGCCAGACCGAGTACGAAGACTCTGGCAACCGGAGATTTCATGCGGAAGCAACATGCTGTACGGACTGCGGCCCGCGTTTGTCGCTGCGCAATGCTGCCGGCGAAGCGGAATTGTCACCAGACCTTGTCGGGAGAACACGCAAGTTGCTCGAAGACGGCGAGATCGTCGCGATCAAAGGCATCGGCGGTTATCACCTTGCATGTGACGCTCTTAACGCGAATGCCGTTTCGCGTTTGCGGCAGAGAAAATACCGGGAAGATAAACCGTTCGCCTTAATGGCGGCGTCGGAAAGTGTGATAAAGCAGTACTGTGACGTGTCGGTCGCAGAAGCCGAGGTTCTGCAATCACGAGCGCGTCCGATTGTGCTGCTGGTGAAAAAAGAAAACGCTAAGATTCCGACTGAGGTTGCGCCGGGTGTCGCCACACTCGGATTTATGCTGCCGTCTTCGCCGCTTCATTATTTGTTCTTTGAGGGGCTTGACCGGCCGCTTGTGATGACAAGCGGAAATATTTTGGATGAGCCAATCGTTTACCAGGATAGAGATGCAGCCGAGCGGTTAAACAAGATCGCCGATTATTGCTTGATGCATGATCGACGGATCCACATTAGAACGGACGACTCGATCGTGCGGGTCGCGAGGAATCGCCGCGCTAACGCAATTGGTTCTGGTCTGATGGTTCTAAGACGCTCGCGTGGGTTTGCTCCCGCGCCGATCAAGACTTCCTTCAAGTTTAACGGGCAGATCCTAGCGTGTGGTGCCGAATTGAAAAATACATTTTGTCTGGCTAAGGATAATTATGC
The DNA here is from genome assembly GCA_025362075.1 of Chloracidobacterium sp. GTDB lineage: Bacteria > Acidobacteriota > Blastocatellia > Pyrinomonadales > Pyrinomonadaceae > OLB17. The sequence continues at coordinate 19,329 of JANYIL010000231.1, forward strand.
CTTTCTTAGTCATCACATAGGCGATCTCGAGAATCTTGAAACGCTGCGTTCTTTTACTGACGGCATCGAGCATTTCAAGCGGGTATTTGACCTCCAGCCTGAGATTATCGCCTATGATCTGCACCCGGAATATCTCTCGACCAAATACGCTCATTCGTGCGACGGTATCGGCACAAAGATTGGCATCCAGCACCATCACGCACATATCGCAAGCTGCCTGGCCGACAATGGAGCACAGGGCGAAGTGATCGGGGTGGCCATGGACGGGCTTGGTTTCGGCACGGACGCCAAAATGTGGGGCGGCGAGTTTTTTGTCGCCGATTTTGCCTGCGCGGAGCGGATCGCTCATCTCGATTACGTCCCAATGCCTGGCGGCGCCAAAGCGATAAGCGAACCATGGCGGATGGCTGCGGTTTATTTACAGCGGACGTTTGGCGACGAATTTTTAGATTTCGGCATTCAGTTCACTGATGAACTGGATCGCCAAAAATGGACCGCGCTGGCATCGATGATCGAGAGCGGGATCAACTGCCCGGAAACATCGAGCATGGGCCGGCTTTTTGATGCGGTATCGGCGTTGTCGTGCTTGCGGGGCACTGTCAATTACGAGGGTCAGGCGGCAATCGCGCTAGAAACGATCGCTGATAAAACCTCGACCAAAAGTTATGAATTTAACATTGCCGATGGTGGTATTATTAAAAGTGAAGGGTTAATTAAACAGGCTGTCGACGATCTGCTGGATGGCGTTTCGGCAGCGGAGGTTTCGGCGAAATTTCATCGTGCGGTAGCAATTCTGATCGCCGATGTGGCGACCAAAATTCGCGAGACGCGTAATCTGAATCGTGTGGCCCTTTCCGGCGGCGTTTTTCAGAACATGTTTTTGCTGGAGACGGCGTGTGAGATGCTTCGCTCACGCGATTTTGAGGTTTTGACGCACAGCCGCGTGCCGACGAACGATGGCGGTATTTCACTGGGCCAAGCGGCGATCGCAAACGCTCAAATTCGATCCGGGAGAATTTAATATATGTGCTTAGCCATACCAGGCAAGGTCGTTGAGATCGTCGATGTGGAAAACCATATCGCGAAAGTCGAGATCGGCGGCGTCCGCCGGGCAGTAAATATCGGGATGCTTGATGATATTATTCTTGGCGATTACGTACTGGTCCACGTCGGTTTTGCGATGAGCAAGATCGACGAAAAAGAGGCTTACGAGACGCTGGCATTGCTAAAGGAATTAGGCTCGTATCAGGAAGAATTCGAGCAATTTCAGACGAGTATTCAGTAGTCGGTTGTCGGTTGTCAGTTGTCGGAATAGGTAAACCCGACAACTGACAACTGACAACTGACAACTGACTACCGACTACCGACAACTGACCATGACAAAAGCTATCGAAAATTTTTCGGAATCCTTTTATCCTTTTCTGCACGAGAGTAAAAAGGAACCGCAGGAGTTAAAGGCGCAGCTTGGATTTTCGCTGCTCGAAAAGGTGCGCGAAAGTATTGAGGTAAAGCAGAAGTTTTTTGAAAATAACAAGGACGGAATATTAGCCGCTTCATTAGCAATGGCCAGGGCTTTTCATAGCGGCCGAAAGCTGCTCGTCTGCGGTAACGGCGGCTCGGGTACGGACGCACAACACATCGCGGTCGAATTTATGCATCCGATCACGGTCGGGCGCAAGGCGTTGCCGGCGATCTGTCTCAACAACGATATGGCGATGGTAACGGCGGTCGCGAACGACGTAAATTTCGCCGATGTCTATGTCCGGCAGATAATCGCTCTCGGTAAACCGGGCGATGTGCTCATTGCCATATCCACCAGCGGCAATTCGGAGAATTTGCTTCACGCATTTCAAACGGCGCAGCGGATGCAGCTCGTGACAATCGGATTTGCGGGCGACGAAGGCGGCAAAATGCAGGAGATGAAAGAACAGGACCTGATCGACTTTTGTTTTACGGTGCCGACATCGAGCATTCATCGGATACAGGAATCGCATGTAACGCTGTATCACATCATGTGGGATATGGTGCATGAATTTTTGCAGCATCCCGCATTGTTGGAGGCAGAAAATGAAGTTCATTGACGAATATCGTCAGAGCGATCTGGCGAAAAGATTAGCTGAAAAAATAGCCGGGATGACGGATAGACCATTGAAGCTAATGGAGGTGTGCGGTGGCCATACCCACACGATCTTCAAATACGGCATCGAGGACCTTTTGCCGCCGAATATCGAGATGATCCACGGCCCCGGATGCCCGGTTTGCGTTATCCCGCTTGGGCGCACCGACGACTGTATTTCGCTTGCGCTGGAGCCAGATGTTATTTTCGCGACATTCGGCGATATGATGCGCGTACCCGGTTCGAAAACGAATTTACTCGACGCCAAGGCACAGGGCGCCGATGTGCGAATGGTCTATTCGCCGCTCGATGCTCTAAAGATCGCCAAGAACAATCCTGAAAAACAGGTTATATTTCTCGCTTTAGGTTTTGAGACGACATCGCCCTCGACCGCGATGACGCTGCTCCAGGCGGCCAAGGACGATGTAAAAAACTTTAGCGTTTTCTGCAATCACATCATGATCGTGCCGTCGCTAAAAGCGATGCTCGATTCGCCCGATCTGCAACTTGACGGTTTTGTCGGGCCGGGCCACGTGAGCACGGTCATCGGCACACGGTGCTACGAATTTGTGCCGCGCGATTATGGTAAGCCGCTCGTAGTCACCGGTTTCG
>JANYIL010000039.1 GCA_025362075.1 Chloracidobacterium sp.
GTTAGCCACCTGAAAGGTGCCATCGCTGCTTCGAAGTACATACCAGGCACCCTCCGAGGGTCGAAAGACGGCAATATCGGTCTTACCATCCCCGTCGTAGTTTCCGGCAACGGGAATATCCGTCGGCAAACCCCATACCGCGACCTGAAAAGTTCCATCCGAGCTTTTCAGGATGTACCATGCGCCATTCGAAGGCCGGAACACGGCAACATCTGCTTTGCCATCACCGTCAAAATCCCCGCGCACAGGCACGTCGCCCGTCATACCCCATTGAACGATCCCGATCTTGGAATCCGAACTCCTGATCCAGTACCACACGCCTGTCGACGGCCGAAAGACCGCAATATCGTCCTTTCCGTCACCGTCCATATCGACGGCCAACGGTTTATCGCCGCTCAGGCCAAAGGCTACGATCGAATATCCCGTATTGTCGCTCTTTTGGATATACCAGGCTCCATTCGAAGGTCGGAATACCGCCAGGTCGGCCCGTCCGTCGCCGTCAAAATCACCTCGGACGGGTATATCGGTCGGCAGGCCCCAGTCAAATGTCGTAAGGCCGCCGTCCGAGCTTCGCTGGATTTTCCAAATACCGCGTCCCCCGACATCTGTGAAAACGGCCGCGTCGGTTTTTCCGTCGCCGTCAAAATCTCCCGAGACTACGCGGTCGTCCGATCCGCCGAGCGACTGCACTGCATAACCGCTGCTGTTTTGCGTCCACCAATTTCCGGTAGATGGGCGAAAAATAGCGAAATCCTGATTTCCGTCACCGTCAAAATCACTGTGGCTCGAGTGCTGAGTCAAAGTTCCGCGAATTTCCCCAGCAGGGTTGCTTACGCTGGTGATCACGGCGGAGAGCAAGCCGTTGCGCAATTGTTGTACCTGAGCGGCTGTGACATTAAAGGTCACCGGGGCAAATTCACCATTCCGTCCGCCGCCGACGCCGAGATCACGGACGGTAACAATTGTCCCAACCGTTGTCTCAATCCGTGCTCCGGTTTGATTGCTTGACAGATTGTTAAACTCGCCAAATACAGTTGCCTGAGTTTCTGCCGCATTGAGAACCATCTTGACCTCGCCATCCGCCGCAGTTGTCACGGGCGGCGTGACCTGGGCCCCGTTTAGATGCGCCTCAAACGAGCGTCCGGCCGCCGGAGTTGCCGTTGGTGTTGGGCTCGGCGTTCCGCCCGGCGTTGGGGTGGGGCTGGGCGTGTCCGATCCGCCAAACGTTCCGGCGAGAATGGTTGAACTCCCGTTTTTGATCGTCACCGTTGACCCGACTACGATTGCCGGGACCGTCTGTCCATTTTCGCTTCGCAGCCTGAGCCTTCCCTCGCCGCGATTTTCGAGTACAATGTTCCCGATGGAAGTGCCATTGATCATAACGGTGAGCAATGTGCCGATGGGCAGATTTACCTGCCGGACGCGCACCTCAAGTTCGGCGCCACCGTCCTCACGTTCAAATTCGGCAAAGCCGCTCGGCACGACACCGTTTAGCGTAGCTCCCGTCAATCCGGCGAACAACTCGCCGGCGTTTGGTGTCGCGGTCGGCGACGGGCTCGGCGTTGGAGTCGGCGTACGACTCGGAGTTCCTGTAGGTGTTGGCGTCGGTGTCGGTCCGACGCTATGAAAAACGCCTGCAACAAGCACCGTCGTTCCATTGCGAACGTCAACGGTCGAGCCGTCATTTACTGTCGGGACTGTTTCACCGTCCTCCGTCTGCCGCTTTAGTTTTCCTTTTTTATTTGAGTCCAGGACGATCGGTCCCACGGCGGTTCCGTTTATCGTCGCGGTCAAAGTCGTACCTGTGGCGAGGTTGACATTTTCGATCTCGATTTCGAGTTCTCTATTGTTGTCCTGAGAGAGCTGCCACGTGGCGATCCCGTGTGGATTCGCACTGCCCGACGGCGCCGCCAGTGAGGCGGTTCGAGTTAACACCACGGGCGAGTCATCTGCCTTTACCCTACCGGTTATCATCGGAATTGAAACCCATGCCGCGAGTAAAGCGAATACGAATGCCGCTTTCCATAATTTTCTGTTTTTTGTTTTTAAACCTTGTTCTTTCATTTACTTCACCTGCCTTTGTAAGTTTCCAGCTAACTCAACGATTTGAATTGCCGGCATCAACACAGTGCGTTGAGACTGATGAAAAAGACAAAAAAAGAGGCCACACCCCTTGGCGTGACCTCTTAGACGAAAAGATTGCATTCCGACGAGACGGATAAACCGTCCCGACAAAATGCCTCAATCAAAATAGAGGGATCGGGCAATGAGTATTATTTGTAACGGCACACAGAGCGTCGACGCGATGCAAATTGACGGACCCCCACGGCAGCGAATTTGTATTGCCGTACTTTTTATCCACGGACGAGCGTAAAATTCGATTCAAGAGGTCGTGCGGAGCCGGAAATGTCGCCGCGTCAGGGTGCTGTGCCTTTACAAGAGCCGCAAGGCCGGCAACAACTGGCGAGGCCATTGACGTACCCGACCAAACGCCATATAGTTCGCCCGGCAACGCGCTCACGATATTTTCGCCAGGGGCCGATACATTAACCCATCCGCTCTGATATGACGAAAAGGGAGCCAGGAAATCGTTGGCATTGCTTGCGGCGACCGTGAGCATCCCTTGACGCCTTTCGGCACCTGGATACACTTTAACCGTATTTCCACCATTTCCCGACGCTACCGCCACCGCGAGCCGGTTTGTTCCAAGTTCAGGAAATCTGGTTCCATCGTCCGAGATACCTAAGTCTTCGCAATCCAGAAGATCGTGAAGGACCCGGGCATTTTCCGGATATCCAATGCTAAGGTTTGCGACATCGGCTCCGTGATTTGAGGCCCAGATGAGAGCTGCGGTAATTCGCCACAGTTCGCCCGAGCCATCGCGATTCAAAATGCGTAGCGGCATTATCTTGGCGTCTGGCACCATCTGCGCCACTATTCCGGCAACGTGCGTTCCGTGTCCGAAAGCCGGGTCAACGGTCAGCACGCCAACCTCGCTCGGGTCGTTGTCACCGTCGACAAAATCCCAACGATCCGCAGGATCGACCAGGCGACCGGCGAATGCCGGATGATTGAGATCGATGCCCGTATCAAGCACGGCGATGACGACGGGAGCGCCGGTATCCTGACCGTTAACTAATTTTCTTCCGTGAGTACCGGCTGCGGCAAAGGCTTCGTTGAGATGGATGCGGCCCGTAAACCATTGTCTTGCAAATGCTCGATCACTATCACCGATCACCCATGACTGGCCTATCACCCATGATTGCCCCTGCGTCCAGCTAAGTCCTTCAACCTCGGCATTTGAAAATAAGCGGTTAACTTCGGCTTTGCGGACGCGAGAGTCGCGTGACATTAGGGCCACGATCTGCAGCGGTGTTTGCGAATCCAGAATCGACAAAAGGTAGTATGTGGGGGAGCCAAACTGCTCGATCGGTACGGGATCTAAATGATACTGTGCTGTAATATTCGGGAGATCACGTGAATTGTTTAGCTGGACGATTACCTGCCTCGGGTTGCAGTCGCAATCGGAACTCGCGAAATAAAATCCGCGTGCAAACACCGAAAAGGTACAAACAAAAATTAATATCAATGTGGTTTTTAGCCAGATTCCCTTAGTGATTCTTCTTATCACAGTTTTCATATATAAACTCCCTAGCAGACAATTATGCTATTCCCACAGTGCGCCCTATTTTACTAAAAAGACACATTTCCGAAATATATTTTTTTATCGAAATAAATGCTGACAAAATCGGTAGGGACCATCGCCAAGTACGATCTAATCTAGCACGGCGCTGACGCGGTAATCAAAGTCACGGAATCGGACATTGATTGTTATTTGTCACCGCGCATAGCGCATCGACGCGGTTTAATCGAACGTCACCCCACGGCGGCAGGTTCTGAAAACGGCTCTGGACCGATGTGCTCTTAATCCTGGCCATTATGTCAGCGGGTTTCCCAAACGGGCTTGTTCCCGGAAACTGCGCCTTTAGCAATGCGGCAAGCCCCGCAACGACAGGTGCAGCCATCGAGGTTCCGGACCACGCGCCATAACGGCCGCCGGGTAAGGCACTGATAATAGCGTCGCCTGGCGCTGTGACGAAAACCCAGTTTTTATCATAAGAAGAAAACAGGGCGAGGCGGTCGTTGCGCGTGCTTGCCGCAACAGCTAGCATCCCGTCTGTCGTTTCGGCCCCCGGATAAACGGGTGTTATGCCGGCCCCGTTGCCCGACGCTACCGAAAGCGCCAACGGACGGGTCAATTCGGGAAATGTCGAGCCGTCATCGGATGTGCCAAGCTCATTGCATTGGAGCAGGTCGTGGAGCAGCCTTACGTTTTGTGGGTATCCGATACTTAGATTTGCAACATCGGCGCCGTGATTTGAGGCCCAGATCAGGCCGGCCGTAATCCGCCACAGCTCACCCGAACCATCGCGGTTCAGAATCCGGATCGGCATTATTTTGGCGTCCGGCACCATCATGGCTATAATACCAGCGACATGCGTACCGTGTCCGTAAGCCGGATCGGTACGAAGCGAGCCCACTTCGCTGGGATCGTTATCGTTGTCGACAAAATCCCAGCGATCGGTCGGAGCGACGAGACGACCGGCAAAGGCCGGGTGATTGAGATCGATCCCCGTATCCAAAACCGCAACAACGACCGGCTGCCGGTTATCGGTGCGGAGACCGCGAGTTCCGGCTGCGGTAAACGCTTCGTTTAGTCGGATCTTTTGCGCAAACCACTGCCTCCCGTAACCTTTGGCACTGCCTCCGATAACCCATGACTGGCCTATCACCCATGATTGACCCTGTGTCCAATTTAAACCAGAGACCTCAGCATTCGAAAAAACCCGGTTTACTTCTACTTTTTTTACTCGAACGTCACCGGCCATCGCCGTCACGATCTGTGCCGGCGTCTGCGAATCGAGGATCTGTAAAAGGTAGTACGCCGGTGAGGCGAATTGTCCCAGTGGGGCGGGATTTAGGTGGTATTGGGCGGCAACGGCCGGGAGATTAGCCGGGTTGTTAAGTTGGACAATAACTTGCGTGGGGTTACAATCGCAACCCGCCGCAGAATCCGTGGCGAGCGCGAATACCGATATGATGCAGACAAACACGATCGCCAATGCGGTTTTCAGCCAGATTTTATTGCTAAACCTATTCATCAAAAACCCCGCCCACGAAAACCGGAGAAAACCCCGCTTTATCCACAGTGTTCTCTCTTTAATCGAAAAGACATGCTTCGAAATTATTATCGACCTATCGCAAAGAAAGGCGACCAATAGTAGGGATGTTCGTCACGGTCGATGAAATCCTTTTGTGCCATCCTGAGAGATGCGGCAACCGTCTCGCCGCGTTGTAAATTGAGGTAAAAACTTTTCATCAATCTCGTCGTCGCCTCGTCGCTGACAGTCCACCGGCTCAGGACGAGAGATTTGGCACCAGCCGAAAGAAAACCGCGCGCTAGGCCCAGGATTTCGTCACCCGCAAAGATCTTGCTCAATCCTGTTTCGCAGGCGCTAAGCGTTACAAGCTCGGCTCTTAGCTTCTGCGAGCAAATATCCCGGACTGTAACATATCCGTTAGCCAGATGTAAGTTGGAGAACATTGGACTGTCAGGTCGAAATTGTCCGTGACAGGCTATGTGCAAAACGTCATATTTGTCGGCGTTTTCCGTGTAATTTTCAAACGTCGACCCCTCGCCCGTAAATGTGAGCGCAGATGGAAAGATACTTTGCAAAGCCTTTATTTCGTCGTTTACCAGCGGAATTTTTTCATCGGCAAAACCCATTAACATTGCTTTTTCAATTTTTTTCGCCGGTATTTCACTCAAAAACCGCCAAACAGCCGCACTAGGTGAATAAACCATCTCCCGCGTTTCAAGCAGATATTTTTCCCCGTCGTTCAGGGCATGAAACGGAACATAGTGAAGCGCTCCGACCGGCACAACAACCAGATCCCGTTCACCGATCAAACCTTCGAGAGGTTTAGCAAGTTTTTCATAAAGTTTTTGCAGATAAGAATCTGCCCGTTTTTTTAGCTCCGGCATATAGGCCCGCAAACTTTGTTTTCCAAAACGCATCGCACCAAATTGAAATTGCAGGCCTTCGAGAAGAGTGAGTATCTCGTCTTCAGTTCCAAGTCCGGCGACAAGATCGATCGTTTTATCGCCGACGACAAGGGCCGAAATTACGCCGTCGAAACTGATAAATTCAATTAGGACCTTGTTTTGCCCGAGGTTTGCTTGTAAAAGTCTGAGTGTGTCGTGGCTATCGCGGATGCGGCGTATTGTCTTGTCTTTATTGGCATTTATACGTGTACTTTCGATCTGCCGAAACAAAGCGTCAAATTGCTTTTCCCGTTTTTTTGTTTCTATTTGCAGACCAACCAATTCGCTCGTCTCGGCGCGATTCAGTCGAGTGTAAAACCAGTTCAGATCTTCGCGTAGATCAGCCAATTTTTTATTAAGTTTCGACGAAATTACGGAGCGGTGATCAACAGAATTGTCTTGCAAATTTTCCGAAAGCGTTCGGGCTCTTGCCTTTTCTATCATCAAAAATGCTTTATTAAGGTTGTTTTCCGCCAGATAAATTTTGGCCAGACTCTCAAAAGGTGCGAGTTTGTCAGCCAGGTAAGCCATCCGAAACTCTTCGGCGGGCAATGGCGCGCGAAGCGATTCGATCATTTTCACGGCATTTTTGAAATATCGTTCAGCTCCCTGTCTATCGGAGGTTTGAAGAGCAAGATCTCCGAGAGAATTCAAACAAATTTGAGCCAGATTTGAGTGACTAATATTAGTGGCTTCTTCAAAAGTTTTGATAAGGAGTTTTTCCGCTCCTTTAAATTTTCCTAAATTTCTTAAAATCTCACCGTGAATCCAATTGGATAGAAGCTTGGGCCGGAGTTTTTCGGTTTTTAAAAGAAGTTTTTTGGCCTCGAGGGTAAATATCAAGGCTTTTTTAAAATTGTTTTGGGAAAGCTCAAGAACCGCTTCCGTTAATTTTACACTTGCCGCTCCGCCCGGGTTTTTTTCCAGTAGATAGAGACGCTCCGCTCTTTTTAGTTCCTGTCTGGCTTTTTTAGGATCATTTCTCAGAATTGCAGCTTTGCCAAAATTCTCCCTCGCCCTCGCTTCCTCAGCCTGTAATTTTAACCGTTTGAGAGAAGTGGTAACTAGCTCGTAGATCGAAAACGCTTCACTAGATAAATTCAGCTCCAGGTATATATCTGCGATCTCGAGCTCGGCAATTGCCGTTTGATGCGGCATCTTAAGCTCGTCATATTTCTGCCTTGAAAGTTCCAAAAGGTGCAATGCTTCGTCAAATCTGCCTCGAAAAAGTGCGAGATTACCCATACTCGCTTCGATTTCGGCTTCAGTGACACGCATCTTCATTTCGCGTGCTTCTGTGAGTGCGTGACCATAGAAATACTCGGCTTTTCGATAATCGTTAAGTGAAGAGTACGTTATCGCAAGGTCGTTTTCGCACATCGCCAACCTCGTCTTATCGTTTAGTTGAATATATTTCTTTCGGGCCGATAGAAAAAACTTTTCAGCTTCTGCATAAAATTCCCGCCGCAGGGCAATATTGCCGAGATTTGTCTCGATTTTGACGGAACCGAGAAGATCTTTGTGGTTTTCAAAGATCTTGAGCGCCGCTCTGCCAGTCTCAACTGCTTCATCATAACGACCGAGTAAAGAGAGAGCATAGAGTTTGCTTACTTGAGGTTGTGCCGACTGTCTAAGTTGCTTCAGCGATCTAAATAATTCTGAAGAGATATCAAGTTGAACTATGGCCTTCTCTATTTTACCGTCTATTAAAGATGCAATAGCTCTCGCCCAACTCGCCAGAGCCTTTACCTCATCGTGTGGATATATCTGACATAAAGCTTCTAAAGCTTCTGCTGCATTTTTTGTCTTTTGCGGTTCTTTAGTCCACGAATTGTAGCAGGTATCCGTCAAGTCTCTGGCAAATTCGAGATTAATCAATTCATGATATTTTTTTAACAAAGAAATCTGTTTTCGTTTTTCTTTTATAACGAGCAATTTACTGACAAGTTGGTGGCTCTGCATAGATTGCTTTAATTCTATTCCAGAAATAAAAAAAGGCGGATATTATTCCGCCCCCTGTTTCAAAAAATTATTGAAAACCATTAGACTGACCAAGATTGTCCAAAAAAATCTAAAATTAAGCTAAGCATCTTTTTTCTCCTAATATATTTTGGAATTGTCATACGATCGACTATTTGAGGATAATTTGTTTGACCAAAATCTCTGACGTTCGGTTGCGGACCGTGAGCGAGTATTCGCCGGCCGGAACGCCGGAAAGAGTAAAACCACAGAGATTGTCCAGATTGGCCCTGAACGATTCGTCGGTATTAGCTACCATGATCTCGCCATTTTCAAACCCGCCGCCTAGAATCTGGCCGCTGATCTCAAACGCCTTGCCCACCGCCTTTATTCGCAGATCAACGGCATTGCTTCCCGATTCGAACAGCATTTGCCGCGCTTGACCGGTCGCTGCCGAACGTTCGCCAAACGTTGCCCGATTTGGGGCTAGGTCCATCTTTAATACGGCGAGGATCCGGCGGACAATCGACGCCTCTGGCTGTGCCGCTCTCGTTCGATATAGGTTTTTGGCATATTTGAGCGCATCGGCGGGTGCGTCGATGGCTTTGTCATCGGCCATGCGGCGGACAATGTGTTCAAATATTTGGTCTTGTGGGTTATTCATTACGTTTTTCCTCGGTCAAATCACTCTCTCCATCCATACAGTGTTGCGAAAAATCGACAAAAGACACCTCAATGCTATTTTGCAAGAATTGTTTGCAATTTTTTTAGGCACCGCGTACGCATCGGACTGATACTCGTCTCACCGACCCCAATTGACAAGGCAACATCGGCGTAGCTTGCGGTGGACTCGGAAAGGTAGAGCATTGACAGGATCCGCCGGCATTTTTCATCCAATTTGTGCAGGGCCGTTCGGATCAAATGCTGCTCTTCGAGTTCGATCAGGATCTGGTCAGCCAGCGGCGAATGGTCGGCGATACTTGCCATTTCGGCGGCCATTTCTTCCTCAGTCTCAGGCGAGTAAAACCCGCGCGAGGCGCGTATAATCGCCCACGTTTTGAATTTGGCGGTTGTAACGAGCCACGATCTTATCCTGTCGGGTTGCTGGATTTCATCGATCTTTTCAAAGAGTGTTAAAAACACCTCCTGGAATACATCAGAGGCTTGTTCTTCGCTCAAACCGGAACGCCTGGGGATCGCGAAAATAAGCCGTTGATACCGCTCAACCAGCTCGTCCCATGCTGACTGATCGTTTCCGCGGCATCTGTTAACGAGCGCCGCGTCGGCCTTGGCGAGATCTGTCGAATTTAGGATTGGAGCTGGTAATGAAATTGGCACGTCGTAATGATTCTGAAATACGACGCATTAAATAACAAGGTCGTGCGGCGTAAGGTGGCGCTTCACTAACAAATGTCTTCGCCCTTGTGATAACATTTTGTTTTCGCATGTATAAGAAATTTTTAAGGCAGCCGCTACTTATATGCTGCATCTTAGGGTTAGTATGGATAAATTTTTAGTCCGAGGCGGCAATCCGCTGAGAGGAAAGGTCGAGATCAGCGGGGCCAAAAATTCCGCTCTGCCATGTCTTGCGGCGACGCTGCTGACGGCCGAAACGGTAACGCTTCACAACGTTCCGTATGTCAAAGACCTGATCACCCAGCGGCGCCTGCTCGAGGATCTCGGGGCGACGGTTTTGACGCCGGAGCTGCGAACTCACAAGGTCAATGCGGGTAATGTGCAGATTTTCGAAGCACCATACGAACTGGTCAAGACCATGCGCGCGAGCGTCTTGGCACTGGGACCGCTGCTCGCTCGTTTCGGGCAAGCCAAAGTCAGCTTGCCCGGCGGATGCGCCATCGGCACGCGGCCGATCGATCTGCATCTCAAGGCTTTCGAACAGCTTGGGGCGACCGTCTCGCTCGAGGCGGGTGATGTCGTCGCCCGTGCTCCAAAGGGCCGTCTCGTCGGCAACACGATTGATTTCGAAAAGGTGACCGTGACCGGCACTGAAAACGTGATGATGGCCGCATCGCTCGCCAATGGCAAGTCGACGATCAATAATGCCGCCGAAGAGCCCGAGATCGAAGACCTGGCCGAGCTGCTCAATAAAATGGGTGCTCGTATCAAAGGTGCCGGTACGTCCGTCATCGAGATCGAGGGCGTAGATGCGCTCGGCGGGGCCGAGCATACGATCATTCCCGACCGCATCGAGACGGGCACATTTATCGTCGCTGCTGCGATCACAAATGGCGAGATCGAGATAAAAAGCTGCATGCCTGAACACCTCACGGCCGTCATTAAGAAATTGCGCGAGGTGGGCGTTGAGATCGAGGAGCTTAATCAAAGCACGCTGCTTGTCAGATGCTGTCCCGGCGGCCTGACGTCAAAAGATATGATGACCGAGCCGCACCCCAATTTCCCGACCGACATGCAGGCCCAATATATGGCCCTGATGACCCAGGCCGAGGGCACGTCGACGATAACCGAAACGATCTTCGAAAACCGTTTCATGCACGCCTCCGAGCTTATCCGGATGGGGGCTGACATACAGATCTCCGGGAACCACGCCGTCGTCAAAGGTAAGACGCGACTGATGGGGGCGCCGATCATCGCTTCGGATCTAAGGGCGTCGGCGTCGCTCGTTCTCGCAGCCTTGTGTGCCGAGGGCGAGACGACCATCGACCGTGTCTATCACATCGACCGCGGCTATGAGACGATAGTACGAAAATTCCGTTCGCTCGGTGCCGACATTACGAGAATTACTGAAAGCCTGGGTACGGGGTCTGCCGCCCAAGCCGGCGAAGCCGCCAAATAATTAACAAACCGGACAGTCTGTGCTTTAATAAAGAGCTGTCAATATGAGCGTGGAAGACTGCATTTTTTGTAAAATTGCCGACGGTCGGATACCGTCCGAGCGTGTCTACGAGGATGATACTTGCGTAGCCTTTAACGATCTGGTCCCACAGGCACCGACGCATATTCTTATCATTCCGCGCGAACATATCGATTCGCTCGATAAAGCCAGTGCCACTCACAAGGGAGCACTGGGCCATTTGCTGCTTACGGCAGGGAGTATTGCTCGCGACCGGGGTTTTGCGGAAAATGGGTATCGTGTTGTTATTAATACGAATGCCGATGGCGGCCAGACGGTTTTTCACCTTCACGTCCATCTGCTGGCGGGCCGTCCGTTTATTTTTCCGCCCGGATAGAGAGTTCGTATGCTTTTTATGAGGCAAGTTTTCACTATGGTCATCCTCGCGGCGTTTGCGGCCGCAGGAGCAGGCTGCGCGCGTAGGGCCGCAAACGTCGATGAGACAGCGAATACCAACACTGACACTGTAACCGAATCGCAATTTGCCAATATTACCGACGCCAATGTGGCCCTAGCTGAGGGTAATCGCCTTCTTGACGAAAACCAGACGGAACAGGCGATCGGGGCCCTCAAGCAGGCTGTCAAGCTCAATCCCGATCTGCCCGAGCCGCATTTCAAGCTCGGGATAGCCTACGCGCTGCTCGAACTGCAATATACCCAGAGCGGGACGATCGACCCCGATAACCCGGACGCTCGCGTCAAATCTAGGTCGCAGAAGGCGTTTGAGAAAGCGGTCCAGACCTATAAAAAATGGATCGCGGCCCACGGTAACGACGATGCGGCCCACTTTAACCTCGCCCGGACGTATTACAAGCTGGACAAGATCGACGAAGCCGAAAAGGAATTCAAACAGGCGGTAAAGCTAAAACCGGACGATGCGGACTATCAAACCGAGCTCGGCGGTCTCCTGGTAAAGCTCGCCGAATACCACGACGCGATCACCGCGTTAAAAAAGGCCGTCGAGCTCGACCCCGCGAATGAGCGTGCAGCGAACCTGCTCGAAGACGCCGAGGCGGGACAAAAAAGGCTGGATTACATATCCCCCAAAAATGACTCCAATAAAACCGCCTCAAACCGGAGCTCGAACTCGAATGCTAACGTCGGTGTAGATCCGGAGTCAAACTCTAACTCGGCACCCAAGACACCGCCGCCAGCGAATACGATCAAATCAAAAAAAGGAGATCCGGAAGCTAAGCCAAAGCCAAGAAAGGACGAGGCGGTCGACAAACGACCCCGTCTGGCTAATCGGCCCAAATGAGGTGTTTAAGCAATGCTAAATGAAAAAAGAGGCTCCCAACTGACCTCTTTTTTTATTTTTGCTGGTTTCTGACCTTTACCCCGCCGGGTCTGTTATCTCCGTCAGGCTCTGGGGGCTTAGATTCAAGATATTGTCGCCTACCTGAACCGCGACCGGCGAATTCCAAACCGTAAATCCATGTCCCGCCCTGGTCATGCCAAACAGATAATAACTATTCGGGTCGACACCGCTGAGATTGGCTTTTCCGGACCCATCGGTCTGCCCGCTGTATTTAATATGCTTTTTGATCGCGCTAAATGCTTTGCGATTAAAGTCGCCGTACCGGTCAGGAAATACAAGCGAAAGCCCGAGACTATTGGTCAATGACTGGCCCTCGACCGGATTAACACCGGCCGAACTTAATATCGTCTCGACGTCCTGATCCAACAGATAGAACTTTTCGTTTCGAACCGCCTGCGGCGGACCATTTTTAACGGTCATCTTTGCAACAATGCTTACCTTTCCCTTGGTGGGTGATTCGGCCACCGATGTTTGCGAACCGGGCACCGCAACAGTCGACGGCGGTGCCGACGGCGGCGCTAAGGTTATCGGCGGTTCGCTTCGGGTTGGCGGTACCGACGTAGTTGTCTGTCGGGAAGTATTGACGTTTATATTAGTATGCTGGTTCGCGTCCGTATTGTCGTTTCTCACGAATAGGGCGTACATCACCACCACCAAAATTAGTGAAAGTATTCCAATTGGAATAAAAGCCCATGTCGGAAAACCGTTGCGATCATCCGGGTTTTCCACCACTACCACCTTTCGTTCCACGACCGGCGCCGCCGGAGCGGCAATGAGCGGACGCGCGCAATTTGGACATGCGGCGGCTGTATTCGATACTTCGTGTCCGCATTCGGGACAATGTAAAAGTGACATATTAATTTCTCCTGGTTAAAATTCGACAGTAATGACGGGCCCAGAATTCGCTCGGCGGTTGACGCTGCCCGTTAACCAGACTTTAGGGGAATTGTCGCCGTTCATCTGTATGCCAACGAACAGAGCAACCAATGCGATCGCCGCGCGAAATCTTAATAAAAAAGCCGAACGCCGGCTGTCCATCACATAACACCCGGCGTCGACACCTTTTTTGGGAAACCGATCGACACTCACCCATAATGTTATCGTGGGCGAAAGTTCATTGCCGCCAGACTTGTAGGAGCGAGGCGATGTTCGTCCGAAACATAAAATACCTCGCTCCCATTCCACATGCCGCCCCGTGGGACGGCATGCCGAACTGTTAATTGAATAGTAAGAAATAAAAATGTTGTTGTATGTGCGAGAGCGCACGGTTGAGCCGCAAAAAAGATCGTAACTTGAGATCAAGCCATAGAACACGTCTTGAAATGAGACGTCGAAAACTGAGTATCTGCTAGGAACTCAAATCCGGAGATACCCAAATATACTCTGGATTATATGGCCCAACTTAGCCGGGTACGCGGTTAACGCAATTGGCGAACTAAAACTGTTATTTCCATTTTTACACAAGGGGGATAGTTCGACGATCCGTTAACCAACCAATACACGTTCCTGGCTTCGGAGGATGGAAAAAACATAACGAAGGCTTTTCCATCCTCCATTTTTTCGAACAGCCCGAGATTAGAGCCGTTTTCGATACTGTGACCTATTAGGTCCCAGTGTAATACGAGGCGAAAGATGAATATCTACCTACCGCCAAAACTTCAACGGGTCCTGTTTTGGGTACTTAAGCTGTTGAGAATTGGGTGAAACTTCCAGCAAAACGGCCATCGTGATCCGTTAAAAAGTCGGTTGAAATGGACCTCTCCCCGGCAAAGCTTCGCGAATAGAAGGGTGGGACTTTAGTTAGGTGGAAAATCCATCCTTGAATATCAAACCCGGCGGTCATTACAACAGAGCCTTGAAAAAAATCGCAAATTGTTTCGAAAGAACACACTTTGCCACCAAAGTGTGTCAACTTGACATAATGCCCCTGACACATCAAATTAGCCTTACGCCTACAAACAGAAATAAGGGCGGCTATTTATGAAGATCGAAATTGATCCTCCTGCCGTTTTATCGCTCGAGCGCAAGATCAGCATGCACGAGGCTCGCGAGGCCATTATTGACAGGCTCGCCCGAGACCTGCCGACCAGCATCGATCTCGAAAGATTCCTGAACGTGGTTGTGTCCGAGATCGGACGCATGCTCGACGCCGACCGCTGCGATCTGCTGCAGCTACGTGACGGCCAGGATCTCGTGATCAGCCACGAGTGGCGCAAGGACAAGTCGGTACCGAAAAGTCAGGGGACGAGCATCCCCTTTGACGCCCAGAAGCTCGGCGAGCGGTTTGACATGACCAAGCCGATCCGAATCAATGACGTGTCGAAGTCAAAGGACGCGACGCTGAAATTCTTTGCCAAGGCCCTCGAAACCCGGTCTCTGCTGATTATTCCGATCATTTTGAATGAAAAGGTATTGGGGCTGCTCGGCCTTCACGCCACGCACGAGGCCCGCGAATGGCTCGATGAGGAGGTCACCTTTCTCGAATCGATCGCGCGGCAGATGGCCATCGGCTACCAATACACCAGCCTCTATGTCACTCAGGAGCACGAAACGCGGCGGACGAATGCCTTGCTTGAGATCGCTAACACGCTGAATTCGCACTCGGACTTTAAGGATGTCTCGGAGCGGGTCGTTGAAAAAGCCATCGGCCTGGTCGGCGCCGATTACGGTGCCCTCGGCGTACTCGATCAAACCGGGCTGCGTATCTCGCTCGAAACTTTCAAATCCGCTGAGGGCATCAAGCTCGGCAAGATACTGAAAATGATCGAGCAGTATAATAAATCGCTTGCGATCGACTCATTTGCGGCGCTTGGCGAATTGCTCCGCGACGGCAAGACGCTGCGGTTATCTGATTCCCAGCTTCCGTTTGCGATACGTTTATTCTTTAACACTCAGCTTCGCGGAAAAGCGGCTCTTGTTACGCCGGTGCATGTGGCGGGGAAGGCGTTTGGGCTGCTGGGGTTCGTCTGGAGCAAGGATGTCAATTTCAGCGATCACGACACGGCACTAGTCGAGGGCATCGCCGACCAGATCGGCACCGCGCTCGAACGCGACCAGCTCTCGACCGAGGTCATGCGGCTCAAGACCGAGCTGCACCAGCGGCAGAGCGAACTGATCGGCCAGGCACCGGCTATACGCCGGGCGATCGAGCTGGGGTTGAACGTAGCTGACACAGCCACGACCGTCCTGGTCACCGGCGAATCCGGCACCGGCAAGGAGCTGATCGCCAACCTCATCCACTACAATTCGGGTCGCGAGGGCCGCCCATTCGTCAAGATAAATTGCGGCGCGATACCCGAAACGCTGCTCGAATCCGAGCTGTTCGGCCACGAAAAAGGGGCCTTTACCGACGCGCGAAATCAACGTCAGGGCCGCTTTGAGGAGGCCAATGGCGGAACGTTATTTTTGGACGAGATCGGCGAGATGTCACTCCAGGCACAGGTTAAGCTCCTTCGCGTTTTGCAGGACGGCGAATTTACACGCGTCGGCGGCAAGCAAGTCGTCCGCACCGATGTCCGAGTGATCGCCGCAACCAATTCCAATCTCGAAACGGCGGTCGAGGAAGGCAGATTTCGAAAAGATCTGTATTACCGGCTGTCGGTCTTTCCGATCCACCTGCCGCCGCTGTGCGAGCGGGCTGAGGATGTCAATCTGCTCGTTTTTCACTTTCTCGAAAGCTATAAGGAAAAATCGGGCCGCTTTGTTTCCGGTATATCAAAGGAAGCGATGCGGGCGCTGACCAATTACGATTGGCCCGGCAACGTTCGCGAGCTCGAAAACGCCATCGAGCGCGCCGTGATCATCTCATCCGGACGCCAGATCGAGC
>JANYIL010000048.1 GCA_025362075.1 Chloracidobacterium sp.
TTGTGCGCCGTTGATAGTATTCCCGAAACACCAGCCGCCGATGGCTTTATAGCCCGAATGCCGGTCGCTGCACCCGCATTGCGCCCACTGCCCCGACAGACACGCCCGGCACTGTCCGCACGGCGTAATCGCACCGACTAAAACGCGGTCGCCGATTTGATAACATTCAACGCCCGCGCCCAATTCCTCGATGACACCAACCGGCTCGTGACCGATAATCAAACCGGATTTAACCGGGTATTCGCCGCGCACAATGTGCAAATCCGTTCCGCAAATCGTCGTCAGCGTCACGCGAATCAAGGCTTCGCCCGCACCGGCGCGTGGTCGCGTCACCTCTTCAACCCGAATATCATTAACGGCGTGAAAAACATTCGCCCGCATCTTTTCCATAAAATTAGCTCTTTTTTGACATTCAATTTATCTTTGCCGTTTGAGACAGCACCTTTGTTTCGGCTTTGGCGATCACTAATGCCGTCTTAATAGCCGAATCGGGATTGAGCGAGACTGAAGTGATGCCCTCACTGACGAGCCACGCGGCAAATTCCGGGCGGTCGGACGGTGCCTGACCGCAGATGCCGATCGGTTTTCCGGCTTCCCGCGCTGCTTTGATAACCGCTGAAATCATATCTTTGACCGCTGCGTCTTCTTCGTCGAAAAGTCCGGTAATCGTTCCCGAATCGCGGTCAATTCCCAAAACAAGCTGCGTTAAATCGTTTGAGCCGATTGAGTAGCCGTCGAAAACTTTGAGAAAATCCCGCGCCCGGACGACGTTTGACGGCAACTCGCACATCGCGTAAATTTCCAAACCGTTGTCGCCTTGTTTGAGTCCGTTTTTCGCCATCTCGGCAACGACTTTCTCGCCTTCTATAACCGTCCGGCAAAACGGAATCATTACTTTGACATTGACTAACCCCATTTCATCGCGGACGCGCTTGAGAGCGGTACACTCGAGAGCGAAACCGTCGCGGTAACGCACATCCGTATAGCGGGATGCGCCGCGCCAACCGAGCATCGGGTTTTCCTCGGCGGGTTCAAATTCCGCTCCGCCCAAAAGCCGCGCATACTCATTTGTTTTAAAATCGCTCGTCCGCACGATGACCGGTTTCGGGTAAAATGCCGCCGCGATCTTTCCGACGCCTTCCGCCAGGCGGGACACGAAAAATTCCCGCGGGTCACCGCCTGCCAGAATTTCGGCGATTTTCGCAATGGCTTTCTTGTCCTGTAAATTCGGGTATTTAACAAGTGCCATCGGATGAACGCCGATGTGATTGGCGATGATAAATTCGATTCGCACGAGACCGACTCCGTCGTTCGGCATCATTGAAAGCGTGAAGGCTTGTTCGGGGTCGGCGACGTTAAACATTACTTTTGTTTGTGTCTGCGGAACGATTGAAAAATCCACGCGCTCGATTTCAAATTCGAGTTTTCCGGCATAAACGTGGCCTTCCGACCCTTCCGCGCAGCAAACCGTCACTTCCGCCGCGTCGCGGAGAATTTCCGTCGCATTGCCGCAGCCGACGATGCACGGCAAACCGAGTTCGCGCGAAACGATTGCCGCGTGCGACGTTCGCCCGCCGCTGTTGGTAACGATTGCCGAAACGCGTTTCATCACCGGCTCCCAATCGGGATTCGTGTTTGGCGCAACCAGTATGTCGCCCGCTTCGACTTCGGATAATTCCGGGACATCGCGCATCACGCGCACCTTGCCCGCACCGATTCGCTCGCCGACGGCTTGCCCCGTCACCAGCGGCGCAGCCGGTTTTTCCTTTAATTTGTAGATCTCGCCGAAGGCTTCTCGCTTTTTCGCCGAATGGACGGTTTCGGGTCGCGCCTGAACGATAAAAAGCTCGCCCGTCAAACCGTCTTTCGCCCATTCAATATCCATCGGTGTCGCGTGTCCGGCGAGAGCCGAATAATGGACTTCAATCGAACAAGCCCAATGTGCGAGTTTTGTTACTTCGGCATCGGTCAGGGAAAACTTTCGGCGTTCGGCTTCGGCAACCGGCTCGCTTTTCGTCGTGCGCGTACCGCCGGAATAGACGAGTTTAACTTCCTTCGTTCCTATACGGCGATTGATAATCGCATTATGCCCTTTCACTAAAGTCGGCTTAAAAAC
>JANYIL010000057.1 GCA_025362075.1 Chloracidobacterium sp.
TCATCGACCTTTAATCAAACGGTAACCGGTGCGAATCCCGTCGTTATTGATAATCTGACGGTTACGCAGGGTACACTGGGCTTTAATATGACCAGTACCGGACACGCAATAAGGGGAAATATCTCGGTGGCAAGCGGTGCGACCCTGAATTTTGCCCCTTCAACGACTGCGACAACCATAGGCTTCAATGGTACGACCGCGCAAACTATTAGTGGGGCCGGTACGTTGAGTGTTAATGGTTCCGGTCCATTAACCTTTTTAATAACTAATTCCGTAGGTGTTACTTTACAGCGCAACATCGATCTTGGAACCGGTACTCTGACCGTTAACAGCCCAGGACTATTAAATTGTGGTTCGTTTGTGCTCGCCGGTACGGGAGGAGGGGCGTTCAATCTAAATTCAGCAGGCACACTTGGAATCGGATCGAGCGCCGGTATATCGAGTAGTGGGGCGAATGGTAATATAACGACTCCCAACTTAGTTTTTAGCACGGGAGCCAATTATGTATATAACGGCTCAACAAATCAGGCTACCGGCAACGGACTGCCGACCCCCGTGAAGAGCCTAACCATTGCAAATACCGGAGTGGCCGGTAGTAACACTGTTACTTTGGGTTCGAACGTTACGGCTACTAGCGGCGTAACGGTGTCTAGCGGCGTACTTGGAAGCAACGGTGGAAGTACGACAACAATTACGGGCGCCGTAACGGTAAGCGCCGGAGCTACTGTTGCTCCGGGCTCGAGTGCGGGTACGCTTTCGACGGGTAATATTACTTTTCAAAGCAGCTCAAATCTTTCGGTTGAGCTTGGCGGCACTACGGCGGGTACGGGCTATGACCAACTAGTGACTACCGGTACGGCCTCGCTAAACGGAACCCTGAATGTCGCGTTCATCAACAGCTTTGTGCCGTCGTCAGGCAATACGTTCACGATCGTCAGCGGAGCTCGCACGGGCACTTTTAGCTCAGTGGTTTGGCCGGTAGGGTACACGGGAACGGTTACCAATAATGCGAATTCGGTAGTTTTATCGAATATTGCGATGGCACCAACCGTAGCGACGAACGCTGCGTCGTCTGTTACGGCCACGGGGGCGACGCTTAACGGTACGGGGAATCCTAATGGGGCGACGACGACGGGGAGGTTTAGGTACAGCACTATTAATCCGACGACGTGTAACGATACGTTTGGAACTCGGGCTCCGGCTAGTGCGGCGAGCGACAGTGTCTTAGGGGCGGGGGCATCCGGGGTTGCATATTCGCAGGCGATAACAGGGTTATTGCCGGCGACGACATATTATTTCTGTGCGATCGCTAATAATAATGTGGGTACGTCATTCGGGTCGGTCTCGAACTTTACCACGCCTGGCATCGCGCCGACGGTGACAACGAATCCGGTGAATGTAACGTTGAACAACGATAGTACCGCGACATTTACCGCCGCCGCGAGTGGCAGCCCGACGCCGACGGTGCAGTGGGAATTCAGCACAAATGGCGGTGCGAGCTACTCTAATGTGTCGGGTGCGACGACAACGACACTGACCATTCCGAACGTCCTGGCGCTCCAAAATGGGACAAAGTATCGTGCGGTGTTTACAAATGCCAACGGATCGGTAACAACAACCCCGGCAACGATGACCGTGTATCAGCGCACCAGTCTCACGCTCTCGCCGGTCAGTGCGACAGCGGGCGCTCCCGTGAATGTTACGGCGACGCTGACAACAGTTACCGGTGGAGCGGGTATTTCCGGCCAAACCGTTACTTTCTCCTTCGGCGGCGTGATTTCGTCGCAGACGGCGACGACCAATGCCTTGGGCGTTGCTACCGTGAGCGGGACCTTTCCGAATGCCGGAAATTTCCCCGCGACGGCGTCATTCCTCAATTCGGCTGGCTTCTTCTCCGATCATACTGGTGCCATTCCCGTTATTGCAGAAACGTCTTCCGCGACCATGACCGTGGCGGCAGCCGCCACGTCTTTGGCGCCGTTGTCCGTTGCTACAACGGAGTTCGTTGACAACTCGTTGACGGTCAGCACGACCCTGACGCGGACCAGCGCGCCTGCTGGGGCCGTGCCAGGCGCAACGGTGGTATTTACGCTGACAAACCCGTCGGTGACGCAGACATTTACCGGTACGACTAATGTCTCGGGGAACGCCTCGGTGTCGTTTCCGCTAACGGCTCGCGGCGTTTACAACGTAACCGCCAGCTATTCCGGCAGTGCCTCACTCAGCGCAGCAACGTCAAACACCGCGACGGTGAACGTGTATCAGCGAACCAGCCTGGCACTCTCCCCGGCCAGCGGCACAGCCGAAGCACCCGTCAATGTGACGGCGACGCTGACCGGATTCCCCGGTGGTGGGGCTATTGCCGGCGAGACGGTGTCGTTCGATTTTGGCAGCGTGATCCCGTTGCAGTCGGCGACGACCAATGCCAGTGGGGTAGGCACCGTCAGTGTGATCTTCCCCAGTGCGGGAAGCTTCCCCGCGACGGCCTCGTTCCTCAATGCTGGTGGTTTTTTTGCGGATCATACGGGTGCTTTAATCGCGGAATCGAGTACGGCCTCGATCACAGTAAACACACCTGTAGAAACAGACGTAACGGTGTCAGGTGGCAATCTGACCATCACTGACGTGAATGGTGCGACTTCGGCCGACGACATTACGATCTCATGCAGTGCACCGAATATTATTATCAGCGATCCGGGCAATTCGCTTAATGTGAGCGTTCCGCTGGCAAGCGTTACGGGGAGCATTACCGTCAATACACTTGGCGGTAACGATAAGCTGATACTCGATTTATCGGGTTGCAACTTTATTCCGGCGGGCGGGGTGGCGTTTAACGGGGGTGCTCAGACGAGCACGCCGGGCGACACGCTGGTGATAACCGGCGGGAACCAAGGAACGGTTACCTATAACTACACGAACACCCATGACGGCAGCATCGTGATGAGCAATTTTGGCACGGTGAACTACACCGGCCTGGAACCGATCAGCAACAGCGGTACAGCTACGGATGTCGTATTTAACCTGCCTGCGGGGCCAACCGCAGGGACGCTTGCTGACGACGGCACGGCTGCTAACGGACTGTCGCGCCTGAGCGGAGCGACCTTCGAGCAGACTGATTTTTCAAATCCCACCAGTGCGCTGACGATCAATCGCGGCAACGCTGCGGATACGATGGTAGTAAATGCGCTGCCCGATCTCACGTCAAGTCTAACGATGGGTTCGGCGGGCGGCGGAGAGTTCAGCACGATCACTTTTAATGGGGCAATAACGCTCGCGTCAGGAAGGAGCCTCGCGGGATTTGCTGCAAGCACTATCAGCCTACCAAACACCTCAAGCGACCTCGCAACCAGCGGCGCCGGAACGATCGCTCTTACGACGGCGCGAGACATTACGTTTGCATCCGGTGCGAGCGCCACTACGGTCGACGGGGCATTGACGTTAAATGCCAACCAGCAAGGCACAGCGACCACGGGCAGCTTTACCGGTATCAGCGTAAACGCAGCAACCGTCAAAATAACGGGCAACGGAACCTTGACCCTTAATGGAAGGGGTGGTGATTCAAGCTTGGGGTTGCAGGACGGAATCGATATCAAGAACGCGGGCGTGGTGCAAGGCGGAACCAGCGGCAATACCAATGTCACAGGCTATGGCGGCGGTACGAGCGGTACGAGCTCTTTTGATCCTGGTATATTTATCCAGAACTCCAATTCAAGGATCACCTCCGGCGGGGCAAACGTTTCCGTAACCGGAACAGGCGGGGGTTCGGGTATTGGTGGGGCTAACATTGGCGTTTGGTTGGTCGACTTCGCGCAAATCACCTCGGGCGGGGCTGGAACAGTTTCTGTACAAGGCATTGGCGGTAACCTGGCTGGAACTGGAGTTACAAATACTGGGGTAAGTGTCACCGATAGCGGAGCGATTACGTCGGGGGGAGGTAATGTCTCAGTGACGGGAACCGAAGGCGGAAGCAACAGCGAAGCAATCGACCTCCTAAGGAGTGCCGCCATCACTACCGCAACCAATGGTGGAACGGCAACATTGGTCGGTAACAGCATGAACTTTGAGTCTACAGTAGTTGTGAGCGCTCAAGCCGGAAGCAGCGTCACGTTGAATCAACGCACCAATGGCGTCGCCATTAACCTAGGGGCGGCGACCGATCCAAACGGTGGACCGCTAAGCTTGACCGATGCGGAACTAGACATCGTTTCAGCCGGAACATTGAATATCGGCAACGCAAATAGCGGGGCGATAACCGTCAGCAACGGCATCGTCCTGACAGACGCTCCCGTTATAGGGACATTAAATCTGGTGACATCAGCAAACCTTATCGATGGGTTTGCCGGCATTGATTTCGAAGTAAGTAATTTGAACATCACGGCTCCGACCGGTATCCCCTCAGTCGGTGGTGACGGAATAAACATCAAGGCAGACGCGCTTACGACCGACAGCAGCGGTTCGAATGGCGATCAATTTATCAACGAAACGGGGACTGTGACTGTCGGAGCAAACGATCTGAATGCAGGCAGTGGTACGATCACATTCTCGGCAGGCGGTAGATATAATACGGCCCCAGGCGGAGATATTTTGAGCAATGTGATCGTCGGCTCAGCGGCTACGCTTGGCGGAACTGGCGTCGTGTCATCAACAAAGACGACCACCGTTCAAAGCAGCGGCACCATTGCTCCCGGGACGAGCCCCGGCATACTCAACACGGGTAATATGAGTTTTGCCAGCGGCTCCACATTCGCGGTCGAGATTGGCGGCCCGACGCCGGGCAATACTGCGACAAATCACGACCAGCTTAATGTTACGGGAACGGTGAATTTAGGAGGTGCGACGCTTACGCTTGCGTCATTCAACGGTTTTGTGCCGACCGCTGGGCAGCAATTTGTGATCGTTAATAACGATGGTTCCGACCCGATCACGGGCACATTTGGCGGCATTTCCGAGGGAGCCACCATCGCGCCGTTTATGGGGTCGTCCCTGCAAGCGACCGTTACCTATCAGGGCGGGACGAACAATAACGATGTTGTTTTGACGGCGGTGAATCCGCCGGCGGTCATTACGGCCTCGACGCCTGGGCCGTTTGGGTTCGGGACCGTTACGATGGGCAATGTTTCAGCATCGCAGAACTACACCGTTTCGGGCGTCAATCTTACCGCTAATCTCGTCGTCACCGCGCCTACTCACTATCAGGTTTCGCAATCGCCGAACTCGGGCTTTGGCTCATCCGTACCCCTTGTGCCTTCAAGCGGGACGGTTGCACTTACGACGATCTACGTGCGTTTTTCACCGGGCGCGACCGGGCCACTCGGTGGTAGTGTTACCAACGCCAGCACGGGAGCAAGCACGCAGACTGTCAGCGTAATAGGCAGCGGTTCTCCCGCGATTTGTACCGCGCCGCCGGCTAACATGGTGGCTTGGTACAGCGCCGAGGGGGATGCAAACGACCGTTTTGGCGTCAATAATGGAACGCTGCAAAATGGGGCGACGACGGGAGCGGGCAAGGTCGGACAAGCATTTACGTTTGACGGAATTGACGACTTTGTTCAGGTCGCGAATTCGCCTCTGCTCAACCCAACGGCGGCCATCACGCTCGACGCATGGGTGTTTGTCACAGGCGGGCAGGGACTTCATCGGGACATCGTTAGCAAGGACGGTGAGGGTCTCGAGCGGCAGTTCCTCATTTCGGCCTCGGACGTAGATCGGTATCGTGCCCATATCGGCGTCCCGAGTGGCTTTATTGATTTCGATGGTTCGACTCCGGTTCAGTTAAACACGTGGACGCACGTAGCAATGACCTATGACAGCTCAACATTAAAACTCTACGTAAATGGCGTTCTGGATGGTTCGCAAAATGTTACGGGTGCGATAATCGCAACTCCTCAGCCACTCCGCATTGGCGGTGGGGCTCCAGTTGGTCAGCAGCAGCTTTTTTTCCCTGGGCGGATTGATGAGGCGGAGATATTTGACCGTGCTCTGACACTGACCGAGTTAGCGAATATTTACAACGCCAGCACGGCCGGCAAGTGCCCGACCCCCGATATCAAGGTCGAGCAGCCTGTCGGCAGCGATCTGACTGACGGTGTCTCGACCGTCAGCTTTGGCTCTCAGGCGTTTGGCTCGCCAAGCGCGCCAAAGCTCTTCACTGTGCGTAATAATGGCTCGTCCAACCTGACGATCAATATCGCCGGCATTACAAAGGACGGCACTAATTTGGCCGATTACACGATCGCTACGACGGGCATGAGTCCGGTTATCGTGCCAAACGGAAACACGGCGTTCAACGTGATCTTCACGCCGGGTGGCTCAGGCGCGCGCGTAGCTGCGATCCACATTCCGAGCGACGATCCAGATGAAAATCCGTTTGACATAAATCTTACCGGTAATGCAACTCCGGCCGCGACATCACTGGCACCATTGACGGTTGCAGCGACGAGTTTCGTCGGCAACTCGGTTCTCGTAAGCACGACGTTGACGCGGACCACCGCACCGGCGGGACCGTTATCAGGCGAGTCGGTGACCTTTACCTTGAACGACCCATCAGCAACGCCGACGAGCCTGACGGGGACGACAAATGCTTCGGGAAACGTCTCAGTTTTGTTCCCGCTTGCGGCCCGCGGAGTCCATACGGTGTCGGCGAACTTCGCCGGAAATGCCAATCTAAGCCCGGCGACGTCAAATACGCCAACGGTCACCGTGTACCAGAGGACATCGCTTGCCGTCTCGCCGGTCACGGCCACCGCGGGTGCACCGGTTAATGTATTGGCCACGTTGACGGCGGTGCCCGGCGGAGCACCCATTAGCGGGCAGACTGTCAATTTCAGCTACGGCGGCGTGTTAGCTCCGCAGTCGGCAACGACCAACGCGTCGGGCGTTGCGACGGTAATTGCAACCTTTACGACTACGGGAAACCCCTCGACGACTGCTTCATTCCTCAATGCGGCGGGTTTCTTCGCCGATCACACCGGAGCAATTCCCGCGATAGCGGAAACGTCGACGGCTACGGTCACCGTCAATCCGGGACCCGCCGCGACGCTATCGGTTGTGCCTTCGACCTTTACAACTACCGCTGGTACAGTATTTAACACCACGGTGACGGCAAAAGACTCCTCTGGGAATACGGCAACGGGATACAACGGAACGGTGCAATTCTCGAGCAGCGATGGTCAGGCTGTATTGCCTGGAAATTACACCTTTGTGAGCGGCGACGGCGGTACACATACATTCAGCACGACGCTGAAAACTGCGGGAGTACGGACCATTACGGCGACCGACACGGTTAATGCGGGGATCATCGGAACCACGCCGGGGATCACCGTAGTTGCGGCATCACCCATGCAGATGACGGCGAATGCCGCCACGACTCCGCAGACGACGGTCGTCAACACAGCTTTTGCCAACGCTTTGGCCGTTACGGTCAATGACGCGTTCAACAATGCCATCTCCGGTGTAAACGTAACGTTTACGGCGCCCGGTTTGGGTGCTTCCGGCAAATTCACCAACAATACGGCGACGCTCACGGTTGCGACGAACGGTTCCGGCGTGGCTTCGGCGCCATTTACCGCGAATGCGACAGCGGGCGGGCCGTACACGGTCACGGCTGTGGCGGCAGTTCCGCCAACGGTCAATTTCTCTCTGGCTAACACGGCGGGAGCGGCGACGCAGATGACGGCGAACGCGGGCACGACGCCGCAGTCGGCTAATCTGAATACGACATTTGCTGTTGCCCCGGGAGTAACGGTCAAGGATGCCTTTAACAATCCAGTATCCGGCGTAAGTGTGACGTTCACGGCACCCGCTTCGGGAGCATCGGGAACATTCAGCAATTCGACCGCGACGATCACTGTCGTGACCAACGCGTCGGGCATCGCTTCGGCACCGTTCACGGCCAATGGAACGCCCGGCACGTATACCACCACAGCGGCAGCGAGTGGCCTGACAACGGTCAATTTCTCGCTGACCAATGACTGTACAACCAACCCGGTTGTGACCAACAATAACGATAGCGAAGCGGGCAGCCTGCGTCAGGCAGTTTCCGTCGCATGTCCGGGATCCACGGTCACGTTTGCGGCTCCGCCATTCAATGCCGCTCAAACCATTGCTCTGACGACGGGTGAGATCCTTATCGAGAAGGACATCACCATCACCGGCCCGGGAGCGAATCTGCTCATTGTAAGTGGAAACAACACGAGCCGTGTTTTTAATATCACGGGCGGCGTCATCGTTACGATCTCCGGCCTGACGATGCGGGACGCAACGGGTGGTCTTGGAGGTGCGATATCGGGTACCTACGGAGTGACACTAAATCTAAACGATTCCGTTGTTCGGAACAGCACGGGTTTTGGTGGTGCCATAGGTATGGCCTTTTCTAATTTGAACATGAACAGGGTAACCGTCTTGAATAATTCAGGGGAAAATGTGTATATGCAAGACGGAGCAATGGTCATTCAAAACTCTACGTTTAGTGGTGGTTCAGGGGTTGCTATACAGCTCGATGCCATTTCCGGAAACTCTAATCTAACGATGGTAGATTCGACGATCAGCGGAAATATCGTCCTTGGGGGGAGTTCGGCTATTAAGAGTACCGCTCAACAGGCCGGCCTTACAGCGACGACCAAACTGATTAACAGCACTATTACCGGTAACTCCACAACACCTACAGGTCACGCGGGCGCAGTCTGGCTACCTCCGGGCCTTGGCACTAACGTATTGAGTATGTTGAATACTATCGCGTCCGGCAACACGTCCGGTGGAGTTGCCAACGATATCGATGGAACTGCCAGTCTAACGAGTTCTTTCAATCTGATCGGAACCGGTGGCGGCCTTACAAACGGGGTGAACAACAACATCGTGGGAGTCAACAACCCACTGCTTGCTCTGCTTGCAAATAACGGCGGCCCGACGCAGACGCACGCTCTTCTAACGGGTTCGCAGGCTATCAATGCGGGGCGGGATCTGACCACGATCAACGGCGCGATCAATAATTCGGCCACCACCATTATCGTTGCTGACAGCATGGGCGTTCTACCCGGATTGCCGATCCAGATCGATAGCGAACAGATGCTCGTCACGGCCGTGAGCGGCAACACGCTGGCCGTCACACGCGGTGCAAATGGAACGACGGCGGCTGCTCACGCAAACGGAGCGGTCGTCAACCCCGCATTCGATCAACGCGGAAACGGCTTTCGTCGAAAGGCCGGTGCGGCAATCGATATCGGAGCGTTCGAATTTCCGGACACACCGCCGGTGGCGAACAACATCAACCCTCCGGCGTTCAACGAGGACCTGCAAGGGGTTATCACGCTGAACTACACGGATGCCGAGTCAAACCTTGCCACCGCGTGTGCGGTGAATACACCGACAAACGTGGCGGTGACGACGCCGTGCTTGTGTGCGGCTGGTGTCTGCAACGTGGGCGTGACGGGCACGCCTTTCAACTATAACGGCCCGGCCAGTTTTGGCTTTAATGTCACGGCGAACGGACAGACATCGAATACCGCGACCGCCACTCTCAACATAACCCCCGTCAACGACTCGCCCTCGTTCACAAAAGGGCCGGACCAGACTGTTCTCGAGGACGCGGGTACTCAAACGGTCACACCGTGGACAACGGCCATCTCGCCGGGCCCGGCCAACGAATTGGCCCAGACGGTTGGCTTCCAGGTGACGGGCAATACCAACACGGGGCTGTTCTCAGCCGGCCCGGCTATCTCGCCGACGGGAACACTTACCTATACGCCGGCGGCAGACGCCAACGGCACGGCCACCATCACCATCAACTTGAAGGACAGTGGCGGGATTGCAAATGGAGGTGTGGACACATCGGCAAATCAGACGTTTGTGATAAATGTGACGGCGGTCAACGACGCCCCGAGCTTTACGAAGGGGCCGGATCAGACTGTTCTTGTCAACGCCGGAGCACAGGCCGTTAACAATTGGGCGATGGCGATCTCACGGGGCCCGGCCAATGAATCGACACAGACGGTTGCGTTCCATGTGACGAACAACACCAACGCCGGGTTGTTCTCGGCCGTACCGGCGATCTCGCCAACTGGCACGTTGACCTATACATCGGCAGCGAACACGTTTGGCACGGCGACTATCACGATCAACCTTAAGGACAACGGCAACACGGCAAGCGGAGGCGTAGACACTTCAGCTCCGCAGTCGTTTGTCATCAATGTAACGCCCGTGGCCGATCTGGCGATCACCAAGACGGACGGGGTGACAAGCACACCGTCGGGGTCGCCGGTGGTGTACAACATTACGGCGACGAACCTTGGGCCGAACGGTGTAACGAGGGCAACGGTGACCGACACATTCCCGGCGGCGGTGACGGGTGTTGCGTGGACGTGCTCTGGCACGGGCAGCGGTACGTGTAACCCATCCGGCACCGGCAACATCAACGAGCAGCCGGTCAACATTCCGGTCGGCGGCACGGTGACGTTCCTGGCCTCGGCGGTCATCAGCCCGAGTGCGACCGGCAATCTGACGAACACGGCGACAGTCGCCGTACCGGCCGGCACGACGGACCCGAACCTGGCCAACAACACGGCGACGGACACCGACACTCTGACGGCACCATCGATGTTTGTCATCGACGATGTCACAAAGGCTGAGGATGACACGGGCACGACGCCGTTTGTCTTTACGGTCACGAAACAGGGCGGAACGGGGTTTGCGACGGCTGTGCAGTTCCTGACTGTCGAAGGGACGGCATTGGCGGGCAGCGATTACGTGGCCCAGAGCGGTACGCTCAACTTCGGCCCGCTTGAGACTGCCAAGACGATCACAGTGCTCGTCAATGGCGATACAACGATCGAAGGGCCCGAGACGTTTACGGTACATCTGCTCGGTAATACTAGAGCCCTGATCGGCGATGCCGACGGCACGGGAACGATCGTCAACGACGATGGGGCAACCCCAACACCGACTCCAATCCCGACGCCGACACCGACACCCAACCGGTTCGAAGGCGACATCAACCGCACGGCGGTCGGTGTCCCCGGAACGGGTGACGGCGATGTCAATGTCGGCGACCAGCTCCAGTACCTGAGGTTTCTCAATGGTACGGACTGCCCGTCGGCGAACGAACAGCCGAGGCTCGACGGCGGCCCGAGGGTCTTGCTGGGCGACGGCCTCTTAGGCAGCACGGACGGAGCGGCCATCGACGCCTATGCACGGCATGACTCGGCGACCGACTTTAACCCGAATACGCCTGCCTGGGACCCGACCCCATCGGGCGGCCCGACCACGATCACTAACCTCGGCTGCACGCCGGGGCCTGATCTTGACGCCAAGACAGCCGCAGCGGCAGAGCCGGAAACATCGGCGTCAGCCAGAACTCTCCGTCTGATACCAGCCCAGGCCAGACGCAACACCTACGTCACGGTCGATATCGAACTGAATGCCCAGGGCAATGAGGCGGGAACGCAGTTTGGCCTCCACTTCGACCCAACTGTGCTCGCGATCAGCGATATCAGCGGCGTGAATGTCAATCCCGACATCACCCTCGGAGCAGGGATCCCCGCTGGCGCAACCCTCAACGTCAATGCCGAGGATGCCGCTAACGGTAACATCGGTATCGTCGAGAACTTCAATCGTGATATTGCAGCAATAACGGCCATCCCGCTGGGAGGCACCCGCATTGCCAGAGTGAGGTTCCGCGTTCTCGACGGTGCAGAGGCCGGACGATCGAGGGTAACCTTTGACGACACGGTGCTTAGCCGGTTCACCGCCGACACAACCGGCCGCTCACTCGCCGCCACCTACGACCAGGAAGGGTCCGTCACCGTCGCGGCCCTCCCCAGCGTCAGCGTATCAGGCAAAGTGACCACGCCTGACGGCCGCAGCATCCGTAACGCGACGGTGACAATAGTCGACCAAACCGGCTTTGTCAGAACGGTGACAACCAGTGCTTTTGGCAACTACACCTTTGACGGAGTAACAACCGGTGAGCAATACACCATCACCGTCGCCTCACGGCAATACCGCTTCGCTCCGCGAACCGTACAGGCCTCGGACAACCTTGTTGATGTCGACTTTGTTGGTTTGGATTAGGGGACGATCCGGACCTACTACTCACTAGGCGGTCGTCGGGCCGCCTATTTTTTAGTCTTTAAGTATCAATATCCTGTGCGGGGGCAGCCCGAGCATGCAATCGTCGCCAACGTTGAGGCCGACGACCTTAAATACACGCGTCTCGATCTTGAGGCCCGCCGCATTAAATTCGATGATTGACGTTGGGCCGCGAAAATGGATCTTGCTTACCTTGCCTTTTAGGAGATTATCTTCGGGAAACGACGCTCCCATCGACATCACGACCTGTTCGGGGCGAATGGCGAGAGTGAGGTTCTGGTTGATCGCACCAAGACGGCCTTTGGCGACATTCTGAGCGAAAAGGGTATGCCCGCCGTCGATCGCGTGGAATTGCGGCAGATCGGCATCCGTGGACGATACACGGCGGGCGGTGATCAGGTTGCAGTCGCCGGTCAAGCGGGCTGCCGCGACCGAAACCGGTTCGTCGTATATCCCCTGCGGCGTCCCGGTCTGGATGATCACGCCGCCCGCGAGAAATGCGACCTCGTCCGTGAGCGTGGTTATCTGGCCGAAATCGCTCGAGGCAAATATCACGATGCGGTCGCGGATCTTGGCCGCTTTTTTTAAGGCGGCAAAGCAGACTTCGCGTTGGGACGGGTCCATCTCGCAAAACGGTTCGTCGAGGAGTATTACTTTTCCCCAATCTTTGATGGCATCCTCAAATCCATCAAATTGCTTTTCGCCATTCGATCCGCCGATCTTAAATCTGCCAAACAGGTCCTTAAATCTGACATCGGCGTGGCCAGCGTGCAGCGTGATCCCGCGTTCCTTGGTTTTGACCGTCGTCAGATCCTTGCCGTGGAGATGGATCGTTCCACCGTTTAGTTTTACCGTACCGGCAATGGCTTTCAGCAATGCCGATTTACCGCAGCCGGACGGCCCGAAAATGCCTATCACGCTGCCATCTTCAACCGTAAAGGAGAGATCGCGAATGGCCCATGTGTTTCCAAAGCGCTTTGATATTTTGTCGATTACGAGCGGCATGATCCGTCAATAATGAAACTTTTACCGGCGTTTTTCGTGCAAAGAAAAGTATGCTGTTGTCATCAGATTAAAGCAAGTATAGACTTGGTTGATATGGCGAACAGCAAGGCTGAAATTACTCGAAAGCTAGTGCATGCGGGCAGTTGGCAAGTGGCCAAACGCGTCGCCAAGACGATCCCCTTCGCCGGCACGGCCGTAGCGATCGTGCTCGTCGGTTCCGATATCAGGAACAAGGGCGTTGTAAAGGGCCTCGTAAATTCGGGTATCGATGCGATCCCGTTCGTCGGATTGGCGAAAAACGCGGTCGAGCTGGTTAGAGGCGATTTTATCCCTGATAAAAAGAAAAAGGTGAAAAGACCATGAGAACATTAGTAAACGGAGCCCTAAAAGCCTCACTCTTGGGAGCGGTCTGCTGCATGTTTTCGGCTGTCGCCGTGGCCCAGACGACGAGATCGACACCGAAACCGTTCGCGACGCCGCC
>JANYIL010000067.1 GCA_025362075.1 Chloracidobacterium sp.
ATATAGGAAGTATGAAATCCTGTTTATCCTGTCTATCCTGTAAGTTTTCCTTATGAAAAACGCGAAAATTATCGGAACGGGCGTTGCCGTTCCCGACAAAATTATAACCAACCAAGATTTGAGCGAAATGCTCGGCGAGGACATCACCGAATTCGTCACGAAAAATCTCGGCATTATCGAACGCCGCGTTCTTGCCAACGACGAAAGCGCGGCGGACATCGCTTCGATTGCGGCGCAAAACGCTTTGAAAAATGCCGGAATTTCCGCCGCCGAAATTGATTTGATAATTCTTTCGACCGACACGCCCGAATATCTTTCGCCGGCCACGTCGGTTGTCGTTCAAGGCCGCATTGGAGCTGCGAATGCAGGGACGTATGACATCAATGCTGCGTGCGCCGGATTCGTAACTACGCTCGACGCCGCTTTCAAGTACATTATTGCGGATGCAAGCTATAGAAATGTGCTCGTGATCGGCTGTTACGCAATGAGCAAGTTTGTCGACTGGACGGACAAAAAGACCTCGACTCTATTTGCCGACGGCGCTGGGGCGTTCGTTATGCAGGCTGTTGAAAATGACCCTCACTTTCTGGCGTCAAAGCTCGTTGCCGATGGCAGCTATCATGACTTTATGGGCATTTTTGCCGGCGGGACTAAGACGCCCATTACCGAGCGGGTTCTCACTGAAAATAATCTTAACCGGCTGCGGTTTGCCAAAAAATATCCACCCGAGGTAAATATCGACGGTTGGCCAAAGATTGTGGGCGACGTTCTTGCCAGAGCCGGTTTGACGCTGAGCGAGGTCGATATGTTTCTCTGGACGCAGGTCAATATTTCGACGATCAAGATTGTCATGGCCGAGATGCAGATTCCCGAGCACAAAACGCACACGATCATGCACAAATGGGGGTACACGGGATCAGCATGTATCCCGATGGTCTTTCACGATGTCCTCGCCGAGGGCAAGATAAAACGCGGCGACACCCTTGTGCTGTGTGCGTCCGGCGGCGGGCTTAATATGGCGTGTATCGCGATGAAGTACTAAGATTTTCCTGGATGCAGTTTTCTAATATCTACACGTTATTCCGGTCCCAGTGTGCCAAATACGGCGACAGCCCTATTTTCTATACCCGAAATGGCAGCGGCTGGAGTGGGCAGTCGTGGTACGAGGTCGAAGACAAGGTGATCGATTTTGCGTGCGCTCTACTCGCAAAGGGCTTGACAGAAGGTGCCAGCGTCGCGATCCTGGCCGGAAATGTGCCCGAATGGACGATCTGCGATATCGGTACGATCGCTGCAGGCGGAGTCGGTGTTGGGATCTATCCGAGCAGTTCTACTGAGCAGTGCGAATATGTCATTAACCATTCTGACGCCGAATTTCTATTTGTTGATACCTATGACCAATACGAAAAGGCAACGGATACAAGTGCTCCGTTCCCGAACCTCAAAGAAATAATAACCGCCGAGAAAATTGATGAGACTTCCGTTGAACTCGTCGCGAAGGAAAACTGGATCAGTGTTGACGTAAAGTATATTCCAGTCACACATATTGCGGATTTTCTCAATTTCGGAAAGCAGAATCGAAATGAATTTATGCCCCTGGTCGAGGTCTTTGGCAGAGGAGCCACGCCGGAAGACATTGCGATCATGGTCTACACATCGGGCACGACCGGGCAGCCGAAAGGGGCGATGTTGTCGCACAAATACATCCTGAACAGCCTTGAATCGCTCCGGCGGTCCGTGCCGATCTTTGATACTGATACCTCGTTATCCTATCTACCCGGCTGTCATGTTGCCGAGCGGATCTCAGGCATCTACAACCGCCTATACAATGGTGCGTCGGCCTATTTTGTTGACGATCTGAGCAAGCTTTACGCATATATGCTCGACGTAAAGCCGACGGTTTTTGCTTCCCTTCCAAGGTTTTTTGAAAAAATCCATGCTAAGATCGTTGGCGAAAATGGTGCGGGCAATGTCAGCTCTCAAGTCTTGAAAGACGCCTTCGGTGGGAATGTCCGTCTACTGACATCAGGCGGCGCACCGCTGCCGCTTGAAATCGCGGATTTTTTTGCAAAGCCTGAGCTGCCGATATTGCAGGCGTATGGCCTGACCGAAAATATCTGCGTCGCATTTAACACCGTCGAGGACCACAAATTTGGTACTGTCGGCAAACCAATGCCGATGTGTAATGTTAGGATCGCAGCCGACGGCGAGATACTCGTGAAGAGCGAGATGATGTTTTCGGGTTATTACAAAGAGCCTGAAAAGACGGCAGAAATGTTTAATGACGAAGGCTGGCTGAGGACTGGCGACCTGGGTCACTTGGACGCCGATGGTTTTCTGAAAATAACCGGCCGCAAAAAAGAGATCATCGTGCTTTCGAACGGCAAGAATGTCGCTCCGGCCCTGGTCGAAAATTACGTCAGGGAATCCCATCTGATCAGCCATTGCTTTCTTTCCGGCGACGGCCGGAGCTATTGCGTTGCGTTGATCACCTTGAACGAAGCGGAAGCCGCTTCGCATTCATCTAAGCAAATTCGCAAAGTCGTCGATGATATAGTCGATAAAGCCAATTCGCGTGTATCGAGTTCCGAACAGATAAAAAGATTTGTAATATTAGACCGCGATTTCTCGGCCTCGGCCGATGAGGTCACCCCGACAATGAAGTTGAAACGAAACGTCGTCGCGAAAAACTACAAAGACATTTTGGAGAATCTATATGACCAATCATAAAAGAAAACTGATCCTGCTCGCTTCGATCATTTTTGCGTTCGCTGCCAACGGCATATCGCAGGCTTTGCAGGAAAAGACCGTCATGGTTTTTGGAGCCAAGATCAATTATGTTGAGGCCGGCGACCCCGCAAAACCAACTGTGATCCTTCTCCATGGCCTCGGCGGCAGTCTTGGCAACTGGCAAACAACCACTGGGCCACTGAGCCAAAACTACCATGTCATCGCTCTTGATCAAGTTGGTTTCGGCAAGTCTGATAAGCCTTTTCTGAAATATCGAGTCGCCACCTTCGTCGATTTTCTCGACAAATTTATGTCTGAGCTTAAGATCGAAAAGGCGTCGCTTGTCGGTAATTCGATGGGCGGCTGGGTCGCGGGTTTGATCGCGATCAAATATCCGAACCGCGTCGAAAAGATCGTTCTCGCGGATGCCGCCGGTATTGTTCCGGCAAACTACAGCGAGGTCGACATCTATCAGTTAAACAATTCGACCCGCGACGAAATACTGGCGAATATGAAAAAGATCTTTGCGACTCCGGCACTCCAGAACAATGAGGCTCTCATCGACCAATTTATGACGCTGCGAGTAATGACCAATGACGGCAATACGATCAACAGCCTCATCGAATCGATCAAGCGGAGAGAAGATTTTCTCAACACCCGTCTTGGCGAGATAAAAAAGCCAACCCTCATTATCTGGGGCAAGCAGGACGGGCTTCTGCCCGTCGCCGACGCAACCATATTTAACAAAGGCATTGCCGGTTCCGAACTGGTCATCTTCGATGCCTGCGGCCATGCTCCGCAGTTTGAAAAGGCGAACGATTTTAACAAAGCCGTCCTGGCATTCCTGGCAAAATAGAATTATGTACCTCAATATTGGCGACACATTTTCAACCTCACGGCTCGTGACTGACGAACTTATCCGCAAATTTGCCGAGGTTTCGGGCGACTACAATCCGATCCACCTTGACGAGGAGTTTGCCAAAACGACACGTTTCGGCAAGCGTATCGCCCACGGAATGCTGAGCGGAGCCTTTATCTCCGCCGTGCTCGGCAATGAATTCAAAGATCGAAAGATCGTCTATCTTTCTCAAACGATGAAGTTTACTGCTCCCGTTTTTATTGGCGATACGGTTACCGCAACGGGCACGATAACC
>JANYIL010000085.1 GCA_025362075.1 Chloracidobacterium sp.
GACAAGCTGTTTGTCGAACAGGCGACGGAAATGGACCAGCAAAAGCGGCTGGCAAAATTCTTTGAGATCCAAAAGATAATGCGTGATGAGATGCCCGTGATACCGATTGTCGCGCGCCACGTAGTCGCGGCCGCCAATTCGAGAATTGGCAATTATTCTCCGAGCAGCATTCTTCCGTATTCACTGTGGAATGCCGAAGAGCTTTTTATTAAGCAGTAGGTAAAAACAACGACCGAACAGCGGAGCGACCGTTAAGCCGGGAACGCAGGCACCCTCGCCTGCAACGGCGTGACGTTGTCTGGTATTCCACGAGCTGGAATGCCTACCTCGCCCGCGTTCCCGGCCTGGACCCTGACTGCTAGCTGCCCTGGCCGCTCTTGATCGTGAAATCAACCGCTTTTGTTACACTTCCGCGAATTCGGTATTTATAAGTTCCGGGTGTCAACCCGTCGAGCCGTATTTTTTGCTGATCGGCAACGGCGATAAGATTACCGCTTGCGTCAAGCAGTTCGAATACGATCTGCTGATCGCCGTGATTCTGATTGATCTGCGCATCCAAAAGCGATCGCCGCAATTCAAATGTGATCGTAACAGAGCTCTGGCCTGGATTTATCGTACCCGAATATCGCTCGTCAAATCGGCCGCCCGACGTCGGAGCAGGTGTGGGAGCAGGCGTTGGGGTCGGTGTCGGTGTTGGAGTTGGAGTCGGTGTCGCAGTCGGCGATGGCGTCGGCGTTGAAGTAGGTGTAGGCGTCGGCGTCGGCGTTGAAGTAGGTGTAGGTGTTGGATCAGATTGTCTGCTTATGTCAAAACTCGACCCTGTCGCAGAATCCGCATTCAGCAGTAGGCCGCCGCTGAGCGACGAACCGATCAGGAGCTGTGCTCTGGCTGACGTATTTGTCGAGGTCGTGCCCCTCACTTCGCCACCGACGGCGGCATTTATCTTATCGATCGATACCTTGATTGTGATCACGTTGCCGCTGATCTGTCCGAAATCAGCGGGACCGATCGTTTGCTGATTCTCGGTGCCGGTTGCGAGTGTCGTTATTTTGCCATATTTGAACGAAGTCGCTGTTTCATCAACCGAGGCCGTAACAAAAACCTGAACCGGGCCAAAGGCGGACTGCATCGTCCAGCGCATATTCGGCGTCGTAACCGACGCGTCCGAAAGCACAAGGCGGTAAACGAGCTGATTTGCCGCCTGGTCGTATGTAAAATAACCTTCGCGGATGTCCTGCGCCGTTGTCCCGAGCTCGTCGTCAGCGGCGTCCGCGATCTGCGGCGCGTTCGGGTCGTTTACTGGAAAAAGATTAGCCGGATGGGAAGTCAGGGCCAGCGACATAGCCGTTCTGACGGCATTATGAGCATCGACATAGCCCGCACCGACGACCCGCTGCTCGTATGGCATCGGCGTCGCGGTCTGTCTCAAAATTGTGACTACCTCGTCAGGCGTCAAAAGCGGATTCGCCTCCATAATCAATGCCACGATCCCCGAGACCTGGGGCGTCGAAAAGCTCGTGCCCTGCGAGGTCGTATAGTAAGGCAGAAAGGCCGGCGGAATCGTCGAAAGATCGTTGGCCCCGACAAAGGCCGGTATAGTACCCGCAACATTGGTTATGCCGGGGGCCTTTGAGCGGGTGCTTTTAATATCTACGCCCGAGCCTGTGATGTCGGGCCGCAGATTCGGAGCCACGGAGGGATCGGCTGGCTGCCCCGCCGTGTCGCTGCCGGTTCCGTTATCGTTTCCGCGTGACGAGAAACCGGCCGGCGTGCCAAGTCCCTGCTTTTCGCCCGCCGCCACTGAGATCACCCACGGTGCAACCGAAAACGGATTGATCATATTTGGCGCATCGCCGTCGTTTCCGGCGGCAAAGACAACGGTGATATTGCGGTCATGCATGTTGCGGGTAGCAACGTTGACCGGATCGTTCGGGTCGTAAGGCAGATCGGCCAGCGTCGTTCCGTACGAATTATTGCAAACTCGGATGTTGTAGCGAAACTGATTGACAAGCGTATAGTCCATTGCCTGGACGATCGCGAAGGTCGTGAGGCCGACGTCGTTACCGGCTCGGATACCGATCAGCTTAGCACCCGTGGCCATGCCCTGATAAAGTCCACCCGACGCCGCGCCCGTTCCCGCCACGACACCGGCCCCGAATGTTCCATGACCACCTTCGATATCGGATATCGGTACATTTTCTACAGAGACGATCGGCAAAAACCCCGATGGAAGGTCTACCGGCACATCGGCGGTGGCGAAATAGACGTTTTGTATTACGTTTTGACCGAGCTGGAGATCAGGATGCGTTGCGTCTATTCCCGTATCAACATAGGCAACACCGATGTTTTTCCCTGAAACGGGAAGGCCATTGTTTCTGGACGTAACCTCGGTATCGCGCACGAGTTTTCCAACGCCTGTAATCGTGCGTCCCTCACGATCGAGCAGCCTGAACAACCGGTTTGCGTATAACGAACGAATACCCGGCTTTGACCTAAGTGCATTGAATTGCGCGGCGTTGATCTTTGTCAGTACTATTGGCAAATGGGAGAGATAGGTGCCGCCCGTGATTCCCAGCAATCTCAACATCGTAAAATCCGCACTCGTCGGCTGGTGAACGAATGTGATTACAACCGGTGTTAGACCCAGGGGCGAGGAGTTTATCTGGCTGCCCAAAAGCCCGTCAACTGACACCGCCGCAAAAGCAGTAAAATGAATAGCTATTGTAAATACCGCCGCCGCTAATACCCATTTGAATCTTTTCATCCTTTTTCTCCCGAATCCGAGGGCCGTGCCCGATTTATCTAGCATGAGATTACTTGAAGATACTTGAGCAAGACTTGAGATGAACTTGAGAATGAAAAAGGGCCGGATCGCTCCGGCCCAAAGTTCCTACTTATTCGTAGTAATAAGTCTAAAGCAGGCGAGCGGTTACTACTCTGGTTATCGGATTGACGGTAAATCTGAACAATCCGGATATCGGAGTGGTCGTCGCATTTGAGCTTGAACCGCCAACGGTTCTGGTTCCCGCATTTGCATTGGGCGAACCCTGTGGCAACAGCTGATCGCTGATAATGTTGAATGTCGTCGGGCCGCTGGCAAAACCTTTAACACGAAGAATATACCTCGTATTTGGCTGAACCGAAGACGCGACAAATTCGTTTGCGGTTGCTCCGGCGGACGATGCCAGTATTTGACCGTCCACCGTTCGGAGCTCGAAATCGCAGTCAACGGCGGTCGTTGCGCTTAATGTCGCTTCGAGTGACAAGGCGTCGGATTTTGTGGTTACTTCGACATCTTCCCACGTAATGCCCTTAAATCGCGGATCGCCCCATGTCAGGCTTGTTCCGCCCGTCGCAGTCGGTTCGCCGCCAACCAAGGTACCGGTCTTGTTTTCGCGGAATATCGAATAGACGACCGGTGGCGGCGGAAGACTTGTGCCGTCACCCGATTGCGACCCCGTTCCGACGGTTGATCCTGCAAATGCCCTGCCGTAGATCTTAGCGTCAAAGCTAAACAACTGTGCAAGCGGATCGTTAAATTCGAGCCGTTTTGCACCGGATGTTTGGCCGAGTAGCAGTGATTCGTTATACAGGAATGTATTTCCGCCCGTATCAGCATTTTTGACCGTCACCGACGGATTGGAAATGTTGAGAACTTGAAATTCGAGCGGTGTATAGATAGTCTTGTCGGTCGAAAAAGCTCCGCGTGTATTGGTCAGTTTATTGTCAAAGGCCATTACGCCGTTTGTAAAACTGATGTTTGAGAGGGCCGCATCAACCTGAGCTGAAAGGTCCTGTCGCGTTTGTAGAGGGTGCGATGAGCCGGACAGATCCGACCAACCGAGCTGCCCGGTCGAGTTCACCCCGATGGCCCGGACGACATAGTCGCTGTCAAACAAGTTATTCAGGCCGGCGGGTGCGAAAACCTCGCTCACGGGGCCTTTGTTTTCATAAAACAGTTGGTTTGCGGAGACATAAGCCACGTGACGAAATCCGCTGGTCGAGGCGTCTCCATCGGCATAGACACGCTTGCCGTTTGGCTCGCGTGCATTCTCAAAGCCGATCTTTCGTTTGAGCACCTCGTAAGCCGTGGCACCCGATACTCCATTCCAACTCACGTTCAAGGTTCGCGGCGATGCAGGAGCGACCTGTACGTTTGACGGAACCGACGGAGCCGCCTGGCTACCGGTAAATGGCGAAACCTGGGTTGAGATGGTTGCGGTGCCGCCGTTTACTTCGCGGGCGTTCACTCCCAATTCGTGTGCCGCATAGATCTGCTCGATCAACGCACGATTTTTGCCGGGTGATGACGGGTCGGTCGAATCGGTTGGATACAGCATTTGATCGGCGACGATCATCGCGTCTCGTACTTTTACATACGTGTCGGGTGCTGTGGTGCCAAGGATGTACATCGCACCGAGGAAATCCCGTTCGAAGATGTTAGTACCTTTTGTAATCGCTTTTTGAGCCAAACCGTCCTTTGGCTGCGGGCGTTTGTAGGTCGTGTTGCCCGGATATTGACGGTTGAGCATCTCGCGGATGTCCCACATCGTTGACATAAAGATCTCGCCATCGCGGTGGACTTCGAATATGTAGCTGCCTGAGCTGTTGAGCGTGCCGATATCCGAATATTTAAGGGTCGAACGGGCACTGCGAATGTATGCGATCGAATCGGGATTGCGCCCGCGACTGCGGGCGAGGTTGCGATAGCCCTTTGCGTTTACGACATAGTCGCCGAGACTCGCGTTATCGGTGATGGTAAAAGCCCACATGTCGGCCTGGCCTTCGTTCATCGCGCCGCCTTCGGGTGAGCCTTCGAGACCGGCAATGGGGCTCGTGATCGAGTGCATTCCCTCGTGATATGGCACGGTGCCTTCGAGAGCGAGATCGTTAAAATAGAAACCATGACCATACGAAGTCGGATTAATTACGACCGGTGATTTGGACGCCG
This sequence comes from Chloracidobacterium sp., assembly GCA_025362075.1. GTDB lineage: Bacteria > Acidobacteriota > Blastocatellia > Pyrinomonadales > Pyrinomonadaceae > OLB17. The sequence continues at coordinate 4,952 of JANYIL010000085.1, forward strand.
TCACGCTTTCGATGATCGACGTAAGATTTAGAGCAAATGCGTTGTCGAGCCCGAGAACTTTCTTTGCAAGATCGGGATCGGACGGATTTGGCAGCTGACCGCTCGCGGCGTTCAGTGCGATATATATGTTTGGGATGTGGACAGTTGCGGGCAGCGGAACAGTCTTATTCGGATAATCATCCGGAAAACTGCCCTGCGAGCCAAATGTTGCCGGATCGCCGCCGATATGGAGATAATCGACATATTCGATCAGATAATTTACAAAAAAGAACGAGTTGATCTCATCCTGATGCTCGGCCGGTTCGGCAAATTGATCCTGTTCGTTTGTTCGAGCCTCAAATCCAGTCGGATTGTCCTGACGGAAATGCCATGTGCCAAACGCGGCCTGTGCGAAAGGCTGTTTTGTGGCTAACGCATTGTTGACGAGTGCGTGCGTACCGACAAGTGTTCCCTCTAAACCGGTCACGCGATTTGACGGATCGAATGAACGCAGGAGAACGCGTTCCTGTCCGCACGGCGCACCGTTACAAGTGCTTATAATACTGTTGTTTTTGAGGTTGTCGTCAATCTGCGGATATTTCGGATAAACATCGGCGGTTTCCTGTCCAGGAGCCGTCTGGAAATTTACAAAATCCTTTCTAGCGACAATTTCGCCGGTGTGTGCGTCAACGCTTACCATATACAAACCAAATGGATCGGTCGAGAATTTACCAATTTTCCAGACGAGGCGGTAACCGTCGGCCGTCGGATAGATACCGAGCGTCGGCGGCAAGTTGCTGATCGCTGCCGCTTGCTGGCTCAATAAATTGAGACCTGGTTGGAGCAGGTTGGAAATATGAGCCGGAAGATTAGCTTTAAATTGATTTAGATCGGCATCAGCCATTGACGTGGCTTGTTCGGCTGTTATTGATGGCAGCGTGTTGACCGAAACATTTCGGAAAAAAGGTCCTGACGCCATAATCACCTGTTTATTGCCGTTCATCACCAAGCCCACGCCGCCGTCGGTGACCGGAATGCCGTTAAAGGTCTGTTGAAAGCGAATCAGGTTTCCACCAAGTGCCGATCGCTGGCTGAATACTCGCAGATTGTTAATGTCGGAGATGCCGAATGCCGCTGCATTTTGCGAAAGAAATGCTCGTCCCGCTTCCTCGGGTGTTCCAGTAAAAGGCTGGCTCGCAAAGTCAGCGATCACGTCGGGCGAGCCGCCAAAATCGTTCCACCTGATTCGCATATTCGGTGCGTTGGATGCTGTCTTTAATACGTTGATTGCCGAAAGCTGATCGCCCGTAGCCGTGCGGACGTTCGTCAAAGCTCGTGCCGCATTAAGATCGAAATCCGGAGCCGGTTTTTGATAAATTTCCTGTATGTCCGGCGTTGTGCTTGCCGAGACGTTTGATCCCTCAGATGACAGCCATAATACGGCTCCGACGGTTATAGACAAAACCGCTATGAATAATGCAATGTGTTTTGCCGAATTCTTCTTTGTCCTTCTATTAATGCTTTTCATTTTTCCTCCGAAAGTCCTTTTTTGAAATTGATTAAAACTATGGTTTGAATATAAATAATGGTTCTTGAGAAACACTTGACCGATCCGGTTTAAGGCTTGAGAAATACTTGAAACAAACACGGAATCCGACGAACTGTCGTCCATGGGATTCCGCATTGTTTCTTCGTTCACAGCCCCCTGCTGGAACGAATACTTACCCGCCGGTCGAGAACAACCCGCGATATGTATTTAGCCTGACCGCAAGATCGGCCCGCTTCACATTCGTCGCCGGCTCGAAACGCGGTCCCGGGATCGCCTGATATTGTCCAGGGCCTATTTGCCGTATTTCCGCCGGAAAGGCCTCGAACATCCCGTTATTTATCGCGATCTGGACGTAGCCGCGAAGGCTTGCCGGTATCTGTGCGTTATCCGAAAGCGGAGTGCCGCCCGATGTGACCGTCGAGCCGGCCAATGCCACCGCCTCGGCGTCATGACCGAGTGCCCTTACCAGTGCAACGGCGAGGTCGAGCCGATTGACCGTGCCCGACGGATTAAAGAGGTTTCCTGAGAAGCTCATCATCCCAAAGGGTACAAAGTTGTAATCACGCAGGGTCGATCCTTTTGCTGTTACGGCTTCGGCAATCCGTGTTAGATCGCCTGTGGCGTCGCCAAACTTTGCAGAAGCGGCAATCGACTGTCTTAACGGCGTGTTAAAAACCAGCGATCGAGCCAGGTCTTCGCGGGTAACGGTAGAATCGGGACAGAACATTCCGTTGGCATATACATCGAGGAATCGGTTCTTCAGGGCAAATTCAATTGCAGTTTGCTTTGGATGGCCCTGAATGTCTGGAATGGTCGGCAGGACATATTTAACCTGATTGACGGTGCCGTCAACCGGACCCGGCGATGCGATCTGCACAGGCGAAGCTGCCTGCTGAACGGCCGTCAAACCGCGTGCTCCGCGAACCTCGAGCGTCCATGTCCCTGCCTCGGGATTTTGGATGGTTATTTCACGGGCGTCGCTGCCGATTACCGGATAATCGATCGCGGTCGAATAATTCACCCCGCTCGGAGACGTGATCCGGATTCCAACCAGATTACCCGTGCCCGCTTGGACCAAATTGTCCACCCTTGCAAAAACGTCGAGGACGTTCATATTTGACTGCACCGTAAAATTGGTGGCGTTTGTGGATGCCGCACCCGAAGCCTCAGGGCTGAAATCGATGTGAAAAGTCTGTCCTGTCGGACGCTCCTCACCAAATTGGGCATTGAATACCGGATCCGAAAAATTAGCGAATGCTTTTCCTCGGTTATAGACCTTATCTACCGCCGCATAAGCATTTATATAACCTGCGCCTACCTCAAAATCCTTGTAGCCCGGCATTTTAGTCGCTGTATCGATCATGATCTGCTTGATCTCATCGGGCGTCAGGGTTGGGTCGGCGTCGAGCATCAACGCCGCGACACCGGCGGAAAATGGCGTCGCCATCGACGTTCCCGATATCTGCGTGTAAAAAGGGATCATACCGACCGGCAATTCGGCGTCGGCGTTGAGGCCGTTTGCCGTCAGATTGGTCGATGAGCGAACCGAAACTATATCCGACGTAAATCCGTAGCGGGCCAGACTCGTTGCGAAAAACCGTCCGTTGCCGGGCGCGGTGATCGTCGGAGCCTCAGTATCATTTAACGGGTCGCCGTCATTGAGACGCTCTTCGCGGGGGAGTCCCCGTGACGAAAAATCGGCGAGCATTCCATCTTTGGTTCCGGCGGCGACGCCGATTACCCACGGGGCCTGTGCATACGGGCTAAGCGTGTCCTTAGCGGCTCCGTCGTTGCCACCAGCGAAAAAGACCGTGATGTTGTGATCGTAAGCATTCTTGGCCGCGACCATTAATGGGGCGTCCGGATTGTATTTTCCGCCGCCAAGTGGCCCGTAAGAATTGGTGATGACGCGAATTCTATAAATATCCTGATGAGAAAGACCATATTCCCAACCTGCTAGTGCGTCGAGAACCAGCAGCACGGCACCGCCGCCCGATCCGACGATCTTTACGCCCGGAGCAACGCCGGCGTATGTGCCCCCTGATCGCGAGCCGAGGCCGCCGACGATACCCGCAACATGTGTGCCGTGACCGACGTTGTCATTATTAGGAACATTCTCGATCGAGAGCGACGGCGTAAAGCCGTTGAGCGAAACTCCGCCAACTGTGATGCCTGTATTTCCCGCTTCGGTTGAGACAACACGCTGAGTGTTCTGGATGACCTTTGTCCCCATCGGCAGATCGCCGTGTGTGGTGTCGATACCTGTATCGATCACCAAAACCGAGAAATCCCCGTTGCCGGAAACGGGCATGCCGCCGTTGCGCAAGGTAAACGCCGGATCGCTGCGTATTTTGTCAACGCCGGTCACCATGCGTGCGGCGTTCATAAAATACTGGAGACGGTCGTTCGACCAAATAGATTTGACTGAGCTGTTTGCTGCCAGTGTGCGAACCTGACCGGCTGTCAGTACGGCACCGACCATTCCGAGCCTTTGGTAAGTTACGCCGGACGTTATGCCTACCGAGCGTAAAGCATTCAAATTCGCGGCGCTCAATCCATCCGACGTGTTGAAACTAATTATTACAACGCCGACCGAGGCGTCGTTTGCAAGTCCATTCATCTGCCGTTGCAGCACAGGGCTCAATGTTGCCGCGCTGATGCCTGCGCAAAACAGGCACGCAAAGACAAGCGAAAATGCAAAATTAAAAATCTTGCTAAATGTTTTGTTATTTTTCACCGATTTATCTCCCTTCAATTTTTTGATCTTCAAAAACTGAAGCGAGAATAAGCGAAGTTGTTTGAGAAAAACTTGAGAGCCGGAATTGAGACTTGAGGCGAACTTGAGGAATGATCGAGGTGTAGAAAAACAGCCTATTTCATAAGGTCCTTGAATAGGCGTCGTGTTTCTGGCGCTGGTTCGATCCCGAGCTCCTTTTTTAGCAAATCACGCATGTCGTCATAGTGCTTTTTGACTGCGGCGGGTTTACTTTGTGCGGCGAGAACTTTCATTGTCAGTCGGTGTAGGTCTTCGCGATACGGGTCTGTGCTCAAAATTTGAGAGGCGAACTTGAGAGCGTCGGCCCAACGCTTTTCCGCGACGGATAACTTGGCGAGGCCGTTGAGCACTCGCGAAAATTGCTCGCTATAAAAATGTCTTTGCTCCTCAGCCCAGTCATCATATGATCCCTCCAAAAACTCACCCCGGTAAATGGCATAGGCGGATTCCAGACTTTCGCGCAAAGCTGCGGAGTCATTTTCACGCTTGGCTGTTTCTGCTGCGGCGATTAAATTCACAAATTCTTCAGTATCGATCACGTACGAATATTCCGCGTTCAATTGGTAGGCGCCGTCGCGGAAAAGGATGAAATTCTGCTTGAGAGGCTGGCGACTGTTTAGAGCCTTTCTTATATGCGAGATCGTGGGATGGAAATTTTTTTCGACCGTTTCAATATCTTCGTCACCCCAAAAAGCCTCGACCAGCAAATCCTTGGCGATACGGCGATTTTTTCGCGTCGCGATATAGCAAAAAATATCGCGGGCCCGCCGTGTGGTCCACGCATCCGATGCAAAAGGCCTGGACGGGTCGCGCCATATTTCCACATGGCCCAAAACTTTGACGGTCAGGTCAGTTACCGGGGCTAGGGTTGAAATATCTACAACAACCGGTGTCTCGGATTTATTTGCGACATTGATGTCCTCGCGCAGATCGTTCGGAAGCCGTTCGAGGATATCCTCATATTCAAAAATACCCGGATTTTTTCGGATCGAGTTTTTTAACCAATATTCATAATCAAACCTTGCGGACAGATCCAGCACCTTTTGAACCGGTGCAACCATTTCTTTCTTTTTATCCAATGCGTAGTACGTTTCCGCAAGAAGCATCAAGGCGAGTGCTTCATCGTAATTGTGGTTTTGGTTTTGAAAAAAAATGAGCACATCCTCGATCCGTTCGGGCAGGCCTTTAATTTTTCCGTCGGCCAGATCAACCCGGCACAAACATAGTCGGGCTGTATTCGACGTCTGTTCAGGTCTGAGTTTGCTTCTCGATTCAATCAGATTTTCAAGGAGAACTCGCGCCTTTACAGTGTTGCCCCGCAACAGCCAAAATCTCGCTCTTTCCTCATCCAGTTCACGCGTTGCGATCTCCACGCCCGCGCTTTCATAGGCGGCAAGGGCGCGGTCATAAAATTCGGACGCATGAGGAAAATCCTGCTTTTCGCGATAAAAATTTGCGTATGCCTCAAATATTTCCGGCAGCAGAGAGTGGAGATTGAACAGTTGGCCGAGCTCCAATGCCCGTTCGAGGTGTAATTCGGTCTTTTCAAATTCGCCGCGATATAAATGCAGACGAGCTATATTCAGATGGCCAATCGCCTCTTGTGGTAAATGCTCGCCTGGTTTGTTATCGCGAAACATCCGGCCAAACCATCGCAGGGCTTCGCCAAAATCACCCCGAAATCCAGGTGCCAAGGCCAGATTATGAGCGATCAGACGCACAAGATGTCCGTTCGACTGTTCCTCAGCCAGATCGAGAGCGATGCGAAATTGCTGCTCAGCCTCATTCCAGTTTCCTTTGGCGATCAGGCATAATCCGCGTGTATTCAAACATTTAATATAGGTTTCTGAATCTTTGGGCACCAGTATCTCGGCCTTTTCCAGCATCTGGATGGCCTCGTCAGGCTTAGCCCTGCGACGCGCCAGGCTTGCCAGCGAATGCAGTGCTTCCGCCTCGCCAACCGGATCCTTATTTTCATGAAAAAGCTTTACCGCTCGTTGCAAAAGGTTCCAGGACCTGTCCGTCTCGCCTTGCAAACGTGTAATTTCGGCAATGTGAAGGAGCGATCGCGGAAACTGTTCGAGATATTTGACCGGCACGTTTTCCGAAAAACGGCCCAGCGACGTAATCGCCCCGATTGCAATCCATTCGTTTCCACGATCTGCGATCACCTCGGCGGCCCGCTCAAAATTCTCGGCATCGAGCAGAAAGGGAAGGCCCAGTTCCCAATGCTCGTTTTTAAAAAAGGCCTCGGCTATCCGATTTCGCTCTGCCGCAACCTCGGTTTGGCCAATCTCGGAGCGCAGCCGACGCAATAGAAAATTGCGAAACAGAGGATGAAAACGATATTCCTCGGATGTGCTCCGGTCGCCGGCAACAGTGAGAAATACATTCTTCTGAACAAGTTCCGGCAAAGCGGCCGAGCACCGAAAGTCGGGAAATATTATACGGCAGTGATCGAGCGGCAGAGTTTCGAGCAGCGAAAGGTAAAGAAGCAGATTTTGGATTTCGGGAACCTCGCGGGAAAAAACCTCCTCGGCAAAGTAATCGAATATTTCCCTTTCCGACCGCTGAAGTATCTCGGTTATATTAAATGTCTCATCAATGCTCTCTTTTTCGGCGACCTGCCGCACAAGCTGTAGGGCCGTGATCCAACCGTGGGTCCGCTTTCTATATTCGGCTATTTCACCATCCTTTAGATCGAGATTCAGCGTATTTCGAAAAAGCTCTCTTACTTCATCATCTGTAAACAGCAGATCTTCGCGAGTGATCACCATCGCCGCCGATTGAGTACGCCTGCGCATGACGGCTAATGGCGGCAGATCGCGTGTCGTGATTATCAGATGAAGATGCTCTGATGAATATTGTAATATTCGATCGACGATCTTATGGACGACAGTATCAGTTCCGATATGGTGATAATCATCGAGGACCAGAACAAACGGCTGTTCTATAAATCTCTGTATCTCGTTGAGCAGCAGATCGGCCAGTCGCTCTGGAAAATGCAGGATTTCTTCGTTTGCTTCGGAAAGATAAGCAAAAAAGGCATCACCAAAATCGGGCTTAATGGCCTTTATTCCCTGAGCGACATAATTTAGAAAAACTATTGGATCGGCATCGGTATGGTCGAGTTGATACCAAACGGAAGGCCTAGGATTATCACGCAGGAAATCGGCTATTAAAGTCGTTTTTCCGTAACCCGCGTCAGCTGCCACGAGAGTCATGGGCGTGCCAAGGTTGGCCTGTAGCCGGTCGGTCAGTCGCGTTCGTCGGATTAGCTCATAAACGGCCCGCGGCGGAAGCAGTTTTGTCCGCAAAAAGAATTTAGATTGCTGCATCTCGCCACAAAAAAAGAAAGCGTAAATAATTATGGCATAGTTCCGCTCTCAGAACGAAGGAGATGAGCATCATCAATTTGGCAAGGACATTCTTTTTGCGAAGGGAGGAATTGCTAATGAGTTGCGACGAATTCCATTAATTTTGATATTCGCCCAAAACAAAGATGATGTGCCCGTTTCGCATCGGCCGCTGAACGGCCCATCGTGTCGAAAAGTAAATTTGTCTCATTTGCATCAAAGGCAATGACTTTTTCATCGATAACATCCAGCATTTGTTTCGAACGTAGGCGCGACAGCGGCATTACCGGTTTGCTCCGACAAAGAAATAATACATGTATATCGTTCGGGAGAGAGTAAAGCAGTTGAGTAAAAAAATCGTCGAACCATACTGCATCGAAGATGTGGTGGATATCATCCAGTACGATCAATGATTTTCCGGTTCCAGCTTCGGCCCTGACGCTGGAAAAGTGGTCTTCCATAAACTGCGCAATCCCGACCTCTAAAACGCATTTTTCATTCTGAGCTCCGACCCATATGTTGCCCGAGGCTGCAACAGATTTAGACAAACTTGCATCAAAATAACTCGAAAACGCCGACCATTCGATATCTGTCGGCTCAACTGAATACCACGAGACGTTTTCTATATTCGCTGCAAATCCGGCAGCAATAGCCGTTTTGCCTGTGCCGGAGCGCCCGGATATTAATGTGGCGGGAAACTGATCGACTGACTTTCTTAAAAGCTCGTTTATCCGCGGCCGCTCAATCAAGCTGTCGGCTGTCGGAATTCTTAATTTTTCGCGCAAGAGGTGAAATTCCTCGTTTGCTGGTTTACCAGTATCCTCCGACCGGCTAAAAGCATGATCAATATGATCAAAAGCTCCATCCGCATCGATATTGTCATACAGGGAATATGTCATCATCATAACGAAAGCAAACTTACACCAATAAACTTGAGAAAAACTTGAATTATTGGTCGAATTCCCCTCGACAAGCTAAAATTTCATCAAACCTCAAGTTTTCCTCAACCTTTATTAAATAAGATTGCCACAGATTGAAACACACGATTTACTCTTCCCAAAATGAATTAGACCATGGCAACTAAGGAGTAAAAATGATGAAAAAAATATTTATTTATGTCGGCCTCATATTAATATGCGGCACGTTTAGTTTTGGTCAGAAGCAAAAAAAACAACCGGATGCGATGGACAACCCATCGTCGAAAAGCGTTGTTCTTAATTCGGGGACAAGAATTGACGGGCAATTGCAGAGCGCGGTTGATGTAAAACGATCAAAAGTTGGCGATACAGTTCTCTTAAAAACGACTAAGACGATCAAGCAGGATGGTCAAGCCGTTGTTCCAAAAGGATGCAATCTGATCGGTAGAATTACCGAAGTCCAGCAAAAATCCAAATCGAACGGCGAATCACGGCTCGGAATTTTATTTGACCGTATCGAAGGCAAGGACCTTGCTGCCCCAATTAGCGCGTCGATAGTTTCGATCACTAATGTTGCGGCCCATGGAAGCGGTGGTGACCCAGCCGATGCGGATGTATTTGGATCGTCAAATACGAGCGGAAGAGCATCCAGCGGCAGCTCGAGCGGTGGCGGCTTACTTGGCGGCGTGTCTTCAACGGCCGGAGGCGTTCTAAATGCAACCACTCAAACTGCAGGCGGCATCACAAATTCCGTCGGGCAAACGGCAGGCGCGGCGACCGGCTCATTAGTCCAAACAATTAACGGAATACAAATATCAAATGCAGTAAGCGGTTCCGTACAATCGGGCACGACTCTTTCAGCTGCGGACAAAAACATTAAATTGGAAAAGGGAACGACGATACGGTTGCAATTAAACAGCTCTGTCCGATCTCAGTAGTATTATATTTGCAAAAAAGGGGGGAGTGCTGTATATTCGGGACACGCCCCCCTATTAAACCGGGTGCCGGTATATCGATTCTTTGCTTAATGCGAGATTGAAGACACGAATACCGTCACCGTAACTCTTGGTTTGTTTTTCCGAATGCTGAAAACAATGAAAAAAACTCTCTGTCTGATCATTTACCTAAGTTTGATGGCCAGTTCAGCATTTGCTGGACTGGATATCGTGCGTTCAAACGGAATAACGCTCACGGGCGCCGACGGGATTCACTATATTGGGACATCTGGGATTACTCTTACCGGTGCGGATGGCATTTTGGCGTATAGATCGAATGGAATCACACTGACCGGGGCCGATGGTATAACGCTGACAGGTGCTGACGGTATCACTTTGACTGGGGCAGACGGAGCAAGCTATACAGGGCCAAACGGCATAACTCTGACCGGTGCCGATGGCATCACGTTAACCGGTGCCGATGGCATCACGCTGACAGGTGCGGACGGCATTACATTGACCGGTGCAGACGGGACGCAGTACAGGGCGGATTCGATAGTAGTTCGCAGGCCAAACGGCATTACCTTGACAGGCGCTGACGGCATTACGCTCACCGGAGCAGACGGGATCACTTTAACCGGGGCCGATGGATTGACCCGTGTCGATCCAAATGGCATCACTTTAACCGGCGCCGATCAAATAAGATCGACAAGGGTTGATGGCATTACCTTAACCGGAGCCGACGGCATCACATTGACCGGTGCCGATTCGATTACGGGTTTTAACACCACCGGAGTCGTCTTTGATCGAGTTAATCCAAACGGCATAACCCTGACAGGAGCTGATGGCATCACACTAACTGGTGCCGACGCCACCACGCTAAATGGAGCGCACGGGATCGCGATGCATAACATCGATGGTGTTTTGCAAACCGGTCCGGACGATCAAAACGGTTTATTTAGCGTCGATCCCGAGCTTGCAATCGCTATCAATAATGCCACCGATGACAGCAGCATCAATGCCGTCGTCGCATTTCATAATCAGGTAACCGATGCCAATATCGCTCAGTTGCAGCAGATCGGCATCCAAGGCGGAACGCGTTTTCGCGTATTGCCGATGGTCTACGTGACTGGGACGCGGGCTCAGATAATTGCGATTTCGCATCTTGCTTCGGTTCGATCGATTTACGGGAATAGAACCTTGAATTTTGATTCGGATCCCTATTTTAAGACAACCGGTATCCAGCGTGTCGGCGTTGATCGTGACCTGACCACACGAAATAGTGGTTTTCCAGTCTCGGGACGCAATGTGACCGTCGCCGTCCTGGATACGGGAATTAACAGTACGCACAGCGATTTGTCCGGCAAAGTCGTGCAAAATGTAAGGCTCGCGGATACACAGAGCATCCCACTGGGCTTTCAATACCCCGTGCCGGTCGAAAATGTGGCGAACACCGATCCGGTCGCGGGTCACGGAACTTTTGTATCGGGCGTAATTGCCGCGAGCGGAGCTATCTCCGGCGGCAGATACGGCGGCGTTGCACCTGGAGCTCGTCTTTTGGGTCTGAGCGCCGGTGACGTAAATCTGACAAGTGTCCTTTCCGGGTTTGATTATCTTCTCGAGCGAGGCGCAAATTACGGCGTCCGCGTCGTCAACTGCAGCTTTTCGGCAAATACAGTTTTTGATTACAACGATCCGGTCAACATCGCGACAAAAACCCTAACCGATCGTGGCATCAATGTTGTTTTTTCGGCAGGGAATTCCGGACCGGGAAATGGGACGCTGAATCCTTATTCCACCGCACCCTGGGTAATCGGCGTGGGTGCCACCGATCAAAATGGAGCACTGGCTCCGTTTTCGTCCCGCGGAACATTTGGCGGAAATGGACAGCAGCCGACCCTGGTCGCACCGGGAATCAATGTCGCCAGTCTTAGAAGCACACCCACAACGACCGGTGTTGGCGGAGTTGCCGGTGCCGACACTCAAAGGCTGTCGCCGGGCGAGCTGCCATTTTACACGACCGCCAGCGGAACATCATTCACGGCCCCGCAGGTTGCCGGTGCAGTCGCTCTAATGCTGGAAGCAAATCCGTCGCTGCGTCCGGCCGAAATTAAGGATATCCTGAGCCGCACGGCAACTCCTCTGCCTAAATATTTTTATCACGAGGTCGGAGCGGGAATGCTGAATACGCACGCCGCCGTGCTCGAGGCCGCGTTCCCCAATCGCCGAATGGGCAGCTTTCGCTCGACGCTTTCCAAAAATTCGGTTCGCTTTGCGACTTCCACCTCGCAGAGCTTTACCGAGATGATCTTTCCGGGTTTGGCAGGTTCCTTAAACATACCGATGCCGACAAATGTCGTTCAGGCTACTGTTGGAATTTCGTGGGGCTTAAGCACCAATGATTTTGGGTTGAAATTATACAATGCCAACAATAATCTCGTCGCCGAATCAAACAATCTTAATCTGCCGGGCTTGACCGGTCACAGGGAGGAGATTTCACTGCGAAATCCTACAAATCAAGTATTTCGCTCTGCTGTCCAGCATTCCTTTAACATTGGGACCACACAGAATGTCTATGGAACAGTGCAGGTAACCCGTGTTGAATATCCTACTCTGCCTGATCTGAATTCATTGTCAGCAGAAATGATTGCCGAGGCACAAAAGAGTCTTCTGACGAATATAATTCTGCCGGAAGGTAGAATGTTTCGCCCGAATTCGCCAGTCTCGCGAGCCGATCTTGCGGCAGTATTTGTTCGTTCTGGATTGGTATCTCAGTATGTCGCTGCTAACCCTTTGTTCACAGACGTGAGAGATTATTCGACAAGAAATGCCGTCGAGAGCGTTCATTCAAACTCCAACGGAAAACTCTTTTATGACGCAAACGCGGATGAGAAGTTTTATCCCAACAATTCCGCATCCAAACTCGTCGCCGCAATCGCATACGTCAAGGCGGCCAATCTGGACGATCTCGCGGCATCATCCACACTTTCGCCTACAATTGCCGATAGCCTGGCAATACCGGCCCAGTGGCGTGGCTACGTTGCAGTAGCGCTGCAAAGGGGATTTATATCTCTTGACGGTAATCAATTTAACCAGAATCGTGCCATCACGCGCCTCGAACTCGCTCGTGCGATTAACACGCTCACGCAGTAAGAATTCGAAGAAAATAAACTTCTTTGGATAGAGAATCCGACCGATCACTCGTCACAAGCTCGTCTATGCGTGGGTCGAAGTCGCTTATGAGAAAAATATTTCATCGTCCCGCAGTGCCCGTTGAAGTCGTCTATCTCGCGATAATGCTCAAAAAGCCGCAGAGGTGATTTGGATTCAAATCTAGTCGTCCCGACCAAGAAAAATGGGGCTTTCGATAAATTTCGGAAGCCTCATTTCTTTTATTATTGGTGGCAGGATGGTTGCACTTTTGCCGAACTGAAGCGGATGATCTCGAACCGAGAATTCCGTACATGTGAAGTGTACCGAAGATGCTCCCGGAGTCTCTCAGATACTTTCTTTCTTTTCCAGAGGGGACCCATGGATAAAAAGCCCTAATAATATGAACATCTATCATGCATCTTATCCAGCCATTCAATTATGGAGAACAGGTCGCTTGAGATCCTGGTACGGCAAGACGGCATTGGGTTCGATCCAGGCATCTCGACGCGCAAAATCCAGATTCGCGCAACGATATGGATCAGGACGCCCGGCAGGGAATTAGGAAAGTTATTCAAAGTCTGTTTGACTGAACTTCCACTCGATTAAGACCCCCTTCAGAAAGGAGAAGGGGCTTCGATCGCGCTATCGAAACTTGAACCGGTCTTTAGGGAATTCAAACCGTCACTCGTAATCATAAATCCGCTGTCGTAGGCAATCGGCGTGGCGGACACACACGATAATGGAAAACTCATACGATAACGACTAACTTTTGCTTAGTCGTAAATGTTGTGTGTATTGATGTTATTGGAGGCGGCGATCGGAATTGAACCGATGAATAAAGGTTTTGCAGACCTCTGCCTTACCACTTGGCTACGCCGCC
>JANYIL010000109.1 GCA_025362075.1 Chloracidobacterium sp.
GAAACCGCCGACACGCAAGCTAAAGTTTAACGGACACCGCCCAAACAAAGTCGCTGTTTCGCCCCACGTCATCTGGGTCGTTCCTCCTCGATCGTATTTGCTCACGTTATTCAAAAGGCTTCGCTAAAACTCACATCACCAGCGACGGCGACTTGATAAGCCGAGACGCGGCGTTCGAAGAAATTGGCGAGTTCCTGGACATCCTGGAGGTCCATGAATGAGAAAGGATTTTTCGCACCGTAAACCTTTTGCATACCGAGCATAATGAGGCGTTGGTCGGCGATAAATTCGAGATATTGCCGCATATCGCCGACCGACAAGCCGGAGATACCGCCGCTCAGGATGTCTTCGGCAAACTGCATTTCGCACGTTACGGCTTCGTCGAGCATCGTTACCACGCTTCGTTCGAGTTCGGCGTCGAATAGCAGCGGATCCTCTTTGCGGATGGTATTTACAACCTCAAGAGCGAATTTCATATGGGCGGACTCATCGCGAAAAACCCAATTCGTGCCCGCAGCGAGGCCATGGAGCAACCCCTTTGAACGAAGAAAATAGACGTATGCAAAGGCGGCGAAAAAAAACAGCCCTTCGATACACGCCGCAAAACAGATCAGGTTGAGCAAGAACATCTTGCGGTCGCTGGCGCTTTGCAAGCTCTCAAGATTATTGATCGAGTCGATCCATTTGAAGCAAAACTCGCCTTTTTTGCGGATCGACGGAATATTTTCGATCGCGGCAAACGCCTGTTCCCGCTCATGATGATCGGGGATGTATGTATCGAGCAGCGTCAGGTAAAACTGCACGTGGACAGCCTCCTCATAAAGCTGCCGCGAGAGATACATCCGGGCCTCGGGCGAATTGATGTGCTTGTAGAGGTTGAGAACGAGGTTGTTCGACACGATCGAGTCGCCAGTAGCAAAAAACGCCACCAAACGATTGATCATGTGACGCTCGGACGGCGTCATCTTGTTCTTGAGGTCCATCACATCCGTCGAAAAATCGACCTCTTCGACAGTCCACGTATTCTTAATAGAGTTCCGGTACATTTCGTAAAAGTCCGGATACTTCATCGGGCGAAGGGTTAAGTTAAATCCTGGGTCGAGTAGCATTAGAGTCTCCAATATCAAACTATTTAGCTGACTGCCATGATGACGTTAAGCCTTTGTGTTCCCCTTCCGCCTGCCGTTTTGCATCCTCAACAGTTGCGTGCCAAGTATCGGTTACCGAGTCCCAATTTTCATCAAAACCGAAAAGATAAAAGCTTTCTTCTTCGCCGTACTGACAGATGGCTACATTCGGATCCGTTGAATAGAGGATCACACGAGTACCGCCGATCTCATTTGGAACGTCCATAAAATTTACTGACACGCTTCGCACGCTTCGGGGTTTTCTAGTGAGCAAACCAATGCTTCCTCGTCTGTGTAGACCTTTTTCGGCTCGGCTGGGATTATCTCTGAGGTTGTATATTCCGCGCTGACCTGGGCGATACGTGTCGCCGGGCGCGAACGCAGGTAATAAGTCGTCTTCAAACCCTTTTGCCACGCATACATGTACATTGACGAAAGCTTGCCGATATTCGGGCTTTCCATAAACAGGTTGAGCGACTGGCTCTGATCGATATATGCCCCTCGGTCGGCCGCCATGTCGATCAGGGACCGCATCGGTATCTCCCACGCGGTACGATAGATCGCTTTCAGCTCGTCGTCGAATTCCTCGATGTCCTGCACCGATCCCTCGGCGAGCTTGATCTTGTTGCGAATCTCTTCGGTCCAGAGACCGGCTTTCTTCAATTCCTTGACCAGATATTTGTTGATCTGGACAAAATCTCCGGAGAGCGTCTCGCGTTTGAAGAGGTTCGAAACCTGCGGCTCGATACATTCATAGCAGCCGGCGATCGACGCGATGGTTGCGGTCGGAGCGATGGCGATCATCAAGCTGTTTCGCAGGCCAGTCGATTTGATCTTTTCACGAAGGATGTCCCAGCGGTCCATGTCGTCGGGCGTTACGCCCCAAAAATCAAATTGCAGATCGCCGTGAGCGGCACGCGTTTCGAGGAATGCAGGGTGTACACCGCGTTCGACCGCGAGATCGGACGAAGCGTCGAGAGCGCCAAAATAGATCTCTTCTTGGATTTTCGCCGAGATCTTGCGGGCCTCGTCGCTGTCAAAGGGTAGACGCATCTGGAAGAAAACATCCTGTAGGCCCATTACGCCGAGGCCAATATTGCGCCAGCGGTTGTTCGAACTCGACGTGCTCGGGATCGCGTAATAATTGAGGTCGATGACCTTGTCAAGTTGGCGGACAGCGAGCTTGACGTTACGGCGAAGCTTGTCGTAGTCAAATTGCCCGTCCTTTACATACCGAGCCGCGTTGATAGAGCCGAGATTACAGACGGCAGTCTCGTTGTCGCTCGTAACCTCGATGATCTCAGTGCAAAGATTCGAAAGGTGCACGACGTTTTCGGGCCGGGCGGTCTGGTTCGATTTGCGGTTGCAAGCGTCTTTGAATGTCATCCAGCCGTTACCGGTCTGGGCCATCGTCCGCATCATCTTGGCATACAGATCGCGAGCGTTTATCTGCCTCATAAAGAGGCCTTGTTCCTCGGCTTTGATGTAGGCGACCTCAAATTCCTCGCCGTAGAGATCCGGAAGATGCGGCACGACCTTCGGGTCAAACAGCGACCACATGCCGTCGGCCTGGACACGCTTCATGAATAGGTCAGGTATCCAGTTCGCCAAATTTAGGTTGTGTGTTCGGCGGGCTTCGTCGCCGGTGTTGTCGCGGAGCTCGAGAAAATCGTCGATGTCGGCGTGCCAGGTTTCGAGATAGACGCAGCACGCGCCCTTGCGTTTGCCACCTTGATTTACGGCCGAAACGCTGGAATCGAGCGTCTTAAGCCATGGCACAATGCCGTTCGAGTGGCCGTTCGTGCCCCGAATGAGCGAGCCCTGAGACCGCACGCGATGATATGCGATGCCGATGCCACCGGAGAATTTCGAGAGCATCGCAACATCTGCGTATTTTTTATAAATGCTGTCGAGGCTGTCCTGTGGGCTGTCGAGTAGGAAACAGCTTGAGAGCTGTTCGTGCCGCGTGCCGGAATTGAACAGCGTCGGCGTCGACGGAATGTACTCGAGCGACGAGAACAGATGATATAGATCGATCGCCTCGTACGGATTTTCGGCAAGGCCGCAGGCGACACGCATCCAGAAAAACTGCGGCGACTCGATGACGTCGCGTGTCTCAGGGTTTTTCAAAAGATAACGATCATATAATGTTCGCAGGCCGAAGAATTCGAAGCGGTCGTTACGCGACTGCTCGATTGCGTCATTGAGCTTGCGGCTGTTGTCGATCACAAACTGTGCAACACGCTCGCCGATTAACCCTTCTTTAACGCCAAACGCTATGGACTGTGAGAACGAATGGATCTCCTGATTGCGGATCTCTTTTTCGACGTACTGATTTAACAGCCGGGCGGCGAGCAGCGAATATTCCGGCTCCTCAAATATCAGGCTTGACGCGGTCTGGATCGACAGCTTATCAAGCTCTTGGGTCGTCGCACCGTCGTACAGACCGCTGATGGTTTTGGTCGCGATACGTAAGCTGTCGACGCTCGGTAAATTGACGCAGCAACGCGTGATCGCGCGGACGATCTTATTAATATCGACCCGTTCGAGAGCTCCGTTACGCTTTCGAACCTGCATCCCTGTATGGGCTGAATTGTCAGTTTGTCGTGTCGCTGCCGTGCCGATGTGTCCTAAGTAAGTATCCATATCAATCGTCTGTGTCGCTCACTCCGGGGTCTTAGTGCTGCCAAGATGCCGGTTTTTGGTGTGATTGAGAGAGAAAGTCCCCCCAGGCCCGACTCGTAATTAACCAAACGAGGCCATTATCTACACCGAAATTTTATGTGTTTCACGCGGGCTTGGGCTTACAATCCCAAGGGCTTTACTTCGCGTGGATATAGACTATATGGTAGTCAAAAGCTATTGTCAACACAAAATGTTGTGGTTTTAAAACTTTCCGCTAAGTCTAGTTTTTACAGCATTTAGCGCGCGCCGCCTCACGTAGTGCGTTAAATAGCGTGTAACAATGCGGTAACACATTGGAGCGCAGTTATTTAAGTTTGAGCTTC
>JANYIL010000135.1 GCA_025362075.1 Chloracidobacterium sp.
AAAAACGCGTAGATCGGAAAGTAAAAAAACGAAAGTTTCTGCATCGCGCGTGACGTAAGCCGTATCATTTCGTTCTGATCGCCCGCCTGTTGGAGCGTGTTCATCCGCGGGATCAGTACCGACGTGACCGATTCTGAAAGCATCGCGATCAACGGCACTTCGAAACATCCGTAGGCGTAGACAGCAAAATCTGCGGACGAAAATTTGTATCCGACGAAGTAATTATGGATATCCGTCTGACCGATCCAGACAATCGTCGCAAGGCCAAAGGGGATCGCATAGATCATCTGCTCACGAAAAAAACGAGGGTCAAATTCGCGCCAGAACCCGGGAAATCGGGACCGCAAATATTCAAGCAGGATGAACGTCTGGATCAAACCCTGGATCATCGCGGCGTAAATAAAGGCCTCGACCGTCGCAAATACCATAACGGCGCTGCCCATAAGTACCGCCTTGCTAAACTGCGCCGCGATGATAAAGACCGTCGCGACCCGGGCTTCCTGATTCGCTACCGCAACCGTCTCCAGAAATGTCGAAAATATCCATATCCAGATGACTATCCCGATCTTAGGCGCGAGATTTGTCAACTCCTCACTCTTAAAAATATTGCCCAGCGACTGCGGATATAGGTACAAAAACAGGCATGCCAAACCGCCGACGACAAAGTTAAAGATCAAAATATTGAGTATCGCCGCCCCGCGTCGCTTGTCGGATTCGCGGGTGAGGAAATAAAACGAACTCATCGAAAATCCGAGCGGCAATAAAATTACCGCATTCAGCATTACCTGAAAGGCTTCGCGGTAATGCCCGACCTCTTCCTGTGACAGAAAGCGCACGACCATTAGCGGCAGGGCAAAGCTAAACCCAAAGCCGATGACCTTTGCGGCCAGCAGCCATGCGCTTTGCTCTCTGAGCGTTTGTTTTGTTTTGATCTGCTCTTTCAATGGTTTTGTGCGGTGATCGTGCTCTCGATTTATTCGTTTGACACTCGGTTGTGCGGACAGAAAAAACCAACTCTAGAAAGTCGTAATCACGCCTGTTTTTCAATATTTGGAAGAAATGCGATGTCGCTGGAGCGATGGTTTTTGTAATATCTGAGAAGGAGGTGCGGAGCAATACGCGCAAGGACCGTTATCGCCGTCAATTTCGGTGATTTGCGGTACCGGTTTGCAACGCGAAATGCCGTAGCCGCTTCGCGAAATTCACCGCTCAGTAAGAATGCTTTCCCCTGTTCGACTGCCAAGTCGGCCTCAAATTCGGCCAGGCGCCGCGTGACGATTTCACGCTGGCCCTCGGTCAGATCTATGGTGGCCTTTACCCGTTGAAAGGCGTCGATCACCCGCTCGACCCGCGATATCGAATCACCCGATAGCCCATCGGGACGGACGCGGTGCTTTAGAAGCTGCTTTTGCTGGTAGCCGATCTTTGCACCGTTCTTCGCTATTTTCAACCACAGGTGAAAATCTTCGTTGCGGACACGGTCGGTCTCAAACATGCCGGCGTCTACAACCACTTGTTTGCGAGCGATGGTTCCCGAAGTTATCGGTATGCAGCGAAGGTCAAGGATCGCGTCGAAATCCGCCTCGCCGATCGATGGTGAGGTCTCCATAAACGTTCGCCTGTACACTGAACGCATGCCAAAAAGTTGGGCGTCGCAATAGACCATGTCATAGCCGTGGCGTTCCAGAAAGACGTATTGGGACGCAAGGAAATCCGGCAGCCAGGCGTCATCGGCATCAAGAAAGGCAACTATCTGGCCGCGCGCGTGCTGGATGGCGGTGTTTCGGGCAACGCCTGCTCCGGCGTTACGCTGTTTGATATAAATGATCTCTTCGAGCTGGTTGCGGATCGCGCGTTCGAGTTGAGTCGTATCGGGCGAGCCGTCATTTACGACAATTATCTCGTGCTCGCGATATTTTTGATCGATGACCGAATCAAGGGCCTCAGCAATAAATTCCGCGGCGTTATACGCCGGGATGATGACCGAGATCTTTGGCGGCGTGTCAAAGACGTTGCGGCCAACCCTGATATGTTTTATGGTTTCCTGATCGGTCATTTTTGGCGCACGGGGCGCTTTTTTAGCGGGTTTCCCGGATTGGTTCCCATCGGGCATAGGTTTCGCCGCGGAGAAATTTATAGAATGCGAGTAGCGAGGCGAGATTAACGAGGACAAAATATAGCGGTAGCGCGAGCAGGCTGAGACGCCGCCCGGCCCGCTCCAATATCCAACCGGCAAGAGCGAGCGAGTAAAACAAGACCTGAACGGTCAGCATGCTGTCGTAAAAGATCGATGATCCGGCAAGCATAACATTTGAGCCAAAGAGAACGAACAAAATAAATGGCACGGCATAACGCAAAACTTTATGGGAGAATACCTCGACCGCAAAAAAGCCGCTCTTCAACGGGTTGAGCATATCGCGGTTTCGCCACAGGTCGGTAAATGTTTGCGAAATAACACGGACGCGCATCCGCAATTCGTCATTCGCCTTACGGTTCGTATGCTCGTAGCAGACGGCGTCCGGTGCAAAGACACTACGCAAACCTTTACGGTAAATGCTCATGCAGATTAGGAAATCGGAGCATGCCTCGGGATACATTGGTTCGTAAGCAGACTTACGTACCGCGTAAAGACAACCCGACGCTCCGATGAGCGAGCATGCACGGCTTTCCGCAATTTTCAGGAACGTCTCGTAGCCCCAATATCTGCGTGCGCCCTTGCCGACGTTTGACTGATCTTCATTGAGGTAGACGAGGCGTCCCGCTACGCATCCGACAGTGTCGTCGGCAAATGCCGGCAGGATAAATCGAAAGACATCTTCGTGATAGTGCGTTGTAGCGTCCGAAAAAAGGATGATATCGCCCGACGCTTGCTCGACCGCGTTGTTTTGCGTCATGGTTTTGCCGACGCGACCTTCCTGGCGAAAAAGCTTTACGCCCTGCCCGGAATATTCCTTGACGATCTCGTCCGTACGGTCGGTCGATCCGTCGGAGGCAATGAGTATCTCTAGCTTTTCTGTCGGATAATCGATCTCAAGCGTATTTAGGATCTTGCCGCGAATCGCGGCTTCTTCATTGAATGCGGTTATCAGAACAGTCACGCGCGGCTCAATTTCGCCCGACTTGACGGATCGAGGCAAAAGGCGGCTGACGATGTACACAAGAACCGGGTAGCCCAAATAGACATACGCCAGCAAGCCGACGCACGTCCAAAACACTATTTGTTCGGTTGTTCCTATCATGTACTCAATGCGGCCCGCAAATGCCGTTTCGGTTCTTCGGCCTCGGTGTTCGGGCCGTTCTCGACGCTGTAAATCCTGCGAAAAGCGATCGCGTAGGCGATCAGGTAATAGATAAACCAATTGTACGCCACCGAGGCGAAAAAGCTTGATACCATGTAACCAACAATGCTGGCCTGCAAGCCGATCGCCATGTAGTAAAACCAGCCGGTCTCGGATTTGGCGAATAGGGTCCGCTCGATCGCCCCGAGCTTTCGAAACGGACTTATCATCAAAATGAGATAAGCTGCCAATCCCAGCAAGCCCAGTTCGGAAGATACTTGGGTATAGGCATTATGCGTCTCGAGATTGTGCATTCCGAAAAAAAATGAATTGCCGATGCCGATACCCCATGGGTTGCGTAGCGTTACCATGACCGAGGTTATCAATTGTTCGCGCCGCTGGTCCGCCGAACCGACCGGATCGAGCGACGGAACGAATATCGAGAGCAGACGCAGACCGTAGTTTCCGGGGGCCAACAATATACCGAGGCCTCCAATGACGATCGATATGACCGACACGTTTAGCCGCTGTCTGCGTCCGAGCTTCCAGATCAGGACCGCGGAGCATGCGATGAGGCCGAGAAAAGCACCTCGCGAATATGTCAGTACGTTTGCGACAATAAACAATACCGCCATCCCGAAATAGACCAACCGCATCACCCAACTTTTAGACGCAAGGCCGAGCGTAATGACGAGCGGCGTCATCATTACAAAATGCATCGCCATCTCGTTCGGATTCCCGAAGATGCCCTTAACCTCTGTCAGGCCGACACGATAGCCCTCGATCGAAAACTTGCCCTCCGACCATAGCCGTACCGTAGCAATACTCAGATATACGCCAATGCCCAGGGACAACGACATCAGCCCCATCAGGCGTTTTCGCGTCCGGACCACATTGACCATCACAATAAATATGACCACCGCTTTGATATAGGGTTCATTAAAAATTGTCCACGCGGCCACTGGGTCTCGGGCGATCGGCATGGTAACGAGGGCGATCGCCGTCATCGCCAATACTGCCTTAACCTCGGTCGACAGCATGGTCAAATTGCCCTCGGTTGAGATCTGACTCGGAACGTAAACGGCGAGCGTTAAGAGGGCAAAATAAATTGTCGTTGACGCCATAAACTCGATCCCGGGAATGATCTCGTAGGGCCGAAAAAGAACCATGAATGAAAATAGAAATAGCCCGACATACGTCAAAAGATGGCCGTTTCGCTTAAGCCATCGGTCATTTCCCAACCGCTTTGTGTCGGCCTCAACCTTTTTTCCGGCTTTGGTTTCCGGCTGCTTGGGACGCTCTTCTTTTTTGGGCTGATTGGACGGCCGCTTTTCGGCCTTATCCCTTTGTATCGCGGGGCGTGATTCGACGACGTCCGTTTTGTTGGCGCCCATTATGCCGTGACCCGGACGCAGCGTGGAATAACCCCCGTCTGCGGAAGTTTTTCCGCGAGACGGGGTCATCGACTCATATTCATAATTCTTTGATCGTGTCGATTTCATCCGAGGCGTTGTCTTGCCTTCTTTCTTAGGGTCACAATTAAATTTGTCCTAAAGCGTCGCATCGAGCTGCGCATTAGCAACCTGATCCAAAATAGTTCGACAACCGCAAGGGGCGGGATTATCGAGCAGACTGCATCGGAACTGACGAGTTTGATCTGCTCGATCTCAAAATTGGTGTCCTCGGCAAGCACTTTGATCTTGTCCTCGCGATTCGCCTTGTATTGGATCTCGAAAACGTCGTCGGCCTCTCTGCCGTCAAGTATTCCCGCGAGTTTCGTCGCCACTACGCCCGGAATAAGCCGTCTCAGCCGTGCAAAATACCCGGTTTCATTCGGAGTGTGAAAAACAAAGCGTGCTCCCGGTTTTAGCACGCGATTGATCTCGGCAAATTGGATCTTAGGGTTATCGAGATGCTCAACCACCATGTTAGCGGTCGCCGCGTCAAAAAAATCATCCTTGAATGGCAGTTGATCGGCGACGCCCTGCACGCCGTGCGAGATGGTTTTATGTTTGAGCAAGGACGGAAAATCGAAATCCAGGCCGATGACAACACCGGCTTTCCCGAATAATTTCTTTTCCTCCTCAAAACGCCACGGCGGCAAGAGATGATGTCCGCAGCCAACGTCGAGCCACGCCGAATTATCCGGAATGGCGGAATTGAGCACATCTTCGTAAATGGCTTGTGAGTAGCGCAACTGGGGAACGATCTTTTTCTTTAAGAATCCATACGACCGGTTTAGCGCTTCTCTGGTTTTCATGGCTAAAATACCTCGATTGCCGCAACAGTGGAAAAAAGCCGTGGCCGGTGCTTCAAGCCTTTTACTCTCCATCTCTGGCAGCTTTCAAATCCATTAGGCCGCGACTTCTTCCTTTTCCATCGTGATCAGATCGCGCACCTTGTGCTTCAGGGCTTTTTCGAAATGCCTGGCCTCGTTGACGCCGCTGAACGAGAGTTGCTGAAGATTGGCCTCGATCCGTTTGCGGTAATCCGATACGAGCGAATCCGACACGCCGAGCATTTCCGCAACCTCGAGCTGCGTACCCGAGTCCGAAATTAAGTAACAATGCCAGAGGACGTTGATCATGCGGTCATACTGCTTGGCCTTGCCACGAACCGATTTGTTGAGCGTAACAAGAAAATTGTCGACAAAACCGGCGGCGGCCGCTTCGGCCTCGTTACGGAGCAGATCTTCCTCGGGTGTCTCGCGCGTGTCCTTAAATTCGAACGGCATCCGGTCATCGTCGTCGCTGTCGGTTCCGCTGCCAACCGGCACGAGATGAATATCCATTATCGGTAGACGTGACATCACGAACGAGCGAAGCGAGCGGACATCAACCGGCGAATCAATCGCTTTGAGTACGCGAACGATCAATTTCTCGAGTTCGGGATTGCTGATAACGATCTGTGCGTCGCCGGTGCAGCCGACCATACGTGTATCGCGGCCCTGGAATGAAACCGATTTGACTCGTTCGTCCATTTCCTGGACGTCACGGCGAGATTTTTGCAGCTTCCAATCAGACAGACCATAAAGCCGATCGGCAAGGCGGCGATGAGCCTCTGGGTTATCGACGTTGTCAAAACGCTTAAATATGTCGCTCGTCTGGATGAGCGTCGAGATTCGCCGGGCCAGACGGTACGATTCGGGGTAGCGTTTGCGAAGCTCGGCCGTGAGCATGTTGGTCAGCTCGATCTGGCTGATCTCGGCCTCGATCTCGGGGTCCGACATCTCGGTGTCGATATAGTGCTGAAAGCGGTCCTTTGACAGCAGCGCGACAAAAAGCTCCTGCGTCAGGTCCGTATAGGCGTTGTGTTTTCCCTCTTCGACCAGGAAACCGGCCCGTTTCGAGGCCCTTACCAGGGGGTGCGACGAAACGATACGGTGGAGTTCGGTCCAGATCTGGTTGACGTCAGATGTCTTAAGGCTTTCGTTCCATTTGCCGACCTTGATCTGTCTGTGAGTGGCTGGCCTGGTTGGGGGTTCCTTGCGTGTAACTTGATTCATAGTATCTGCCTGTCCGAGTTGTGTATGTCCTTTTTCGGTTCGCCAGAATCTTTCAATTCAGGAGATCGGTTCGTTTATCCGCGAACGTTGCGGACAATCCAGCATCAATGCGCAAACCACAAGCGGGATGCGAATTCAATTTCGACCTTCGAACTGTTTTATTTGGAGTGTTAAAGATTCGGCGCGATCAACTGCTGAGCGAAAGCAGCCGATCTGATTATCAGTGCAGTTAGTGAGTTATTTGGCTCACCGTCTACATTTAAGAGTGTACCAAATTAGACGGACTTTGAGCAAACATTTTTTAACGTCATTGTATATTTTTATACACTCTTTGTAAACTCTGTAAATAAATGGCTTGACCCCGCATTCTTCTTGAATCTGGGTCGGAAAACCACCCTGTCCGGAATTTTTATAGTAGAAGTTTTGGAAGCAAACGGCCATTACAGATTTACTTTCGATGTAGCAAAGAAAGACCCGCATCGTCGCGACTCGCGCGAACCAGGTCGTATTCTGCCTTATGGGTTCATCTATGATGATAAATTTCTGCAAAAACGAGGATTGTCCTTCGTCTAACGAATTGCTCGAATTCCAAAATGCCGATCTCTCACCGACGCGTGCCGCTGAGATTGGCCGCCACCTCGAAGCCTGCGAATTCTGCGAGGCCGAGGTCGAGTTTTATTCAAGTTACCCCCAGGCCCAGGACGACACCCGCGAGGAACCCGAAGCGATCCCCGC
Organism: Chloracidobacterium sp.; assembly: GCA_025362075.1. Taxonomy (GTDB): domain Bacteria; phylum Acidobacteriota; class Blastocatellia; order Pyrinomonadales; family Pyrinomonadaceae; genus OLB17. The sequence goes on from JANYIL010000135.1 coordinate 7,519, forward strand.
CCCACTATTTGAACTTGCCGAGGCCCTCCTAAAAAACCGCCACGGCGACCCATCGTCGCTCAACGCTTTGTTGAAAGAAAAAGGTGGTTTGATCGTAGGTAGTTGAGAGTATCATGCCGTTCATATCCGATGTAAAGCCTCTGATGACCGTGTCGTCGAATGTGATCGCCGCCGAGCCGGTTGCGGCGGTGTCCAGTACGTGGAACTTAACTCTTACGATACTCGGTACTTTCACTATACGGTTTCGTCCCGACCCTATTACGGCCGGCGGGGAGATGACACCGTTGAAGTTCTCGACAATACCGATGTTGCCGTTGGCAGCGTCCGCCGCATTGACATTGAGCGTTGCTCCGGCCGGTACATTCGCACCTCGCGAAATGTCAGGATTAACGTTAACTCCGCTAATATCACTAATGCTCAGCACCGTCGGGTCGAAGTGAAGACCGAATTGCGTTCCGGCTTCGTTGCCCTGGGACGCCATATCGATATCGACTGTGATGTCGGAGCCGGAGCGTCCCGATCTCGATACCAACCGAACAATACGTGCCGCGGCAGATGCTTCGGATTCGGGCATTGACCTCGCCGTTTTTTCGGGTGCCAATACAGGTGTACAGCCCAAATTGGTGATAGCCGTTGGCCCACCGGCGGGAGTCGGCTGCCAGCCGGCGATATTTGGATTAGAGTCCGTCGATGCGTCATGCCGTGCATAAGCGTCGATCGCCGTTCCGTCAGAACCGCCCAGCAGTCCATCACCGAGTGTGTTTCTCGGACCTGCGTCGAGACGCTGCTGTTCGGTCGAGGGCGTCCGGCCAGGACAGTCAATTCCGCTTAGAAATCTCTGGTACTGGATCTGATCGCCAACATTGACATCCCCGTCGCCAAATCCTGCGACTCCGACCGACGAACGGTTGATATCACCCTCGAACGGTCCGGGCAGCGGATCATTTTCGATGATAGTGCCGATGCCCTCGCCGTCGATGACGGCGGCATTAGTCACGGCCGTAACATCTAGAGCAAAGGTCTCGTCGCCCTCGTACACATCGTCGTCAATTAGTGGTACCGAGACATTCTGCGTGAGAGTATTTGGTGGAAAAACTACATCCAAATCATGCACGGCAACAAAGTCTGACCCTTCTGTTGCCGTTAGGCCGTGGGTGCTCACCCGCACCGTAACTGTCTGGCTGCTCGGTGCGGAAAGCGTTATCGGAAAAACGTCAAAGGTCGCGGGCGAGTCCTTGCCCGCTCCCAGACGCCGCTCTATGGCCCTTGTGTCACCGACAATTACGCCCGGCCCGGTGGAGATCGTAAAATTAGCATTGTTGACATCAAAGAAGATATTGCCGACGGCCTCGACCTTGATGCGCGCTTGTGTTGTCGGCGTATTTGGAAGGGTGACCGGTTCGGTACCGTCATTTGGCGTGCTTGCAAGCAATGTGGTCGGAAACGTCAGCCCGCCGTCCGTCGAGAGCGAAATTTTCACATTGGCCGCTCCGATCGGAGCGGCTGCGGTGCCCGCAACGTCCCAGGTGATTGTCTGAGTCGAGGCTGCCTCCCAGGCAAGCGGCGCCGTGTTTTGGACTGTTATCTGAAACGGCCCTGTGTTCGCTGCTGTGGTTACCGTCATTCCCGCATCCGCGATCCCGCCGCGACGGTCGCGGACGGCGACGCGGAAATTCATCGTTCGTGCTTGCGATGGCAGGCTTTCGCCGATCACGCAATCGTTACCGGCCTGGCATGTTGCCCCCGGTTCTCCGGTTGGACTCGTGCCCTGATAGGTCAATGGCGGATTGTTGCTGCCGGCCGGGCCGTTGTTTGCTGGATTGAGGATAAAAGCCATGCTCGGAAATGTGCGTGACGGGCTCGCAACAGGCGAATACGCTCGGAACAACGGGCGCAGAATGCCGTCCGTGTCTACATCATAGGTTAATGCGGGCGTTCCCAATTCGCCGCTGCCGGACGGTGCCAGGTCGTACTCTTCCCACGAGTAAAGCAGATTAGGCAAGTCGCCCGCATCTGCATCACCGCCGGTAGCCGTCAATGTAAACGGCGTCAGACGCGGGATGGTAAAGCTGGCCCCTGCGTTCACTGTTGGAATGCTGTTAGTACCTGAGGGCGTGCCGCACGAGCCGCTATTCTCAGGATTTTGAATATCCCCCACCATCTGCGTCAGGCTGCGTATATGAAACATCGGGACGCCGGTATCAACATACTGCTGCAGGTTGCGCATATTGCATATCCCGACGTAAGACATGATGGTCGATCCGCTGCCTACCTCAAACGCATTATTTGTCGAACGGGTAGTACACGCTCCGCCATTATCGCGATTGTTGTAAGTATGACTGCCGCCAAATTGATGCCCGATCTCGTGAGCGACATAATCGACCGTAAATGGATCGCCCGGGGTTCCGCCCCTGGCCGAATAGCCCTGGGCTTTTGCCGCCGAACAGGCAGAGGGCGACGACGCTACGCCACCGCCGCCGGTGCCGTATAAATGCCCGACGTCGTAGTTTGCGGTGCCGACGCGTGCGTCAATCGTAGTTTGGTTGATCGCCAATTGATCGTTAGGCGGATTACTGGAATCGGTATTGTCGTAAGGGTCGGTTACCGGATCGTCAAAAATTATATTTTTCGCATTATCGGTAATTGGCGGATTTACAAGCTGGAGCGAGACAGCGATCTCGCGGCGAAAAATACCGTCCAGACGGTTTACGCTGGTCGTGAGCGCGGTAAGGGCGGCGGTTCGAATGGTCTGCGGGTCGGTCGATGCGGTATTTGAACGCGCCCATTCGCCGGTCGTAGCGACAGCTAGCCGGTAGGTGCGAATGCTCGCTCCCAACGCGAATGTCGGTGAAGTCGGGGCGTTAAGATCTTCGGGTGAGATCATGGACGCAATAGAATCTTCGGTCTTGCAATTAAAATTACCACCCGCCGATGGCCCATATTCATGTTTATAGTAAACGAGGTAGTTGTCTGTATCGTTCTCCTGAAAAGGGTCGATATAGATCGTGCCTTTATCGGTAAAGATGTATCCGTGAAATCCGGCCTTTGTCCAATCGAAACGAGCGGTTGCCGACGGATCGTCGATCCCAAATCCCTGAAATGTCTTCCATGTCGGAAAGTCCGCCGCAAGATGCGGAGCAAGAACAGGAGAATCCTCAATGCGAAAACGCGAAAGCGTCCCGTCCGGCATCGGGACCTCCATTATGGTATCTTGCGGGGCGGGTGCATTGGTGAATTCCAATGGCATTTCAGCCATTAATTTTGCTAACGCTTTGCTGTCTAGACTAAAGACAACATATTTATCCGGTGTAAGGGGTCGGCGACCGCGTTGGGGAATACTGACTTTATCGGCAGGTCGCCACAATTCTCCCGGCGTTTTACCACCCTTATCACGGGTGTTGGCCGCCAAAACACCAAACTGAAACAGGCCAAGAAAAACAATTGTAAATATAAAAAGGCGGTAAAGCTTTGTAGTGATTTCAATACGATTCATGAGTCGTCCCCCAAATAATTAATGTTAGATAAAGACTCTATAGATGTTGCCAGAGCCGAAAAACGGTTTGTGGATTCAAAGATTTACATCACAATAGCACGAGTCTTATCTAACCACAAAGACAATGATCCAAACTGATTAGCCAGGGCGGCAGATAACTAGCTGCCGCAGATCTCGTCAATTGCCTCCTCATATTTTTCGTCGATGACGTTGCGTTTTATTTTTAGCGTCGGCGTCATTTCGCCTTTGTCGATCGAGAATTCGCGGGGGAGCAGGTAGACGCGTTTGACGCGTTCGTAGTCGCTCAGCTCGCGGGTGAGGTCGATGGCGTCGCGCTGCATGCGTTTGATAAAGTAAGGGTTTTCGCAAAGCTCTTCGCGCGTACCCGCCGTGTCGACGCCCTCTTCCTTCATGGCTTCTTTTAGCGCTTCCCAATCAGGGACGATGAGAGCCCCGACCTGTTTGCGGCCCGACCCGACGACGACGGGCTGCGAGACGAGCGGGCTTTGCTTGAGCAGGCTCTCAACCTGGAGCGGGGCGACGTATTTGCCGTTCGACAGCTTAAAAAGGTCCTTGAGGCGGTCGGTTATGTAGAAATGACCGTCCAGGTCTTTATAGCCGACATCGCCGGTGTGGTAATAGCCGTCGGCATCAATGGCGAGAGCCGTAGCCTCGGGGTTATTGTAATACCCCAGCATCACATTTTTGCCGCGAACGAGCACCTCGCCATCCTTTTCGGCGACCTTCATTTCGATGCCTTCGAACGGCGTACCGATCGCGCCTACCTTATTGTCCTCGGGGCGATTGGCACACGTGACGCACGCCTCGGTCATGCCGTAGCCCTGTAGGATCTGAATGTCAGCGGCCCAGAATGCATACGACAGCTTTTTAGAGAGCGGAGCCCCGCCCGAAACAAAGAATCGTAGGCTACCACCGACGCCCTCGCGCCATTTTGAAAAGACGAGGCGGTTGGCAACGGCGTGCCTGGCCGCCAGGGCCGGTGAGACACGCTCACGCTTGTCTTTTTTCTCCCAGTACTCCTGTCCGACGACCAGCGACCAGTCAAATAGCCGTGTTTTCCATCCCCCGGCCGCCTTACCTTTTTTTACTATCTTGTGGTAAACCTGCTCAAAAAGCCTAGGTACGGCGGTCATGATGGTCGGCTTGACCTCGGCCAGATGCGACGCAAGCTGATCGAACGCCGCGCAATAATGGATCGACACCCCGTTCGAACACAGTACATAAAACACAGTTCGCTCAAAAATGTGCGAGAGCGGCAGCACCGCCAGACTCCGGTCGGTCGAGCGGATGGGCAACCCCTTTGAAATGCCGACTATATTTGAGACGAAATTTTCATGCGTCAGCATCACGCCTTTCGGCTCGCCGGTCGTTCCCGATGTGTAAATGATGGTGGCGAGGTCCGCCGCGTCGATCTCAGCCAGGGAACGCTCGACCACATCGGCGTCTATCTTTTTGTATGCGTCCGCACCGCTTTCGACCTCGGTCAGCGAGATAGCTTTCGATTCGCCCGCGGGAATCGCGTCGTCGTCAAAGAAGATCAGCTTTTCGAGCCGCTCGACGCTCCGGATAGCTTCCTCGGCGTGTTTCCAAATTTTCTTGCCCGACACAAAGAGCATCTTCGCACCGGAATCTTCGAGAATGAACCGTATCTGCTCGACCGCCTGTGTCGTATAGATCGGTACGTTGACCGCTCGTAAACTCAGGATCGCGAGATCGACAAACGACCATTCCGGCCGGTTCTCCGAGATTATCGCGACATGGTCACCCGCCTTAACCCCCAACGCGGCAAGTCCCATCGCGATGTGTTTCACACGCTCGATGACCGCTTCGCCGTTCAGATAATTCCAAACGCCCTCGACCTTATAAGCCAAAGCATCACGCTTATTGTGCCGCCGAAACGATTCGAAGCAGTAATGGGGTATCGTCTGCGGGATCTGGTCAAATCCGATGAGGTTTTCAGCTATGTTGGTCATGAACGCTCGTCCATTCATTCTTGCAAAAGAGCGTTTCTAAGTCCAATACTTACAAGACCTCGGCACCGATTTCCCTGAGTTTGTTTGCAATATCAAGAGCAGCACGCGGCCGGGCAAAGGTGAGGGAAGGGCGTTTTGCTGCATTTGTTTTAGTCGGGCGGGGTCGTCGAGGAGACGTTCGATTTTGTAGGCGAGGGTTGCGGGATTGTTGGAACGGATCGCGGCACCGTTTTCGAGGAGGTTGTCGGAATTGCGTTCTTCCTGGCCGGGGATCGGGTTGACGATGACGAAGACGAGACATTTCGCCAACGCCTCGCAGGTCGTCAGGCCACCCGGTTTGCCGACGATCAGGTCGGACGCGGTCATGTATTCGTCCATCGCCTTGGTATAACCGACGGGGATGATCCGGACGATGTCGTCCGGACTGGCTGCCGCCTCGAGTTGGGTTTTTAGCTCCTCGTTCCTGCCGCACATTGCCAGTATCTGTACGGGGCGGCGAATGGATCTGAGGGCGCCGAGCAGCGTGTCCATGCGTCCGACGCCGAATCCGCCGAGCGACAGAATGACGGTCGGCAAGTCCGGTGCGAGGCCATATTTTTCGCGCATCGCGGACTTAGACTTTTTTTCGCTGAATAACGGAGCGATCGGGATTCCCGAAACCGTGATCTTTTCAGGCGGAAAGCCGAGCATTTCAAGATAGGCCCTGGTTTCGTCGAGGGCGACAAAATAATGCTCGTAATTGCGACAAAGCCACAGTGCATGCATATCAAAATCGGTGACGACTATCGCCTGTGGGCAATCCAGCTTCCCGCTTGCTTTCAGGTCCGAAACGATCTCGGACGGCAGAAAATGCGTGCAGACGATCCAGTCAGGACCCCACTCGCGGATCATTTTTATCAGCGGCTGAGTGTTCAGTTTGTCGAAAAACAAACGCCGCTTTTCATTCTTCCACGGCTCATCGAGCTGGTCGTACATCCAGCCGAGCAGCTCGGGGGCCCGATTGACGAGATCGATGTAGGCCTTGCCGTACAGGCGTCGAAAGAGCGGGTTGGTAAAGTTCAAAACGTCTTCGTGCCTGACCTCGGCCGCCAGGCCTGTTGCCTCGAACGCTTGCTTGAGTGATTCGGCGGCGATGGTATGGCCGTTGCCGACCGAGGCGGAAAGGATGAGGATGCGTTTGTACATATTGTCAGCTATTCCAATTCTATCGCGTTCTATTTCGAAAATCAGTGGTTCCCTGCACTTGACACAAAACAGCTAAAAGCTATTAGCGGACAGCTAAAAGCTGCTTTCAAATTCGCGATGCATCTGATTTCATTTTTGTGATCCTTACTTTTCGATCTCATAATCTTTGAGCTCCGGATAGAGTTTCGCAATTAACAATGTCACAAGAAACGTACCCACGCCGCCGCTGACGACTGAGATCACGGGGCCGAAGAGGCCGGCGACCATGCCGGATTCGAAGCCGCCTAGTTCGTTTGAGGTGCCGATGAAGAGGCCGCTCAGTGCTCCGACGCGGCCGCGCATGTCTTCGGGTGTCATTGTCTGGATCAGCGTCTGGCGGACGACGACGCTGACGTTGTCGAATGCGCCGAGCATCAGCAGACACATGAACGACAGCCAGAAATTTGTCGATAATCCAAACAGGATCGTCATCGAACCAAATCCGACCAGCGAATAGAGCATCGCTCGGCCAAGCTTTGTCCACGGACGCCGCGTAATTTGAAAAAGCGCCATGATGACGGCTCCGACCGACGGTGCGGCGAGCAGCCAGCCGAGCCCACTCGGGCCGACCAGTAGAATGTCTTTGGCATAGACCGGCATCAGGGCGGTCGCCCCGCCGAGCAAGACGGCAAAGGCATCGAGGATCATCGTCGCCAAAATTACCCGCGTGTCCCGCACAAAATGAAATCCGCCGAGGATCGCCGCCAGCGTCCACGGCTGCCGCGTCATGTAGAGGCGTTGGTATTTAAGGCTGCCGATCAACAGCATTCCGATGATGGCGCCGACGGTGTTCGCGAGGTAGGCGTACGTCGCAGAATGTGCGACTCCGATGATCAGTCCCCCAAGCGCCGGGCCGATCATCAGCGCGATCTGAAAGCCCGTCGTCGTCCAGCGAACCGTGACGACAAACAGCTCACGCGGCACGACGCGCGGCAGCAGCGAGACGCGGGCCGGATTTTGAAAGCAACGGGTGATTCCTAAGATAAATAGGACGAAATAGGTAAGACTGAGATTCTCACCGCCGTTCCATGCGAGGGCAAGGGCCGCGACGGCGTTTGCCGCGAGCGAGATCATAAAGATCGTCTTGCGGTTAAAACTATCGACGATGTGACCCGAAAAAAGCGAAAAGAGCAGGATCGGTAAGAATTGGATCAACCCGACGTAACCGAGTGAGACAGCGGAGCCGGTCTTTTCGTACACCTCCCACCCGACGGCAACGGTCTGGATCCGCTGGCCTATGATGAGGATCGTGTTGGCGGTGATATAACGGCGAAAATTTTTGAGCCTGAGCGGAGCGTAGACGTCGTTCGGATTATCGGTATCACTCATCTAAACGGGTTGGTATCAATAACATAGCGTTATTTCTCCATTAAGCGCAAAACCGTTTGCAAAGAAATCTATTTCGCGACCCAGCCCGGCAGCGTCTGCGGCCATACGGTTGTCAGGCCGCCGATGATCTCGACGGGCTTTGACTCGATCTTGACCGATCCGCTTGTGAGCCCTTTTCGGGCGGCGGTTACGGTGATCGTTCCGGGCTTCAGCGTCGAGCGAACGGCCACGCGGTTGATGCCGCATTCGGTATCGAGAAAAAGGTTGTTTGTCGAATCGAGCTTTGCCGCGTTAAATCCACCGCGCCAGACCGTCGGCCCCGTGACGGTGAAATCAACCCTCGCTTCATCGGTCGGCAAACGCCGGCCTTTGGCGTCCACGACCTCAAAATCGATAAGAGCGACGTCGCTGCCGTCCGCCTGCAAACCCTGCGGACCCGTGTGAACCGTGACCTTTATGGCAGCCGCCTCGCCGGCGGTCTCGATCACCTGCTGTGCGACGACCTTTCCGCCTTTGGTCGCCACGGCTTTGATAGTGCCCGGTGCGAAGGCGACATCCGGGAACGCGTAGATAAATCCCGTTGGGATGCCTGCGGACGGATCGTCCAGTTTTACATTCGGATTGCCCGCGTCGATAAAATCGGCCGTTTTGGTCTGCACACCGATCGATTTACCATTAACAAACAGCTCAACCGTGTCGCAATGCGAAGCGGCGACATACACCGTTTTCTTTGTGCCGGCGGGATAGGTCCAGTGACCGATGATCGAGAGGTCTGCCCTTTCGTTTTGCATTACGCGTGAAACGTAATATATCGGTTTGGGAATTCGCACTCCGTCCACCTTGCCGCTGACTCGAAGAACATAGCTTCCCTGCTGACGGCCATCGGCGTCCGAATCGCTAAAGTAGATCGACGCGTAGCCCGACCATTTCGAGTGGGCCGGGTCGGGGTTGTCGATACGATTGCTCACGTAGGCGTTATACCGAGTCGTCGCGGCGAGGGCAAACGTCTCGGAATTCCAATGCCACGTATCGACCGGGCGTCCGCCGATGATGCCCGTCTTTGGCGTAAAACCAAAATGCGGCGGCGATTGATCATCCCAGACGTTACGGCCCGCTTCGTCGCGAAAATCCTCGGTCTCGATCAGCGGCGCCTTGTCGCGACGCGCAGTGCTGTAGCCGCGAAATATGTCATCACCCGCCAGCTTATCAGTCTGCGGAGCCTGGCCGATCATGACGCCATAAAATTCGGACATTGGTGTCAATGCCTTGTTCTCCTCAGCAAGATCGTTGTCACGGGAGCCTATCACGCGTCCGCCGTATGGGTCGAGTTCCTTTCGCAGGGCGACCATTTGGTTCATTTGTTCGGGTGTGACGATCGTATTACCGGCTTCCCAAAAGAAAATGCTCGGGTTATTCCGGTAATAGATCATCGTGTCCCGCATCACCTCGGCCCGCTGCTCCCATTGCCGTCCGGTCACGAGCTTTTCTTTATCGCCGGCGGGTGCAACCTGCACGATGCCGAGCCGGTCGCAGGCGTCAACATCTGCCCGCTGCGGAGCCACGTGCATCCAACGCACGTAATTTCCATTGCTCTCACGGAGCTGTGTCAACGTATAATCATGCATCCAGTTAGGATACGCACCGCCGAGTCCGGGCCAGTCGTTTGCCGAACGCTGTGCGTACCCGGTGAGCCACACAAATCGACCGTTCAGCCACACGCCGCCCTTACCGGCTCCGCCCTTGAATTCGGTCTTTCGAAATCCGGTAGTCGTATTTACAACATCAACCACCTTGCCCGCGACCGAGAGGACCGAATAGACGTGATACAGATAAGGGTCGTTTACGTCCCAAAAGCGCGCGTCCGTCAGCGTGCCCGAAGCCTTAAAAACCTCCGCCTGTCCTGCCACGAGATCTGAAGTATTGCCCTCCAATTTGGCTTTCACGACGCCATTTGCATCCACAACAATGGCGGACAGCGTGATCGATGCGTAATCTCCCGTCGCGTTGACCACCTCGGACTCGACGTTTATCTCGGCTGTCTTTTTTGTCAGATCGATCGCCTCGGGGTAAATGTACACGCCGCTCGTTTTGAGATTTTCGTAGATCGGCAGCGTTTGATAGATCCTGTCCGTTATGACGAGCGAAGCGTTGCGGTTGAGGCCGCCGAAATTAGGGTTGAAATCTTTTGAGTTCCACTGAAACGGCGTCCCGGTCGCCTCTTCCTTATAATCCGTGCTGTTGTCGGCTTTAACGGCGAGGACGTTGTCTTGGCCGCCAAATTTGACGAGGTTGGTGATGTCGAAGCCAAACGCCGTGACGCCGTTCTCATATTTGCCGATGGGTTTGCCGTTCAGATAGAAACGTCCCGCCTGCCGCATGCCTTCGAATGTGAGGAATATCTTTTTGCCGTCCGCATTCGCGGGCAGCTTAAAATGTTTGCGATACCAGCCGATGCCAAACCTTTTCTCCCCAACATCACCGCTGCCGTGGCTGATGTAGGCACGATATGTGTCAATGTCGTTCCAGGTATGCGGCAGGCTGACGCTATCCCATTTCGCATCGCCGAATTCCGGTTTTTCGGCTCCGGGGACGTCGCCAAAGACGAATTTCCATCCGGGATTAAAGTTATAGGCTGCGCGATTCGACGCAGGTGCCTGAAATACCGGAACCGAGGCTGTGGCATCGCCAATACTAAAAACAAGGAGCGCCGCAACGATTGCGAGCGAAGAAAATGGGCTTTTCATGATTGTTTTCACCTTAATTGATAACAATATCAAGTCCAGTAATTACGGTCTAGTGAGCGGTAGTTAATCGCTTCACTGAGGTGAGTTGGCTGAATGTTTTCGCTGCCCTCAAGATCGGCTATCGTGCGCGAAACTTTCAGGATACGGTCGTGGGCTCGAGCGGACAGGCCCTGCCGCAGCATGGCTTTTTCAAGCAGTTCTTCGCTTTGATCGTCGAGCGCACAATAGGTGCGGATCTGTTTCGGCGTCATCGACGAATTGGAAAATCCGTCTCCCGCAAATCTCGCAAGTTGTAGATCGCGCGCCCGCATCACTCGGTCTCGGATAACGGCCGAGCTGTCACCATCGGCCACGCCTTTGCCGCGAAGCTCATTAAATTTCACCGCCGGCACATCAATATGAATATCGATGCGGTCCATCAGCGGCCCGGATATCTTGCCGACATAGCGCTGTATCTGCATCGGCGAACAATTGCACGTCCGTGACGAGCCAAAATATCCGCATGGGCACGGATTCATCGAAGCAACCAGCGTAAACGCGGCTGGAAACGTCAGCGATGTCGCGGCCCGCGAGATGGTCACGTCCTTGTCCTCCATCGGCTGACGCAGGACTTCGAGAACGCTGCGGTCGAATTCGGGCAGTTCGTCGAGAAACAGGACGCCCAGATGCGCGAGCGAAACCTCGCCGGGTTTTGGTATCGAGCCGCCGCCGATCAGCCCGGCTTGAGAAACGGTATGGTGCGGCGATTTGAAGGGGCGCTCAACGATCAATCCGGTCGTGCCGGTTAGCCCCGCGACAGAATGGATCTTCGTTATTTCGATCGCCTCTTCAAACTCAAGCGGCGGCAGGATCGTCGGCAGACGCTTTGCGAGCATCGTCTTGCCAGACCCCGGCGGCCCGATGAACAGGATGTTGTGCCCGCCCGCACTTGCAACCTCGAGTGCGCGTTTCGCCGTCTGCTGGCCACGCACTTCATTAAAATCGACGCGGTATTTATTCTCACGCGATTTCAGCACGGAAAGATCGAGCTTAAGCGGCGCGACCCGCGTCGGACGGCCCGTTTGCAGGTCCTCGGCCAGTCCGGCGGCCGTTCGCAGATCGCGAACCGGATACACATTTACCCCCTCGACAACCGCTGCCTCGGTTGCGTTTTCCTCTGGCAGCAACAGATTTTTAACGCCTATTTCCCGCGCCTTGAGAGCTATCGACAACGCCCCTCGCACGGGGCGCACACGCCCGTCAAGCGATAGTTCACCAACGCTAATTGTGTTCTCCAGACTATCAATGCCGAGATCCCCCGCCGCTCCGAGAATCCCCAGTGCCATCGGCAGATCGAACGCCGCTCCCTCTTTTCGAACGTCGGCCGGTGCGAGATTTATAGTCGTTTTATGAAATGGAAAGAAGTATTTGCTGTTGGTAATCGCCGCCCGAACGCGTTCGCGCGATTCGCGGATCGCCGTGTCGGGCAGCCCCACGATCATAAAAGGCGGCGGCGAATCAGCCTCCTTCGACACCGGCTGCAAATTAACTTCGATATCGACGATCAACGCATCAATTCCGTAAACGGTCGCCGACTGTGAAAGGAAGAGCATAGGCCAATTACCTGTTAGAAAGTTATTTCGGAAATTTTATCTCATTTCCGCCGGAAAGAGAAAATGCGGCGCCGAACGACTAATGCCTTTGCCGGGGAATAAATAGTCGGACCGCAAGGAATTGTACTATTGAGAACAAATGCAATGTTTTAAATCGCGCCGGTTTGATGCTAATGTTCATTATAGATAGGCAGACGAGGGTTTACGCCGCTGACGAGGAATTGATGAGAGATATTATTACTAACCTGGCCTTATTTTTGGTGCTCGCGATCGTATTTTCCAGTTTTAACGGATGCAAGGGCACCCAACAGGCAGCGAGCAATGGCAACACTAACACTGCCGTGGCCAACACCAACACGAATGCTCAAAAACCCGACTCAAAGAGCTCGGATTATCCGCCTCTCGTATCTGGTATCGCCGATGGCGAAATCCAGCTTCTGGACGGAACGGTCACCAAGGCCTCGGATCACAAGGGCAAGGTCGTTTTGCTTAATCTATGGGGCATCTGGTGTGGGCCGTGCCGCGACGAGATGCCGCATCTGGCACAGTTACAGGCGGCTTACGGTGAGAAAGGTTTCGAGGTCATCGGCCTCAATATCGGCAACCGTGACGGCGGGCCTGAGGATTTCGGAGCGATCAAGGCGTTTGGCGAGCAGATGAAGCTCAATTACACGCTCGGGCGAATCTCAAACGCAACGACCGCGCAATTTTACAAGCTCTCACGACAGGAGGCCGTCCCCCAGACCGTGCTCGTCGATCGCGACGGTCATCTGCGCGGTCTATTTATCGGCGGAGGGGCGAAGGTGATCGCCTCGATGACACAAACTGTTGACAAGGTAATGGCCGAATGAAAAAGATTCGAGTTCCAAGTTTCTAGTTCCGAGTTTTCGGATTTAACTCGGAGATCGTAACTAGAAACTCGGAACTTTCGGCTCGACGAGAATCGTCTTAAAACTCGCCAAGCTCACCAAACCCGGCGCCCCTCTCTTTGGTTTGTTCACAAATTTCCTGAGCGTGTAATGGACCGCCGCCTTCGTTTGCGACCGGCCGCTGCTGTAAAAGGCAGCTAGCTGAGCCGCTTCGAGCAGCGTTTTGTTTGGGATCTCTTTACGTCCCGCATTTCGTATCACGACATGTGACCCCGGATAATCCGCCGCGTGCATCCACGTATCGAGCGACCGAGCCACGCGGAATGTCAGATAGTCGTTATCCGTCGCCTTTTTTCCTACTAATATTTCGAATCCATCCGTCGACATGAAACGCCTCGCTCCGTTGAATTCGATCTCACGCTTTTTCTTTCGCGCGATCGCGATCGGCTTTCGCGGCGGAGCGAGCAATGATTTTAGGTATTCCTCGTTTCCCTCGGCGATGGCCGAATCTATCAGATCGAGCTTTTCCGTCGCGGCCGCAAGCTTTTGATTAACAATAGCCATCCGTTCGTTAATTACCTGACTGCCGTTTCGCGCCTTAACATAACGGCGAAAATATCCCTCGGCGATCTCGCTGAGCTGCTTATTCGATTCGCCCTCGATCTCGATGAGCGGAACCGTCTCATCGAAATAATCAGTAACGCGAATGATGTCGCCGAAGCGTTCCGCAGTGTGGACATTTGCCAGAAGCAGGTCACCGTATCGCTTCCAACGCTTAGCGTCGCCATGTCTTGCGAGGTCGGCGTTCAAATTGTCGATCAACCTACTATGCTTCCGGATCTCTCCGACCGCCTTTCGCCGCACGGTTGCCGCCAATTGATCGAATTGGGCTGTTGCCTCAGTGTTTGGTGGTTTAGCTCCGGGCGGCTGGGTGCTCATAGCTTTAAGTTTAGGACATGCGCGAAAAAGCCCAAAGTATCGCAACTTTGGGCCGATCAAATCCAGTTTGTAAAATTCTCAAAACTCCCGGACAACGATAGTTCCGGAAAGCAGGTCATGGATCGCACGCCTCTCTTCGTTGAAAGGAGCGGTTATAAATCCCGCACCCGCGCAAAGTAGCGAAAGGATGTACATCGACGAGCTGATCGCGGCCTGATGCAGCGTCGGGTACTCATTTTCGAGAGCATCGACGACCTCCAACGAGAAAAGCCTCATTCCCATCGACTTGCCAAAAAAGCCAACGCTGACCGTCATATACAGGAATGAAACGATCGCCCACGTTGCCGCGAAAGTCAGGATGCCCGACGCCGTTGTCCACCGTGCCCCGGCAAACGCAAAAGGCAAAAGCAGGATTACGGCGGTAAACGCACTAATAATCAGATCGAAAAGCCCGGCGCCAAAACGCATGGAAAACGGAGCCAGATCATCAATCTCATCTTGATAACCGTCGGTTTCCTCAAATTCGGCGATCTCGGCATGTTCAGCCCTTATACGAATGCGGTTGATCTCGCCAAATTCGGTTGGGACAGCGGCGGATGCAGCCTTGACCACAATCTGCTCGGCGGCCTCGATGACCGGCTCCCCGATCTCCTCGACCCGCTCAATCCTTTCGGCGATCGGGGGCAGCTTGTTCGTATCGCGCTCTTGCTCGACACGCTGCGGCACTACCAACCTCGGCTTTGGTGGGGCAATTGGCGGGGCTGCGATTCTTGCCGGTGCGGCTGCTGTCCCTGTCGCGGAGCCACGGCCATTGGGTGCGACAACGTTAAAGGGAAAGGATCGAACCGGTGCCTGCCGCGGGGGCGGCATTTTTTTCGGCGCCTCTGGTTCGGCAAATGTTTTTCGGGACTCAGCGATGCGGCGCATTGCATTGGCAACGCGTGGGTCGGTGATCTGAGGCTCGATGATAGGTTCGGGTTGCTGGACGATCTCCGCTTTAAGCGCGGCACCGCCGTTCGTCGGATATGACTGGCTCGTCGGCGTCGCACCTACGCATTGCCCGCCCTTGCGTTGCTGAACGGCGTTCTGCAACTGTAGCCGCCAATCCGGTAACGAGGCACTTTTGGTTTGAAACTCGACCAGCGTCGGGCTTGTTTTCGGCGCAACAAGGTCAGACGTAACCTGCTGTTTCGCAATGGGTTGCGGCCTTACGACGGGTTGCGATGGCGACGGCCGACTCACGGGCAAGGCCGCAGCACGAGCATCAATGCGAGGCGAAACGCCGGGCATTATCTTGCTCTGAAGCTCCTCGCGGACCGTGTCATTCATCATGGCTCCGCAAGCCGGGCAGATTGAGAGGGTCGGTGCTAAACTCCGATCACATACGGGGCAATTCATAAGGCGTATGTCGAAATTGATGAGATTGTGACTCGAACTTCCAGAAAACTAAGCGATAATATCAGGAGTTACTTTAAGTAGTCAACCCTAAAGCGCACAAATCCTTAAATTTTTTATCTTTTTTTTAAGTTTAAGCGCTTTGTGGAAAACTCGCGCCATATGTGGAAAAAGTCGGTTCGATCTCGCGGACTGAAATTATTGGGAAACTTCGACGTAATCAACCTCTATCGAGTGATTCAACCACCAACCCGCAGGATTGATTTCAAGCCTAAGCTTGTTTTCTGGCAAGTCGGTCGAAAATTTCCCGACATTAAATTCCTGTCGCTGCTCATTGTTTATGAAAAACTTCATATTGCCGCTGAATGGCTCATAAACAAGCTTTTGATCGAACCATTTGTCCCAGATTGGCTCAATTCGCGGGCTTATTTTTCCGGCGGCATAGTCGATGGTTGCGTACGGAACCCCACCGTTTTTTACAAGAAAAAAGCCTTCGGCTTTTTGTTCTTTCGTATTTCCGTCTGGATACTTGGCTTCATAGTCATAATTTGTGTAGAAAACTCCAAACAATATGGTGTGCCTGATATCGTCTTCGACGAGGCTCGATGTTTTAGGACTCAAACAAAAATAGCCATGAAAATAAAACTTATCTTTCAGATTTTTGCTGTACGCGATCTTTAGACGGCTTTTAATGGTGATCGGTTTATTTGGGTCAAATGAAAAATAGTTTGACAAAAGCCGTCCGCAATTGTCAGTTTCCTCAACGACGAGCTTTGCGATTCCATTCTCGATCCTTACCGTCTTACCCCTCGTCGTCCAGCGAAGGGGGTCGATCTCACGCTCCGAAAAGTCGTCGGCAAAAATAGCCCTGGATTCATACCATGCCAAAACTTCTTTCCCGTTCCAAAATGCAATCCCAAATATTGCGAGAAGCAAAACAAACCCTAAGCCAAACAAAGCAGGTCTCAATCCTAAACCGCTTATTCGTTTTCGGCTTTCCGATTTTAATAAATGCAGCCCCTCAAAAGAATTCGTTGTCGGAGGTGTTTCAAATTTTTTTAAATCCTCGACAAACAGATATCCCTTTGAGCGGATCGTCTTAATAAACGTAGGATTCTTAAAATCGTCAACTAATGCTTTTCTGATGTTCGCAATCGATTTATCAACCGAAGAACTCTCAACAAAAATACCATCCCAAATTTTTTCAATTAATTCGTCGTGCGAACATGGCTTCGGCGCATTTTCGACGAGGTAACGTAATACATCAAAATCCTTGTCCCGAAGCTTGATTACAAAGCCATCCCGAAAAAGAGTCCGCTTTCCGCAATTTAACGTAAAGCCGGAAAAGGTCCAAGTATTTAACGAATTCATAACGCTCCTTCGCCTGTCGTGCAATCAACAACATTAAAACACAGAAATATGCCTCGTATTTGCTGAATTAATAGATTTCAGGTTCTTTCCAACTAATTTCAGAAACCGACAAGGAAACATATGACATTTTCAAATAAAGTCCTTTCAACAAACTTCTATGGAAAAAAGAGAGCAATTTATTGTCCGAACGTCTTTCCCACAAGCCTGCAATTATCTGCAAAACGGCTTTTTTCCTCAGGCGAAAGATGCAGGAATCGGTGCCTGGATTCAGCTATTGTCGCCGAAAATAATCGTTAATGAGCTAAGGCTCTTTAGTATGCTTAAAGTCCTCGAAAAAAATATGTTTCTAACGATTCAAATCGAAGAAACTCCGAAGTCCGAAAGTGGTTGTAACCTATCGAGTCAGTACAAAATTGCGGAACATGTAAAGATCGCTATTCTCGCATTAATTCCGACATGTGGAATTTCCTTCATAGTTGTGCCTCTCGTGGTTTGGGTAAAATCGAATCGATGGAAATCAAATTTTTCAAAAACAAGTTTGATTTTAAAGTCTGAATTAGGGACTTGAATCGTCAAATGATTCGCCTTAGTGAGCGGAGCGAGAAAATAATATGTCTAAAAAGCATTCCATTTTGATTGTCATCATTAGTCTGATAACTGCCCTAAGCGCGATTGCACAGACTGAAAAAAAACTGCCTGTTTTTGAAACAAAATCGTATCGCGTAGCAGTTGAATCGATGCAAAAGAAAGCTAGCAATTACAAGGTAATTCTGATATTTGAAAACCTAACGGACAAACCCATTAATATTAATTGGATTTCAAAAAACGGGTTTCCTTATGATGCTGGCCCGTATCTAATTGATGAACGGGGCAATAAGTATTTTCTTCAGGATCAAGATTCTGAAAAAGTCGTTGGCTTTGGGGCTTTGGGTGGCGGAACTCAAGTCCCATCCAAGATAAAACTAAAATCAAGCTTTCTCTTTTTTGGAGATGGAAATGGAACGAGCTTTAGCCTTAAGGCGACTGAATACCCCGATTTTAACGTGACAAAACAAATCACCATAGACGGTTTAAGAGTTGCATTTGATGAAGATAAGACACTTACCAGTGAAGCCTTGAAGTTTCCCACTTTCAATACTGAGTCTTACCGACTTGTGGTTGAGTCAGCGGTCAGGCGGGGTGATGACATCATTTTGACCTTAGTTTTTGAGAGTTTGGCGGACAAGGCCTTTATTTTAATGTGGGGATCGGGGAATGTCGATTACACTACTGGAAGTTTTGAAGGTAAAGAGCCATATCTCATTGACGAAAATGCCGATAGGTATTATATGCGAAGACAAGATATGGCCAGGCTAGTAGGTTATGGCGGTGGCGAGCCTCCTGAACTATTACCGAAAACAAAACTGAAAACTCAGTTAATTTTCCACGTCATCGGGAGCGGTACGGTCTTCACGTTGGGCTGCAAAGAAGTCCGCCCAAAACAGGACCGCCCAATTGTAATTGAAGGTATTAAACCTCAATAACTGCCTCATTTCTTGAAAACCAAAAAGATGTTAGAGAGGAAGTAACAGATTGATATTTAATACTAGTGTCATGTCACCATTGAAGTGTCGCGTTTTGGTCGCCAACGGCGACGGACATTAAAGCCCAGGGTGGAGCAAAGCGGAACCCTGGGAAGAGAACGAGAGGCAATTCGCATCGCTGAAAGCGACGAACAACCCACGAGTTGTCGCTCCCTTTCAGGGAGCCGTATCCACGATGCCGTTTACCTATGGTTCCGGCTTCGCCTACACCATAGGCTTTAATGTTTGTCGCCTTTGGCGACCGACGGATTTTACGACGCTTCAATATTGACATGACACTAGGACGGTTGATGATAACGTGCTTAATTCGGTCATTGTCTGCGACACCTGTCGCTAATTCCATTTGTAAGCCTTTAGAAAACTGGACTTAGATACCATGGGTTTCAATTTCTGGAAATACGCCACTTTTGCAATAGCTGGAGTAATTCTGGTAGGGATAGGTGTCCTTATCGGAAAGGTTGTTAACGGGCAAAAAGACATAGCTTTTCGCAACGACACTAATTCGTTAAATATACAAAATGCGGAACTCAATAGATCATCGTCAAACCCCTCGTTAGTTACTAAAGGTTCGAAACCGGCCAACATGTCGAACTCAACTCCAAAACCCGTTGCAACAGCGGCATCAAACGCTGCCACTCTTGATCCTCAAAAAAATGTCTCTCCCCAAACAGAAACTCCAATGGTTGGCGTATCTGCGGCTTTGTCTGAAAAACTGCTGCGCGACAAAATTCAAAATGAGTCGAAAGGGCGAATCAAATTAATTAACTTTTCAAAGACTAATGGGCAGGAACTTAATATTCTGGGGATGTCATTGTACAAGGTGGAATATAACGGCCAAATTGTATTTTTAGAAGACTGTCTTTGGGGAAATTTCCGCCTAATTCTCGGCCAGGGTTATGAGTGGAAAGGCGATTTTAACATTTATGAATCGCGCCTTCCATCCATAATGGGTATGCCACCGCCAGAAACTCACGAAACGGGAATAAAGGGCAAGACTAAGGACCTCAAAGGAAACCTTTTATTAGAGAAAACAGAAAAAGGCTGGCGCGAAGCAACAGGTCTTTAGAATGGCAAAAAAACGCCAGCAAATTATCTTGAATATATAGTAAAATAGCTTGCCAATGAAACTTTTGATTGCTTCACTTTTTATACTTTCACAGCGGCTGCCTGCCCGCGAAGCCCGCTTCCGGTTCGTGCCACCATTCGATACGCTCATTCTCGCCGAGTTGCCAGCATAGCAGGACAAGGCGGTCGCCGCGGAGGCTTGGGAAATCGATCAGGCCGCGGGAATAGTCCTTTAGTTCGACGCCCAGGTCGTGCAGTTCGGTAGTGAGCAAGCCGATGTTGTACAGTCGGTTGACATAGGCGGTTCCGCCTTCCATGCCGCCGCCAAATTCGGACGCGCCGGCAGCAAGTCTGGCCGCGTCGCGCATGCTGTTGATCGCGGCATAGAGGGTCTGGATCGAACGCAGCTTGGGAATTATATCGGGAAGGAGGTCGTTGGCCTCGTCGACGGTGAACATTTTCATCCTCGCTCTCGCAGATCGGCAAAATCCGTAACATCTTCGGTGTCAGCGTCCGAATAGTCCGTGTCAAATGGTGCGGGCCGCGCCACTTGCTTAAATTCACCGCTTCGCTCCTCATCCACATGCAGCTCGCCGGGCGGCACAAAAGACGGCACATCGTACTCGCCCGTTTGAGTGGAATCTTTCCTGATAAGATCGCCGATATCGCCCAGATCGATAAAGAAATCGGCAACGTCGATCAGTCTCGGGGCGGTATTTGAGCGAAATCCGGCAACCTCGACGCGGCAGCCCTTATAGGCAACGGCGTTGACGGCGTATACAAAATCTTCGTCGCCCGACACCAGCACCGCCGTGTCATAACGGCCCGCAAGGCTCAGCATATCAACGGCGATCTCGACATCGAGATTTGCCTTTCTCGTGCCGTCGTAAAATGTCTTGAGCTGTTTTTGTATAACGCGAAATCCATTGCGACGCATCCACAGCAAGAATCCCTGCTGCCGCTCGGCGCCCACGTCGACGCCTGTATAGAAGAATGCCCTCAGCAGCCGCCCGTCGCCGAGCACAACGCGGAGCAGCTTATTGTAATCGATATCTATGTTATGAAAACGCGCCGCGTGAAACAGGTTGTTGCCGTCGATAAAAACCGCCACCCTGCCACGATGCCCAAACTGCCACGAAGACGTGGTAGTCGTGTCAAACTGCATTATGTTGTACCTCAACCCACTTGTATATTGGCTAATTCGTGAGGTGCGACAGACATTTGGAGAAGATCGGCGATGGCAAAAAGGTTTGCTAAATCAGGATTTGATCTTAAGGATCAGAATATCTTGGTTTTCAAAAAATATCAGTTTGAATCTAATAAAATGCCTAGGATAATTCACCAGCACCAATCGTTCAGTTGTCCGCCTTGTCAAAAATGAGCCTGCCTCTAGTTTGCCAATCCGGCGCGATGCGGTCAAGCAATTTGAGAACGAAAGTGTTAAAATTCTTTTTCGCGAAGCGATTTTTATGGCCGATCTTGCTGAAAACCAGCCCGACGACGCTCCAGGGTTTGATCAGAGAATCCAGACGGAGGACATCGCTTTTAAGCCGTCCGAAATGCTACCGTGCTCGGCCTGCAAGCGGATGAATCCGCCCAACCGCCTCAAATGTCTCTATTGTGCCAGCGAACTTGAGATCAGACCGGAAAATGCGACGCTCATTCGGCCAAATCTCCGAAAACTCGAAGGATGGGAACGGGGCTTTAATGTAATTCTTTGCGAACCGGTCGCCTCGAACCAATTTCCACTTGTAAATGCAGCATCATTCTTGTCAATGGATCCGGACGATCTAATCGTGATAGTCGATGTCGCAGAACCATTGCCGTTGGTACGGGTCGAAAGCCGGGTCGAAGCTGATGTTTTGGTCGCCGGTCTGGCCAGCCTCGGCCTCAAATGTTCGATTCTGGCAGATACCGATATAACTGATGACAAGGCGCCCGTTCGCTTGAGCAAAATCGAGCTGCGAGAGCATGGCATTGCCGTAACCGATTTCAATACGCATGCGGTGACCGAGATCGACGATCTCGCCCTACTGATACCGGGTTTCATTGCGACCGGCAAACTGGATTCCCTGGAAAAAAAAGGACGCGGCGGCAAAACCAAATTAGTCGACGAAACAGCGACCACTTCCGACGAATCGATCCTCGACCTTTACAGCCGGAACGACCCCGTCGGATTTCGTGTTCATCTGACGGGCTTTGATTTCTCATGTCTTGGCGACGACAAGGGGTTGATCGCTGTCGAGAATATGCGAAGGCTCCTCGCCGTCCTCAAAGAACATTGCCCGAATGCTCGGTTAGTGAGTAATTACAGGAAAGCTCGACCGGCACTCGGTCAGGTCTGGGAGATCGAGTCGCGAAAAGATCCGCAGGGGTTGAAGCGATCGGGTTTTGGAAAGCGAGAGTTCGGCACCGTGGCCTCGACCAGCAATTTACGGCAGTTCACAAAATATTCGCGGCTCCAGTGGCATCTGTTATGAAGAAAAAGTTTCCCGTCCGCAATCCAAGTCCCAAAGACAGACGGGATGACGGCGGTTTCAAAAACCAGCCGCCTCGCGGTGCGAGTTCGTCTTCGCCCGTGCCAGCCAATTCGTCACTGATCTACGGCGTGCTGCCGGTTTTAGAAGCTCTACGGGCCGATAATCGCCGTGTCGACAAGGTGTTGATCGCCGACGGGGCCAAGGAGCACCGGCTGTCGGAGATCGTGGATCTGTGCCGCTCGCACTCAATCGCGTGGAACCGCGTTCCGCGCGAGACGTTTGCCAAACATCTTGATCCGCAGGTAAATCACCAGGGGGTACTCGCGTTTTCGGCGTCCGCCGACTATGTGACGACCGACGACATACTGGAGCAGGCTGGCGACACTCCGCTGATCGTCATCCTCGATGGCGTCGAAGACCCGCGAAATCTGGGAGCGATCTTACGCGCAGCCGAATGTGCGGGTGCCCACGGCGTCATCATTCCCGAACGCCGAGCGGTCGGCCTGAACGACACCGTAGCAAAATCCTCCGCCGGTGCTATCGAATATGTAAAGGTCGCAAAAACAACAAACCTCAATCGCCTGATCGAGGGCCTCAAGGAATGCGATATCTGGGTTGTCGGTACGAGCGCTGATGCTGAGACGAGCTACACCGACTGGGATTGGACGCGGCCGAGTGCTCTCGTACTCGGTGGTGAGGGCGGGGGGCTTCACCGGCTGGTCGCGGAGAACTGCGACGTCTTGGTAAAAATACCGATGTATGGAAAAATAGATTCACTGAACGTATCGGTCGCCGCCGGCGTAATACTTTTCGAAGCACGGCGACAAAGAAAAGTGAACAGTTAACAATTCACTATTAACTATTACCTAAGATTATGTTTTGCCCAAAATGCGGTGGCCAAAACCCTGAAACAGGCAAATTTTGTCGGAGTTGCGGCACTGACCTCGGCAACGTTTCACAGGCGTTGACCGGAGCCTTACCCCCGGCCAGACAGATTCTTGATCGCAAAGGCAAGCCCGTTAGCTGGGATCGGGCCGTAGCTAAGATCTTTACGGGTTTGGCCTTTATGGCGGTCTCGATCGCGTTGGCGTTTTCCCAGGCGGGACGCGGTTGGTGGTTCTGGATGCTGATCCCCGCTTTCTCAAGCCTCGGCGCCGGTGTTGCTCAATACGTGCAACTGCGAAAGGCCGAAAAGGGCGGCATGATGTATTCGCCTGAAATTTTGCCGCAGGCTCAAAACACCGCTCTGCCTCCACCCCAGACCCAATGGGTCAACCCTGAGTCGAAATACAAGACCGGTGACCTCGTCCCGCCGAGCGTTACCGACAACACGACCCGGCATCTCGAGATGGATTCCGAAGGCCAGACGATGACGCTGCCAAAGAAATAGACTTATTTCTTCCGCAAGCTCATCTTGTGGCCGCTCAACCGCTCCATTATTCCGAGATACCGCTGGGGGAAGAGCCGCGACAAAATGCTGATCGCAAAGGCATCTTTGCCGATCAGTATTCGCGGGTTTCTCGCTTTTATTCCTGCAACGATCGCGTTCGCCGCTGTCTCCGGCGAGGTTTTCGCCACCTTGTCAAACAACCTGGTTCCCTGCTGTTTCCATTCATCCGGCGTGCCTTCGCCGACACGCGAATTACGGACGATATTAGTCAAAATGCCGCCGGGATGGACGCACGAAACGGCAATATTAGTTTCGGCGAGTTCGTGCTTTAGGCTCTCGGTAAAACCACGAACCGCAAATTTTGACGAGCAATACGCCGACTGTTCCTCGGGTGCGATAAAGCCGAAAACGCTGGAAACATTGACGATATGGGCCGCTTGCTGCTGCTTCAAAATTGGCAGGAACACCTTGCAGCCATAGACGACGCCCCAGAAATTAATCCCCATCAGCCATTCGAAATCCTCGATCGAAAGCTGCTCGAACGTACCGATAACGCCGACACCGGCATTGTTAATCAGGTGCGTCACGCGGCCATGTTTGGCCAAAACATCCTCGGCAAACTGCTGAACCTGACTGATATCGGAGACATCGGTCAGATGGGTCGAAACCGGAACGCCCAGCTTTTCGACCATCGCGGCGGTCTCGGCCAGGCCTTCCTCATTAACATCAGAAACAGCAATCCCGGCGATCTTTTCTTCAGCCAGCCGCACCGCAAGAGCCCGGCCGATTCCCGACGCGGCTCCTGTGATAACGGCAACGCTGTTTGAATCAAGGCTCATAAGGAAATTTGACCACCGATCGCACAGATGGGACGGATCAAAACTGCTCTTATCGGTGTGATTCGTGTAATCTGTGGCTAACTATTTCTTAACCACTGTCCGGGCATTTCCCGAATTTCCGTTGACATCATAAACACGGATCGTGATCGCATACTCGCCACCGGCGGCGGGGACATCAACGGAATAGGTCTCAGAGGGCGAATCCGAAATGCCGTCGTCCGCATAAATGGGCTTCCATTCGCCGCCGTTGATGCTGTATTCGGCCCGCACCAGATAGCTCGCCTTATCGACCGCAGAAAACACGGCTTTTGTCGCCGCGTTGGTGACCGATGTTACGACCGGTGGCGTGTTGTCGATGTCGATCGGTTCGGTCAAGCGTTCGCCGGAAAGGGCGGTGCCGGCGGGATTTGAGGGCGAATCTTTGGCGACGATCTTAAAGACATATCGCCCGTCGGCCAGCGATTGCCCGTCTATGGCGATAAAATTGTCGGTCAAACCGCCGCGAAGCAGCCTGAAATTTGCGTCGCCAACCTCTTTATAATAAACGTCGTAAACGAGCTTATCACCGTTGCGGTCTTCGGCCGTCCATTGCAGCGAGGTCGCTCCGCGCTGGTAAACGCGGCGTGGGGGCACGGCCGCATTGGGAATGCCGAATACGACCGGGTCAAGTCCTGTCAGCTCGATATTCGGATCGATCTGCTGCGGCGGATTGGCCACGAGTCCGACATTGGTCGGCAAGATTTGGATCGACAAAACCTCCGGAGCGATATTTCTCGGAACGAACGACAGGCTAACTTCGCTCAATGTCGCTCCCGGTGCTTTCAGAACGGCACGCCATTGCAGATACTTGGCCTTCGGACTCGCGACCTGCATACCCTTTGGATCTGAGGCTGCGGAGTTCCACGCACTCCACGTTTCATCAGCCTTTTCGGTGTTTCCGGTGCGGGTTTGAATGGTAACACTCCCGCCCGACCGCCACCATATGCGGCCCCAGGTCGCTGTCGCCTTTGCATCCAGCACGGCCGAATCATAGGTCCCTTCGGCAACCGTTTCCGGCCCGAAACGGTAGAGCGAACCCTGATTGCTGGATGTCGCGAAAAAGCTGTTTCCGGCTGATCGCATTGTCGATATCTGATTGGCGTCGGTTTGCAAAACCAGAGTATCGCGGCCCTCGTTCGTAATGTTGTAAATGCGGCCCTTGTCCGATGTTCCGAGCAAAACGCCATTTCCTGCCTGGTTAGCAACGAGCGAAAATCCCGTCACGCTCGGCGACGCCCAGATAATGTCGGTGCTGCCGTCCGGCAGGATGTGATAAACGGCCGATTTTGCGGCGGTCAGATCGTAGCGGCTCTTGGGCGGTGCTTCGGGGGTCAGCGAGGGTTTTTCGACCGAGACGGTTTTGCCCTCGGGCGTGGCGGCAGGGGTTGCTGCTGCATCAGCCGCCTTTGGTGCCGAGGCGGATTCGCCAAGAGCAAGCACGTAAATCGAACCATCCGGCCCGACAGCCAGATCGTGAATCTCCCGCAGCGGCGAATCGAGCAGCCCAAACGGTTTACCATCCGCTCCGAACTTCATGACCAACCCGTTCGAATCGGTTCCGGCGTACAGATTTCCCTGCTTGTCGGTCGCGAACGAAATTATATGCGTCTCGCTAGTGTCAAAAAGCAGCGAAGATTCTGGTGTGGCGTTTGCCGACTTGACCTTGTAGATCTTACCGCCACCTCCGGTGCCGACGGCCAGACTGCCGTCGCTCAGGACCGCGAGCGACCAGATATATTTTTCCTTTGGCTCAAAATAAACATCCGCCTTACCGGCAGCGTCAATCTTGTACACCTTGCCGTCCGGCGATGTCGCTGCATAGATTTCGCCCGACCTGCCGAGGGCGAGGGCCGAGACATTCATCTCCGTGAGATCGGTAAATAGAGTACCTTTGCCGCTCGCATCGACTCTAAATATCTTGCCGTCACCGCCCGTGCCGAGATATACATTCCCCGCCGCGTCCGTTGCGCTCGACCAGACATACGGCTGCCCGCTCTTAAAAACCTCGGTCAATTTAGGTGCGAGACCGATAGTCCCGTCCGAATCGACTGAGACCCCACGAGCATCGCCCTTCATCACGTCGGCCCTCGAATTGACCGACCAAACCAACGGCCCCGCGGCAAAGCAGAGAGCAGAAAAGGCTATTACAAAGATAATCACCAATGCGAATTTATTCATTTAATTGATAGAAAGCGAGGCCAAATTACAATGTGGACTATGATAGCAAATTCCCCGCGATTTACACTTGTGTGTCCCACTGTCCCGATGTCCCAACATTTTTTTACTCCCCACCTTACGAAGGAGGGGCGGCGGCGCCCGCGCCGACGGGGTGGTCACTGCGACGCCCGCCCCAAGAACCCAGTCGCCATAGCTCCCGGTTCTGACTTGTCCCATGTCCCACCTCTGTCCCACTCTTGTCCCACACGCTTTGGGACAGCGTAACTATTGCCTTTAATACATTTACGGTAATATTTTTGCCTTGTCCCACGGTTTTTGAAAAAAAGTTTGTCAACCCATTTCAGGACGAGACGACCGGAATTTTAGCCACGAATTACACGAATGGCACGAATTAGGAAAATCTATCTTCTTGATTCGTGTGATTCGTGTAATTCGTGGCTAACCTCTTCCCGATTGCCCGTCGATCTATTGTCAAACAGCAATGACCGCCGCAAGCCGCACCGATCCCGTATCACGCTAACAAAATCAGAACGCGATTTAAATGCTATTTTGCGGGCTTTGACGTATTTTGCGGATATTGCTGATCTGTTTCCAATAACTCCAGGCCAAGCCTAAGTACGGCGTTTTTGAGCTTTGCTTTTGGTTTTCCGGTTCGCGGCAGGGATCGGCGGGCGGGCTTCGAGGACTTGCAGTGCGTTTTGCATTTCGTCGGCGTCGCCGGTTATGAGGCGGGCGCTGCGTTCGCGGGTGAGATAGGCCCAGAACCACGAAAGCATCACGCTCAGGCGATTGCGGAAACCGATCAGGAAAAAGACGTGCAGAAACAGCCACATCAGCCAGGCGACAAAGCCCTTGAACTTCATGCCCGCGGCCTCGGCGATGGCCTTGCTGCGGCCGATGGTGGCCATCGTGCCCTTGTCCCAGTATTCGAATTCCTCGCGTTTTTTACCGTTGAGTTCGCCGATGATGTTTTTAGCCGTCAGCGTGCCCATCTGCATCGCGGCGGGTGACACGCCGGGAACCGGCTCGCCATTTTCCTGTAGAAGAGAGGCCATGTCGCCGATCACGAAGATATTCGGAAAGCCCTTGACCGAGAGGTCTTTTTCGACAAAGACCCGGCCGGCCTTGTCGGTCTCGGCGCCGAGCTTTTTGCCCAGTGGCGAGGCGGCAACGCCCGTTGCCCACAGGACAACGTCGCAGGCGATCCAAACGCCCGCGACCTTGACACGGCCCGCTTCGATCTCGGTGACAAAGCTGTTGAGCCGCACCTCGACGCCGATCTGCTCGAGCTGTTTTTTTGCGCTTTCTGAAAGCTCAGCGGCAAATGTGCCGAGAACGCGGTCCGATCCCTCGAAAAGCATGACCCGCGTTTTGCGTGTGTCGATAACTTTGAAATCTTTCGCCAGGGCCGTTCGGGCAATATCGGCGATCGCACCGGCAAGCTCGACACCCGTCGGGCCACCGCCGACAACGACGAAATTTAACCGGCGGTGGTTGCCGTTAAGATAAGCTTCGCGTTCGGCGTGCTCAAAGGCGAGCAAGACGCGGCGGCGGATCTCGACGGCATCCTCGATCGTCTTTAACCCCGGAGCTTCCCGTTCCCATTCGTCGTGGCCAAAATATGAGTGCCGAGCTCCGGCCGCTACGATCAGGTAATCGTATCCGATAGTCGAGCCGTCGGTGAGCACAACCTTTGCGTTTTCCTTATCAAAGCCCGTGACGTCACCGAGGATAACCTCGATATTTTTTGCATTGTGCAGTATTCGCCGGATCGGCTGGGCGATCTCGCCAGGGCTTAGCACGGCGGTCGCCACCTGATAAAGCAGCGGCTGGAAAACGTGGTGATTTTTGCGGTCGATCAGCGTGACATCGACCGGTTTATTGGCCAGGGCCTTTGCCGCCCACAGCCCGCCAAAGCCGCCGCCGATAATTATTATTTTGGGAACGCCAGGTTTCTTCTGCAAATCTTGTATTAAATCTGACTCAATCTATTCTGAATCCATGCCGGATTCCGGCGTGTGTCGGCTACGGCGTGGACTTGGATAACATCACTTTCCAACGTGTAATAGATCGCATACGGGAATCGGCTAGCGATCATTCTGTAGTAAATATCGAAATGTATTTCGTGAACGCCTGCATAGATCACAAGCGATCTTAATTCCGCAAAAATCGAAGTTTCATAGTAATCGCCCAACCCATGATATTACTCCTGGTAAAACAAATAGCCCTCGGCAATATCGTCGGATGCGGATTCGGTAATGACGATGTTCATTTGCGCCCGGTTTTTTCACGAATTCTGGCCGTCGCGTCTTCGAGCGTGATGAATTGATCAGTGCCATTCTTGAGATTTTCGGCGCGCAGTTTGAGCATATCCCCGTGCCATTCTATAGACGGGACCGCAGAAGAATTACGCGAAAGGTCATCCATTATGCGATCAATAACATCCATCTTTTCAGCGACCGTCATTCTTTCTAGCGGCAATACTAATTCTGCATTCACGGGCAAATTATAGCGCAATTTACGTGCCGATGTATCGTGAATAGAGGGCACGGGCGGCGGTGACGTCATCAGTTCCCTTGACGATCGCGCGTCCATCACTGAAGACGGTTATCTCGTTTTCGCCCGACATAAACCGCACCAAATAGTCATTTTGCTTGACCTCGGCGAGGTTGCCCAATTTTTCGGCCAGTCGCACAAGATCGAGCTTTACGGGTTTCGCCGGAGCTATCTGAACGGCGCTGCGGCCGCAGAGGACGGCGGAAAATTCCTGAGCGTCGGCGTCGAGGAATTCGAAGGTCCGCTGACCGCATGTCTTACAATCCGGGTTCGGCTCACCGAGCCTGATCCGCTGCCGGTCGTTCGCCCATACGTCGAACTGCATCAACGAACGGTGCAGCGAAGCGGTGTCACCGACGAGCAGCTTTAACGCCTCGGCTACCTGCGTCGCCGAAACGGTCGCGATTATCGGCATGATTACGCCGGCCGTATCGCACGTCGGCGAGCTGCCGGCGTCGGGCATTTCGTCGAAAATACACCGCAAACACGGTGTTTCCCCCGGAATAACGGTCATCGTCGTACCATAGCTCGAAACGGCGGCACCGTATATCCATATCTTGCCGTGCTTGACGCACGCGTCATTGAGCAGGTATCGGACCTGGAAATTATCTGTTCCGTCGAGCACCAGATCGACGCCGTCGATCAGCGATTCGATATTCGAATTGTTTACATCGGCAATGATCGCTTCTACATCGATCTCAGAGTTGATCTCGGCGATGCGATTTTTTGCGGCTATGGCTTTGGGGAGCCGTTCGGCGGCGTCCGATTCCTTAAATAAGGTCTGTCGTTGGAGATTGGTAAACTCGACAAAATCGCGGTCGACGATCCGCAAATGCCCGACGCCGGCCCTGGCCAGCATTTCCGCATGTGCCGCCCCGAGAGCACCGCAGCCGACCAGCAAGACCCGCGAATTCAAAAGCCTTTCCTGCCCAGCTTTTCCTATTTCGCGAAATAATATTTGCCGACTGTATCGTTCGTTCACCTTATTTTCCTGATCCGCTTCGTTGAGACCCATTCGTTCTCGTCCGAATCATAATCATCGTAGCTGATAAAATGAGCCCCGCCCTTTACGTTGAGGATATGGGCCGGATACCATTTCCTTTTCCATTCGACCTCGACGCGTTCGCCGATCTTATAGGCGGAACCAACATTCGGCGTGCGGATCATCCTGGGGGTCAGCCATTCATCGTCGCTCGGCTCAAAGCCGTAGTAGTGAACCTTAAATTTACCGCCCTTAGCGTCAGCGATAAAGCCGCGATACCAATCGTTTTCGCTGTAGCCCTCGACCCGTTCGCCGACTCGGGCGGATACCGGGGCTGCCGCGTTCGCGATCACGGTTTGCGGATCAAAGCCGCCGGTAAAGGCGATGGTGGCGACCTGTTCTTCGCCAAAGAGCATGTCCTGCGACGCATTTTCGCCCATCTCGGCGAGGGTTATCTTGCCGTCGTGATTGTTGTCCTCGAATGCGGCACCGTTAAAACCGGAGATCAGCGATTCGGTGAACGTCCAGTTTCCCGTCGATTCCTGGCTGGCCATCGACGACGCAAATATCGCATACGCGACGCGGCGTTTTGCCTTACGTACCGAGACCGCCATTGCACCCGAATAGCAATTGTCGAGGGCGATGATGGCGTTCGACCCCTTAAAATACCGCTCGACCGTATTCGGCACCGCATCGAATTTCCACCCGAGGATTCGGTCATCAACGTCGTACGTGGCCAAATACGGAACGTCGTCGTCAGTCTTATAGCCGTGCCCCTGAAAATAAACGATGACCCAGTCGTCAGGAGCCGCCCTTTTCAGAAATTCCGCAAATCTGGTCTCAACAACCGCCGTCGTTGCGGCGGTGTCCTTGAGGGAAACGATGTGATCGTCGGGGACGCCCCGCTTTCGCAAGCTGTCGAGCAAGATTCCGTCCTTGCGCACCGCCGGGTCAAATGACTCGAACGACTCAGTGTCTTTCCATTTAACGAGCGTGACAAAGAATACCCATGTCCGTTTTGGATCCCACTCGGTCGCGGCATGCGAAGTAGAAACCGAAATAAAAAACAACGATACGAGGAAAAATAAGGCGGCAACTCGGCGATGCTTCATATCTCAAATGGACTGTCGTCTTTCTAAATTTTTACTCAATCGAACAGGTTTCGGACGAAGTTTCTGATTCCCGAGTTGTCTTCTTTTTCAAAAATTCCGCCGATTCGGAAGCCGGGGTCGGCGAGGCCCAGTTTTCGCTGCTCGTCGCGGAGCCGGTCGCGCTGGTTCTCAAGCTCCATTTTCTCTTTACTCCGGGCGATCTCCATGCCGCCTTTTTGGATAAAATCGACGATCTTCGGTAGCTCGTCGGCATCGAACCACACGCCGTGTTTACGGCAAATATCAACAATAACGCCCGATGAACGGGCAAAATTGCTGCGATTCATCAGTTCAGCGCACTCAGGGCATCGGACATAGCTGATCTTGGTGAGGAGTTCGGCATTTGCTTTCCGTTCGCCGATAAAGCCGAGCACCGCGGATTGTTTCTCGCTGTTTGCACAGATATTTTCGAACGTCGTCGTGTCCGCCCAGAGCCCGTCGCATTTCTCGCACTCGCACAAGCGTGTGTCGCCTATCTCCACCAATCTGAGCGGCAGTCGGCAACGCGGGCAATCGCCAAGATGCTCATCGTCGATGAGATTGACCGGTACGGCAATCGCCCCACAATGCTCGCAAAAACGGCTTCCGACAAACATTTTGCCAAAGCACGACGGACAGGCCATCGTCTTGAGGCGGGTCTTGCAAAACTCGCATTGCGAGCTGTCACTCGCGACGCCGGCACCGCAATTCGGACAATTCAGGCTTTCGACTGCCATATTCTAAGCCTCCATTCGTGGAATTATTGAATTTCGCATAACCTCGACCGGAGCCTCGCGGCCGGTCCAGATCTCGAATTGTCTGGCTCCCTGAGCAATCAGCATTTCGAGACCGCCGAGACACGCGACGCCCGCTTTTTTTGCCTCGCGGATTATCGGCGTATCGACGGACTTTGTTACCAAATCAAAGACAAATTTTACACCCGCAAGTTGCTCAGCGGTAAAGAGCGAGTCGTTTTCATGAGGCCCTTTCATCCCAAGCGGCGTTGCGTCGACTAGGATGTCGAAACCGATCTTTGATCTTTGTTCTTCGAGCGTTGAAATTGATTCGTAACCTACATCGAATTCCGCCGCAAACATCTCGGCTTTCTGCAGATCACGAGCAAAAACCGTCACGTCTGCCCCCTCCTGTTTCAACACATAAACGCAAGCCCTGGCAGCTCCACCGGCGCCGAAAACCGCCACTCGCGAATTACTCATATCGCCAAAATTCGCTTTCAGCGGTTTAAGAAAACCATGAGCATCAGTGTTATAGCCGATGAGTTTGCCGTCATCGATCTTGACGGTGTTGACCGCGCCGATCTTTTCGGCGGTCGCATCTATTGTGTCAAGATATTTCATTATTGCCTGCTTATGAGGCATCGTCACCGCAAAGCCACCAAAATTTAGCTCAACTTCGCGCTGGTTTGGCAAAACCATCCGGCGCATGAATTCGTCGATATTCTTTACCAGCAAATGAATAAAAACGGCATTAATTTCCGCCGCGACGAACGCCGGATTATGCATATACGGCGATAGTGATTGTGCGACCGGATGGCCGATCAGGCCAAAAACTCGGTAGCTTTCATCGAGTTCCCTGACCCGATAGGTCTCGGTCATGTCTTTTGCCGTGATCTGGCCGCTCGCGGTCTCCGAGCGGGCGTCGAGAGAGGCATACGTCAAAAATGCGCCGTGCGCGAGACCCAGAATGCGTGTCCATTTCCCCGCTTCGCCCATCGCGATGGGAATAATCTGTTTGTTTTCGGATTTGGCCCTTTCGAGCAGTTTCCAGACGGGGATCGCGTCGGTTATATCGGCGGCGGTGACGGCGATCTTTGCGACGTCGCCATCGGCCGCGAGGCGCTCGTAAATAACATCAAGATCGGCCGGCACGCCATCAAAATCGTGAAATGAGCTGATCGAAACCGCATTGTGCCCGCGTTCGATAAGGCCCCCGAGATCACCCTCGCGGTCGAACCACAAGCCGCTTGTATCCACCAGATCACCGATCCCGTTCCAAAATTTGACCCTTTTGTCGACGCTGATCTCCCGATACCCACCTTGCCCGGACGGACGATATGTAATCAAAAGCGGCTTTTCCGACCGGATAGTCGTCAACGCGTTAGCGATCTCGCCCGGTTCGAGCGCGTCAGCCCTGATCTCGACCACGTCGGCAAACTCAGCGGCCAGACGCGCGTCCGCAATCGCTTTTTCCGATGTTTCGGCCGCAACCGGCACGCAGATATTTCCGTTATTCACTGGTCGAATCCTTGAGAGTTGTTACAACACTGCCGGCGGTTACGAGGCACGTTACCGCCCCAAATGCCGCCGCGATGACGATGGGCGTATTGCCGCTTTGCTTGACGGCGATGGCAGTCAGTGCCCAAGCGACGGCGACGGCGTACAGGTAATTTGAGAGTCTCCACCGCACGATCACGGCCAGTCCGGCGGCCAGCACGATACAGGCTACGCCGAATGCCGCGGATGCTCCATCGGGCATTCTGACGCCCATGTACGCCAAAAATACGGCAAAATTAACGATCGACGCGCATGTGACCCAGCCGAAATATATGCCGAACGGAGCCTTGGTAAACAGCGATTCCTTAAGCGAATCCGGCTTCCTGAATTTAACATTTATCAGCAAAAGTGACACCGCAAGGGCCACGATCACCGCGAGGCAGACCCCGATCTGCTCGCGATGCCAGAAAAAGATCCAGCCGCAATTGAGCACGCAACTGGCGATATACACAGATCGCACACTGCGAAACCGGGCAATATTCCCCGGCAAGAGCTGATAAATGCTGAACGCGATCAGGCCCACATAGATCAGGCTCCAGATCGAAAAAGCATATCCCGCAGGCGTCAAAACCGTTTCGTATTTCGCCGAGATCATATCGGGCATAACGCTATTGATACGGCCCGTGGCGGAGAGTGCGTTAAAGACGATAGTGCCAATCGTGGCAACGATCACCAGCACGGCGCGCATCCGATCATGGCTTGTAGGCGTTTCGGTCATTGAAAAAATTATCGCACTTTTATCGAACTTGCCCGCAATCTTGATTGCGGAATTCACGATTTCGTATGAAAATACCGGAAAACGTAAAGTTTTGTAAGTGTAAAACCGGGCCGAGAAAATCATTTCCAACCAAATACCTGCAAATTACGTCATAATGGCGTCTGTGGCACCGGGATTGCCTCAGAATAAGCGGCTCAACTTTCCCTCTTTCCCCGAGAGAGCAAGAAAAGACGGAAGAGGAAATGAAAGCAATGAAGATGTTACAAAAAATATTATTTACAACCACGATGGTCGTCGGACTGGCCTGTGCTGTTTCGGCACAAAAGAACGACGATCAAAAGAAACCACCCAAACCGCCGCCGCCGGTTGTCACCCCGCAGCCAAAACCGCCGCCGGATTCGAACAAGCCCAAGAAACCCGGCGAAGCGATAGTCATCTGGAAGAGTGACGTCGACTTTACGGCGTAACGGTAGGAAAATTTATTTTTAAGCAAGAGACCGTCTGAGAAGGCGGTCTTTTTCTGTTTAGGTCTCAAATCCACCGGCGGATAAGAGCGGGAGTAGACCCCATAGGCGCCAACTTAAGGCCGTAAACTATTTATTCTAGAGAGTTTCTTGTCCCTGCAAGGGACGTATTTAATAGCGTCGGGAGTATCCCGACGACAAGCTGCTTTTCACTAAATTCTGTCCCTGAAGGGGGACAAATTCGCGAAAAGATTGACATTCGTCCCTTTCAGGGACGGTCGGAAGTTCAAAGAGATATTTTTTAGCTCGAATCGGCTCTGGTCGCCAACGGCGACGTACATTAAAGCCTAGGGTGAAGCCGTTTCGGCGAAACCCTAGGTTACTAAAATCCAACACCCGTTCGCTGAAGGCGAGCAACAACCGTCTCGGAATTGTTAGTCGCTTTCAGCGACCCGACCATATTTGTCGCCTGACCTAGGGTTTCATTCGCTTCACTCATTGCACCCTAGGCTTTAATGTCAGTCGCCGTTGGCGACCAAATCCAAACCGGGTCGACCTTTTTCCAGGAACGCGCTCTATTCCCGGCGGCTTTGCCGCGCAAAAAAACAGGCCTAATCTTTTCCTCTCGCCACGATAACCACCAAACCCCATTTTCTGTTAATCTTCTGAATTATCACTTTCAGGAGACATTCTATGTTCATTTCGACAGCATCAAAACTGCGCGGCATTGTCCTCGCGTCCCTTGTTGTTCTACCAACACTTATTTTTGGCCAACAGGTCGATCAGTCGCTGTACCAGAGCATGCGCTGGCGGATGATCGGGCCGTTTCGGGCCGGGCGAACCGTCGGTGCGGTCGGTATACCGTCGCAGCCTAATGTTTTTTACATCGGCGTCAATAACGGCGGCGTCTGGAAAACGACCGACGCCGGACGCACATGGCAGCCGATATTCGACGATCAACCGACGGGATCGGTCGGAGATGTTGCAATTGCACCGTCAAATCCGAACGTCGTCTACGTCGGCTGCGGCGAAGGATTGCAGCGGCCCGACCTCGCGACCGGCGATGGCATGTACAAATCGACCGACGCGGGAAAAACATGGACGCACCTCGGGCTTCGCGAAGGCCAGCAGATCGCCTCGATCGCGGTCGATCCGAAGAACGAAAATCGGATCTTCGTCGCCGTGCTCGG
>JANYIL010000154.1 GCA_025362075.1 Chloracidobacterium sp.
CGCAAGCCCGGATGCGCACCTTCGTCGTGGCCGCTGATGGCGTTGACAACGCCGCCGATCGCGTTGCTGCCGTAGAGGAGCGTTGCAGGCCCCTTAACGACCTCGATGCGTTCGACGGAACTCGTGTCCACCGGCTCCGAATGGTCGCCTGACTGCGATGCGAGCGAACCGACGCCGATGCCGTCACTCGCGACCTTTACTCGGTCGCCGTCGAATCCGCGGATGACGGGGCGGCTATTACCGGCACCGCCGGTGCGTTTTGCTACGCCCTCCTGGTTGTCCAGAATGTCGCCTAATCCAACCGCCGCCCGGCTCGTGATCTGGGTCGAATCCATCGTATTTACGGTTGCTATCGATTCGAACGTCGATTGTTCGGCCCCGCTTCCGGTGACGGTGACCTGCTCCTTGATCCCTGCAATCGTGAGCTGGAAATCGGCCGTCACGCTGGCGCCGGGCGCGACATCCACCTTTTTGGCCGTATCGCCAAAACCTTCCTGATGCGCCGTGATCGTGTAACGTCCGGGAGGCACATTGTCGAACGTGAAATTTCCGCTTTTATCGCTCGCTGTCGTGCGTTTTAGTTCAACGATCTGGACTGAGACTTCGTGAAGGACGGTTTCTTCGCTGCCGAGATGGACGGTGCCCGTGATCTTGCCGACCGGAGTTTGGCCAAACGCCACTATGGAAAGGGCGGCCGCGAGGAGAATTACGATGCTCGTTTTGTTCATTTTTTACTAATCCGTAAGTAGAAATTTAAAGTTTAAGTCTATGACACG
Organism: Chloracidobacterium sp.; assembly: GCA_025362075.1. Classification (GTDB taxonomy): domain Bacteria; phylum Acidobacteriota; class Blastocatellia; order Pyrinomonadales; family Pyrinomonadaceae; genus OLB17. The sequence goes on from JANYIL010000154.1 coordinate 777, forward strand.
GTTAGACATGACCGCGATAGGTTTTTAATGAACGGTCAAAATTTACAAACAGACGGGCGCAAAAACGCCGGTTGCCCCGTGACCACCGGCGTCTTTTGGTTAGGGCTACCGGATGCGCCGCTCTAAGACACACCCTGTCTGCCCTAACCAGTCATCGAAATTCAACGACTGGTTATAATGTATCTAATGGACTGAATCTTGATTGTCACCTAGCCTACATTATGTTGTCGTGATGAGTTTGTGAAAACTCAATCAGCTGATCGCTGATCTCGTCGCGCACGCGGCGAAATGTAGCGAGTTTTTCTTCGTCGGTGCCTTCGACTGCCGCCGGGTCGTCGAAACCCCAGTGGATACGAACGGCCTTTCCTGGGAAAACGGGGCAGGATTGATTGGCGTTGTCGCAGACGGTTATTACGTAATCGAACGGCGTTCCGAGAAATTCGTCGAGGCATTTTGAGCGGCGGCCGGAGATGTCGATGCCGATCTCGGCCATAACCGCGATGGCTTGGGGACGGACAAAGCTGGCGATAGTGCCCGCGCTCTCGACGTCGAATCTGTCGCCCGCCAGGTGCCGGAGCAGCCCCTCGGCCATCTGGCTGCGGGCCGAGTTTCCGGTGCAGAGGATCAGGACTCGCTCTTTGTCGTTCATATATTTTCTTTTGCTGGGACCAGCCACCGGAAAACTGCGGTTGCCGCCATTGCTCCTAAAAGCTGTGCGGCGATAAACGCCGGGGCGTCCGCCGGGCGAATGCCCGCGAAGGTATCGCTTAGGCTGCGGGCGATGGTGACCACCGGATTTGCAAACGATGTCGATGACGTAAACCAATATGCCGCAGTGATATACGCGGCCACGGCGAACGGCACCACGACGTCCTTTTGCAGACGCGAACAGCCGTGGATCACGGCTATGAGGCCAAATGTGGCGACAAATTCGCCCAGCCATTGCGACGGGCCGGTGCGTATTTTTGTGGATGCAAAAAACACGGGCAGATCGAACATAAGATTTGCGACGCCGACGCCGAGTACCGCTCCGGCGAGCTGTGCGGCCGCATATAGGGCCGTGTCAAGCCATGTGATCTCACCATTCACCGCCGCCCAAAACGTCACCGCCGGATTGAAATGAGCTCCCGAAACCGGCGCAAACGTTAGGATCAACGCGACCAGCGCCGCACCGGTCGCGAGCGTGTTTGCAAGCAGGGCGACGGCGACATTACCGCCCGCAAGCCGCTCGGCCATGATGCCCGAACCGACGACCGCAGCCAGCAACCCCGCCGTTCCCAAAAATTCAGCAGCAAGCCGTCGTAACATTTTGTTTTTTACCGCCGATCTCGATAAATGTCGGTGTGCAGCAAGTCGCATCGGCGCTTTTCACGGCCTCCTCGCCGAGATTGTCTTCGAGGACGACGAAAACTTCCCATTCGTTGCCGTCCGGGTCGCTGACCCATGCTTTGTCCTGTAGCGCGTAGCAGCATGTTGTTTGCATTTCCTCACGCGGTATCAGGCCTTTTTCCTGCCAAAGATCTTTCATCGCGATGACATCGCCGGTCGAGGCGACCTGAATGCCTAGATGTGACAACGCTCCGCTGCCCTCGAACGGGACCTGATTGAGCGTAAGGTTGAGCGGCGGATTTTGGATGTCAAATTTAGCGTAACCGGTGCGGACCTTGCTGGGCTCGATAACGAGCATTTTTTTGTAAAATTCGATACTAGCCTCGACGTTTCGGACGTTTAATGCCAAATGAGCTTTTAATGTATTGATTGCGGTCATAATATTCCTCCAATTATCAATTATGTCTATGCATAATTGTATTCCCAAGAATACGCTCCACCCGTCAATTATGTCAAGCCATAATTGTCATGTGATATAATTATTTTTAAGGGATATGAAAGACACATTCGATGCCGAGCTGTTTTTCTCGGCATTGGCAGATAATACAAGGCTGAGACTGCTTAACCTGATGCGTGACGGCGAGGTCTGCGTGTGCTTTTTTGCTGAGACCCTCGGCACAAACAATCCGAAGATCTCGCGGCATCTTTCGTATCTAAAACGAGCCTCGCTGGTAACCGGCCGCCGCGACGGCAAGTGGATACATTACCGGATAAATGAGCCGGCGGATACTAACGCTGCTGAAATCTTCGCGGCAACAATGAAAATGCTCGAAACGGACGAACAAATGAGAGCGGACCGCGAGAAATTGATCAATTTTGTGTGCGCACCTCAGACTCTGGTTGCGATCCGCGGTCTGGTAAAAAATAATCGCGGCTCATAGCGCACGAGTTTACTATTTTGGGGAAATATGGGCTATTATCTAGTTGTCACACCAATTTTTTTTCAGGAGTCATTATGAACAAGATCACACGCAGGGAAGCATTGACGGGAATTTTGGCGACCGGAGCGGCGGCGCTGGTTGGGAGCAGCGGTGTTAACGCCGAGGGCGTCGTGCAGACTGAGACGCTGGCACCGGCCTTTGCGGGCAAGCATGTGGCAAAGAATCTGCCCTTCAACCCGGCAAAGCTGACGGGCATCTCAGAAAAGCTCATCACCTCGCACCACGACAACAATTACGTAGGGGCGGTCAAGGCCCTGAACGTCGTCGAGGCAAAACTCGCGGCCCTGATGAAGGACAAGGACCTGCCCGTTTACATGTACGGCGATCTCAAACGGCAGGAGCTGATTCGCACGGGATCGATCGTGCTGCACGAAAAATATTTTGCCAACCTCGGCGGCAATGGCAAGGCCGACGGCAACGCGCTGAAGACGATCACGGCAAACTGGGGCAGCTACGAGGCATGGGAAGCCGAGTTCAAACGAACCGGCAACGCTCTCGGCGGCGGTTCGGGCTGGACGGTATTTGCCTACAACTGCCACACAAAGGAATTTCACAACTACTGGTCGTCCGACCACACAAACAGCGCACCATTCACCATGCCACTGCTCGTGCTCGACATGTACGAACACGCCTATCAAATGGACTACGGCTCGGCCAACGCGAAATACGTCGATGCCTTTATGGCCAACGTCAACTGGGAAGAGGTCAATAAACGCGTCGAGATGTGCGCGAAGATGTAAGGGCTAAATAAATATATCGATCGGCAAGCGAAAGCGGGCTGAGAGCTTGCGGGCCTGAGCTTTGCTTATCTCGCGTTTACCATTCAATACTTGAGATACGACGCCCTGCGAGCCGAAAACATCGAGCATGTCGTTTTGTCTAAGTTTATGTTCGAACATCAATTCGCGAAGGGCGACCGCAGGGTTTGATTTTTCGCCCATCGGATAGGCTTTTTCTTCGAAATCTTCGATGAGCGTTGCGAGAAGATCGAGCAATCGACCTTCCTCGGGCGAAAGTTTGTGGTCGCCTTTCATCATCAAACGTCCGGCGATCTCAAGCGCTTTTTCGTTTTCCTTTTCGGTCTGAATGACGCTTGGCAAATACTCGACCAGCAAATTAGCGTATTTCTTAGGGTTGTAGTTCGTGGTCATGGTCTGTTACCTCTGTCGACGGTCATCTCAACAATCGGTCGTCCATTTGTTCTTGCTGTATTCCGCATGGCTTAAAACAAACCGTATCCAGACGATCTGTAGTTCAAAATTTATGTGCGTGATGACGCGATAATTATTGCCACCAACGTTAAATACAATGCAATTCCCGAAAAGATCGGCAGTCGGAAAAACCTTTCTTAGTTCAACAATTGTCGGAGCTTCAAGACGTTTCATCCGTCGAAACCAATCGCCCAGAACACCTTCTGATAATGGATGTTCTTCCCAATAAGTCCTTAAAGCCTTTCGGCTTATTACTCTCATCTATTCGTCCTCGTTTTATGGACGGAGCGGTTAGCCGAAGCGTCGAATTTTATCCGCAGTTTTCTTCATATTGAGTGTTCTCCATTGGTGTAATAGTTCTGTTTTAACAGAACAGCGTAATAGTATTGCATAATGCAATACACGTCAAATCACAATATTGCATTATGCGATACATCTTAGAGTTTCAGAAGTTTCGACCGAAGAATCTTAGACTGCAACCTGCTCGAAGCGATTTCCTGGCCGTTTTTTAGGGCGACGGTGTAGGTGCCGCCGGGCATGGGGGAGATGCGGGCAATCATGGCGAGGTTGGCGATGGCGCCGCGTGAGAGGCGGATGAATTTGCGCTCGTCTAGCCTCAACTCCAAATCTTTTAGACGGTAATTTATTGTATATTTTTTGTTGTCTACTGTGGTGATGTGTAGCAATTCGCCGTTGGCGACGATCGAGGCGACATCGTCTACCGGTATCAGATAAATTTCTTCGCGTACCTTAACGGGGATGCGGTCGAGCGGTCCGGTGTTGAGATTGGCGTCGTAATCGGACGCGGCGTTTTTGACCTTTTCGGCTTCGACACTACGCCAGTCGGTTTGTTCGAGACGTTCGGAGGCACGTTGGATCGTTTCGGCTAGACGGGCGCGTTCGACGGGTTTGAGCAGATAATCGACGGCGTTGACATCAAATGCCTGGACGGCGTATTCGTCGTGGGCGGTGACAAAAGCGATCAGCGGCATTTGCGATTTGCGGATCAGTTTGACGGCGTCGAGACCCGAAACCTCGGGCATTTTGAGGTCGAGGATGGCGAGGTCGGGCTTGACGCGTTTGATCAACTCAACGGCGTCAGCGCCGTTCTCAGCTTCGCCAACGAGTTCGACGTTTTCGAATTCGCGAAGGATCGATTTGAGGAATTCACGAGCCGGTCGTTCGTCGTCGGCTATTATTACTCGCAGTTTAGTCATATCTCAAGATTTTTTGCCCGCGAAACACGCGAAAAGGCTCGAAAGATTTTTGCCCGCGAATAACGCGAAAGAAGACGAATAAGAATATCCGGCATAATCTCTTGTTATTTGCGATGATTCGCGTTATTCGCGGGCAAAAAAAGTCTTTCTTTCGCGTCTTTCGCGGGCGAATTCTTCTCCTGACGGCTAAGTCATTTCATCGGCAAATCAACTGTGGCTTCGGTGCCGATTCCACTTTCGAGCGTGAAACTTGCGCTTTTGCCATAATACGACGCCAGCCGTTCTTTAATATTTCTCAGGCCAATGCCGCCGGAGCCGTTTGCCTTTTTGCCGTTTTTCCCGGCACCGGAGTCCCACACCGACAGGTGCAAATGCGAATCGCCGTTATCTAGGCTCACGCTGGCCGAAATGCGGATCTCGCCGCCATTTTTGTTTTCGGAGATGCCGTGTTTGATCGCGTTTTCGACAAGAGGCTGGAGGATCAGTGACGGTACTTTTACATTTCGGATCGAGTCGGGCACGTCGATGCCGACCGACAATTTTTCTTCAAACCTCGCCCGCTCGATGTCGAGATAGCTCTCGATCAGCTCGATCTCCTGGCCGAGCGTCGAGAATTCGCCGGTCGATTTGAGGACGCCGCGGAGCAATTGCGTCAGCCGCAGCAGGGTGTCGTAGGCCTTATCCGGGGATGTTTTTATCAGATAGCCGAGCGTCGTCAGGGCGTTAAAGAGAAAATGCGGATTGATCTGCGAACGCAATGCTGAAAGCTGAGCCTCGGTTGCGAGCTTGGCAAATTCCTGTTCGCGAAACTTTTGGTTATAGCGTTCGTGGCTGACGCGTAAAACGTCAATTCGCCTCGCTGTAAAGAGCGAGATCGCGTCGAGCATCGTGATCTCGTCGGACAGCAGACGCCGGCCGCCCTGAAATTCGCCGAGGCTTATCTCGTAATACGGGGCCTCGGCGGTTGAGATCAGAATCCGGCAGTCGCCGGGCGTGAAATTGGCCGAGACAAAGCCGATCTCGCCGGTTGCGGCGGTCGACTGCGTCCATTCAGCGGTTCTCGCGGTCAGGGCTGTCGAAAGCGTACGGCAGACATTCTCTAAGACCGCTTCGGTCGAATCGATGCTCTCGGTCTCACGCGCGAGATCAAGCTGTAGCTTTTCGTAATTTGACCGGCGAAGTATCGCCGTATCGACCAGCCAAACCGCAAATCTGTGTAGTGCCGGATAGACCAGGGCGGTCGCGACCCACAGAGCGAGTAACGCTCCGATCGCCTGCACGTCGTCTTTATCATGCGTTTCGTGCAGCCGTAAAACCGGCACGGCAACCAGCGCGTACAGGCCGAACGCAAGCCCCGTCAGCAGGATCAGCGAGATCGCGCGCTTTAGGAAAAGGTCGGCGAACGCGAAGCGGTAATTCTGAAAAAGAATGACGAGAGCGAGCGGCAGCGACGACTGGTGAGCGACAAGCTCGACATACCACGCCGAGCTTTCGCGTTCTCCGCTCAGATGCAGCGCTGAGACGGCAAAGACGAGCAAAGCACTCGCCCAAATCGCCTTTTTCTCAAGCGTTTGGCGAAAATTAAATATTAAAAGACCCGCCGCCAACGCCAGTGAGCCAAATGTCTGAGTTTGCAGGGCAAGATATGACGGAACCGGTGCTCCGGCAAACGCCGCCTGAAAATGCATAACCGCCGCAAAGGTGCTCAAACCGTAGGCGGCGAATGTCAGCCAATGCGTGCCCGATTCGTCCGCCTGCGCCGAATGGACGACCACCGATGGCAAAAATCCGAGCGCCGAAAATGCGACCGCAACCAGAAACGGCGATATCCCCGCAACGCCAAAATCCTTCTGAACAAACGCATAAAGCTCGCCGATATTCCACAGCAACCCGAGTGCAGCGGTAGTCAATAGCAGCAGATTGACACTGCCCGCTTTTCCGCGATGCCGGACGACCATCATCGCCAGCATAGCGTACAACGCTATTCCGACGGAAAATCCGAGCAGATTGACGAGCAATGCGGCGTTCAAGGCATTCATTCCTCCGTAATGCTATTGGCAAGATGGGCCACGCCACAATTCTATCTCAATAGGTTGTTGTTTTGACACAACGAGCGGTAAAATCGGTCGCGAGTTACGGTTTTTTGACGGATCGTACAAAATGAAAACCCTCTATATTTTACGACATGCCAAATCGAGCTGGGACAATGCGGACCTCTCGGATTTTGAACGTCCGTTAAATAAACGGGGGCAGATGGCCGCGCCATTCATGGGTGGGCTGATGCGCGGGCTTGGGTTTGAACCGTATGTGATCTTGAGTTCGCCGGCCGAGCGGGCAAAATCTACAACGGAATTAGTAAAGAAAGCGGGTGAATTCGACGCCGAGATCAGGCTCGACCACCGTATCTACGAGGCGAGCCCGAATGCGTTACGCCAGATCGTCGCCGAGCTTGACGACGCGTACCGCTCGGCAATGATCGTCGGCCACAATCCGGGCATCGAGGGGTTTATCCGCTTTCTGACCGGCGAACTGGAGCCGATGCCGACCGCCGCTCTGGCCGTGATCGATTTAAATATTGATAAATGGAATGATACCAACGAATGGTGCGGCACGCTACAAACCGTAATTCGGCCAAAGGACGTGATGAAATAGCGGCTGCTAGTCTTGGTTGTGTCTTATTTTGGATTTCTTCGTGTTATTTGTCTCCTGAGCTTTGTGGCCTTTGTGATAAAAATATTTAACACAAAGTCCACGAAGGGGTGACACAAAGGACCTAAGTAGTTGTTAAAGTGAGACACTCCCCTACCCGCCGCCAATTTGGCAGGACGAAAGTTTCTGGTGGAAAACGCTTAGACAGGCTTCTTTGTTTTCCCTTTTGCCGGAGCATTGATCATCGGTCCAATTTCGGTCGAAGAATTTCGGTACGCCATCGCAAAAACCGGGCGAAGGCTGGCACGTTATGAAACAGCCGGTGTCGAAATCGGAATTGGTCAAATCAAATATGTCTGCGCTGTCCGTAAACGTTAGGCCCTTTGCCAGGCATCCATTTTGATCGGTTGTCTTGCCAAAAGCTTCGCCGTCGTCCCAAGCCTTGTCGAGTTTTGCTCTCAAGGCAGGGTCGTGAAGCCGTCGGTTAATATAGTAGAGCCCTCCGCCCACAAACCCCATCACGGCCATTACGATCAGGAACGCCGCCGCCACACCGGCAATTACTTTTGTTTTGGTTTTCATTAATTTAAATAACGGCCTGAACTAAAATAAAGAAAGACTTGAGCATAATTTCTTAACGTCACTGCAAAGTTACATATATTTTTGCCATCCTGAATAACGACGATCCCGAAGTATGTCTCTGGCTGAGAATTGCATGATGCAGTTACGGAGTATCCAAATAGATACACGGAAGGCAAGCTATTATTGGATCGCAAAAGTTGATATTACTTTCCCTACGACATCATTACGACGGTTCTTGATCAGCATTGGCGAAAAATCGGTGAGATCGTCTTTCGATAAAATTTCGAGTTGACGCAATATCTCGACGGCGATGACCGGCCGGCCGCGAAAGTCGTCGCCGTCCTCGACCTTTAGGGCGATGCCGAGGCCGGTTGGATATTTTTCGCATGGCAGGATGCCACCGAGCCAGACGCCGTCGGCGCCGACTTTCGAGATCACCTGGCCGGGCGCGGCTTGCATTATTTGGGTATCGAGGCGGCCGGTGCCGCCGATGAGTTCGGGGTATTTGATCATTGCCGCGACGATACGCGAACAGGCGTTCTGCGTTATTTCGGGAAATTTTGACGGCGAAATGAGGTTGATAAAGCTCCTGGCCATTGCCTCGACCGAGACGGCAAAATTGGGAGCGCCACAGCCGTCGATGCCGATGGCGACATCCTCTTGATCCATTTCACAAAAATCGGCGACGCATCGCAAAATTCGTTTTTGGACACGGCTGCCTGTCTCGTCATAGGTCGCGAGGTCGGCTCCGATGTGCTTTGCGAGAGCGAGCATTGCGATGTGCTTGCCCGAGCAATTGTTGTGCAGTTGGGTCGGCTCTTCGCCGGCACGCATCATGTGTTTGGCGTCGATCGCGGAAAAAGGCATGTGAGTGCCGCATTTGAGGTCGGTATCCGACAGGCCCGCTTTTGATAGCATACGGGTCGCGATCGCAACATGGACAACCTCGCCCGAATGCGACGCGGCCGCCAGAGCGACCTCGTTCTCGGTAAATCCGAATGCCTCAGCCGCCCCGCTTGTGATACAGGGTATCGCCTGAAACGCTTTGGAGGCCGAGCGAAAGTACGTAACGGTCGACGGATCGCCGATGGACGCAATGGTGTTGCCATCGCCGTCGATGACGATCACGTGGCCGCGATGGATCGACTCGACCGTGTCACCGCGAATGACCCTTACTAAAACTTCGGATTCCATAACGATAGTTAGATAATAACAGGATAGACAGGATAAACAGGATCGCGGCGCTCAGGTTGTCCTGCATTTATCCTATCTATCCTGTCCATCCTGTAAATTAAATCGCGGCGAGCATCGCTCGGGCGTTTTCGCGGGCGGCTTCGGTTATCTGCTCACCCGCCAACATGCGGGCGAGTTCCTCGACCTTTTCGGCGGGCGACAGTTCGCGGACGCTGATGCTTGTGCGACCGCCAGCGACTGCTTTTGCGACCATGAAATGCCGGTCGGCGAGAGCGGCGATCTGGGGCTGGTGCGTTACGCAAAAGACTTGGGCATCGGCGGCTAGGTCCTTTAGCTTGCGTCCGACGGCCTCGGCCACGCGTCCGCCGATGCCGATGTCGATCTCGTCGAAAACCGCTGTCTTTTCGGTGTCATTCGCGTGCGAGGCGGTTTTTAGAATGAGCATAAGACGCGACGCTTCGCCGCCGGAAGCGACCTTTGCCAGCGGACGAGGGCGTTCGCCGATATTGGCCGAAAAATAAAATTCTACCCGGTCGTAGCCCGTTGGACTAAAGCTGTTGTCGTCCGCTTCGCCATCGAAATGCACCTCGAAAACAGCTTTTTCGAGGGCGACGGCCTTGAGGTCGCTGACAACGTCGTTTTCGAATTTGCGGGCGGCCGCAACGCGTTTTTCGTGCAGGGCATCAGCATTCTTCAGGTATTCCGTCCGCAATTCCGACAGCTTTTTCTTTAATTCTTCCTCGCGAAACTCGGCTCCCTCAATGTTTTCGAGGCGAAATTCGGCATCCTTCAACTGATCGCGTATCGTCTCGATCGAGCCGCCGTACTTTCGTTTCAGCCGTGATATTTCGGCGAGGCGGTTGTCGATCTCCTCGAGCCGCTCGGGCGAGAATTCGAGTCGTCCGCGAAAATCGCGAATAACAAATGCGATGTCCTCAAGCGACGCCCGAATGCCAACGAGGGCTTCGGTGTGCTCGCAAAAGCTTGCTTCATATTCGCTCAGTTCGCCGATGTCGCGGCTTGCCCGGTCGAGAGTTGCGAGCGTCGAGCCGTCATTTTCATAGAGCAAGGCGAAGGCATCATCGCTCAGTTTCGAGAGTTTTTCGATGTTGTTGAGGCGATGTTTTTCAGCTTCGAGCTCATCGTCTTCGCCTCGTTGGACGCCGAGGTCCTTGATCTCCTTTACCTGAAACCGCAGAATGTCGAGCATCTGTAGTTTCTCGGCTTCATTTTTCCGAAGCATGCCAAGCTCGGTTTTCGTGACCGACAGGTGATGGTAAATCTCGGCTACCTCTTCCTTTAGCTCCGCAACATCGGCAAACTGGTCGAGCATCCCGATATGCGTCTCGACGTCGTAAAGAGCGGCCTGTTCGCCCTGGCCGTGGATGTCGGCGAGGCGACCACCGAGCTTTTTGAGGAAGCCCTGGGTGACAAGCTGATTATTTACAAAGACGCGATTTTTGCCGGACAGCGAAATCTCGCGGCGGACGATGAGGTCGATTGTTTTGCCCGTGTCGACCTCGATGCCGCTTTCGTCGAGGAGTTCTAAAATCGGGGCTGCGGAGGCGACTGTAAACAGCCCTTCGATCTGGGCTGTGTCTTCACCCTGCTTGATCAGATCACCGGACACGCGGTCGCCGGTCAACGCCCCGAGGCTGTCGACGATGATCGATTTGCCCGAACCGGTTTCGCCGGTTAGCAAATTTAGCCCCGCCCCGAACTCGATCTCTAGCGCGTCTATCAGGGCGATGTTTTTGATCTTTAGCAGGCTTAGCACGATAAATAAACTACATTTTTGGAACGACGCCCGAGCCCTTGATCCATTTGCCACTGGAAAAAACGGCGTCGGGCGGGAATTGTTTCTCGAGGTCGGCGGCGGTCCAGTCGACGGAGCGGTCTTTTTTGTAAAAGAAGAATTCGGCCAGCTCATCCGGCTTAACAATGCCAAATCGTTGATAGACGTTAAATCCGCTCGCGTCGTATTCTTCCAGGCCACGCACACTGGTCAGATTTCCTATGTTCCGGATCGTGACGGGAGCAATGAGGCTCGCACGGCGGCGTTCGGTCACGGCCGCGATGTCGGCGACGGTTGAAGGCGCGTTAACGCTCGGTACGGTCGGTGGCGCCGCACCCGGAACGGTGGGGGCCACCGGCGCTGCCATCACGTGGATGTTGGCTCGGCGGAACAGGAAATTTACGAGGCCGCCCGAGCTGTTTTCGACCAGCGAAAGATATGGCGTCGGCGACTGGCTGGCCTCTTCGCCATTGGCCAGCGACTGCAACACGGTCATGAACGCGACGAAGTTCATCTTAACGAGAAACATCTCGTCCTTGCCGTAGAGTGCGCCGGTCTCGATCAGGATCACGGGCGTGCCCCAGGCGGTGAAATTGTCGCCAAATGCCGTGGCGGTGTACTGGTCACCGTACCGGGCGATGTGGCCGGGGATGAATTTTTGCAGCGCCAGGACGATCTGCGAGGTGAGCCGCGTATTTCGCTCGAGTCCGGGGCTGGTCGTTTTTGCTGCGTCGCCGTAGACGACGAGCAGCGAGATCGCGGCCTGGCTCGGCGCCCGTCCAACTGTGGTCAACGCTCCCTGATTATGCAGATTAAAGCCTATCGCGGGCGACCAGTCGTCGCGGAGCTGTTTTAGCAGCCGGGCCTCGGGTGTTTTTAGATCAACCGCATCGCGGTTAATGTCGATGCCCTGTAGATTTCGCCGTTGGTACATCTCCTCGCCGTCCGGGTTTAGCATCGGCACGGCACGGATCGTCATCGTATCGGCGATCTTTTTGACCAGATCGTTTTTTTGATTTTTTTGCAGCCAGGCAAGCATATCTATCAACGCCGATGTTGCCGTTGGCTCATCGCCGTGCATCTGCGACCACATAAAAACCTTGAGCGGCCCTTTGCCCCATTCGACCTGATAAATTTCGCGGTTTGCATTGCTGCGGCCGACCTCATTTACTGCCAGGCCAAGCTTTTTTAGCTGGTCAAGGTAATTCTTGAGATCGGCGTGGCGGACATCGGACGGGGCGATATGAGAAATGTGCTCCTTGTCCCAGATGGCGGCGTATTTTTCTGCGGTTTGTGTATAGGCATTCATCGCGCAAATCAAGTTGAACAGGAAGCAAAAGCCAATTAAACGCATACACTAAGATAAACCGAATCGGTGTTTTACAGCAACATGTCAGAACCACC
>JANYIL010000167.1 GCA_025362075.1 Chloracidobacterium sp.
GCTTTCAGCGTTCATGGCAAGCAGGGATGCTTGCCGCTCCAGTCGGAGTTTATTGATGAATAAGGCCTGGAAAAGCTTAATTTTGCTCATCCTGCTTTGCGGCATTCAGACGGCTAATGCCGAGTGGGTGAAGCAAAATACAAATACCCTCGCATGGTTTCGCGACATATCTTTTGTCAGTGAGACCCGGGGATGGATCGTCGGCGATAACGGAACCGTTATGGCCACGACGGACGGCGGATCGACGTGGACGCCGTCCAAAAAATTTACGAGCGACAATCTCATCCAGGTGCATTTTACGAGCGATATGAACGGCTGGCTGCTCTGTCAGCGTGACATTTATTCGCGAGGCCAAAACCCGTCTTCGTACCTAATGCGGACGGTCGACGGCGGCCTGACATGGGAAAAGGTCGATTTTGCGGGGGCAGGACGCGAACGGGTGACGAGGGTGCTCTTTACCCCCGATGGCAAGGCGACGGCGTTTGGCGAAGGCGGTATTTTTTACCGGATGCAGGACGATGGCGTCACGTGGAAAAAGGTGCAGACCGCGATCCATTTCCTGCTGCTCGACGGCAAATTTGGCGACGACCGCGTCGGGGCGATCGTCGGTGCAGGCGGGACGATCATGTTCACCGACGACGCCGGTTTTAGCTGGGATCGCGCGACGCTGCTCGGCGACACGGACACCAAGTTTAACGCCGTATTTTTTGCCGGAAACAGGGGCGGATGGGCTGTCGGAACGCAAGGCCGGATCTTCCGTTCGAATGGCGGAGCAAGGCTCTGGCGGCAGCAGAATTCGGACACAACATCGAATCTCAACGACGTTTATTTCTCCACGCCAACCAATGGTTGGGCGGTTGGCGATAATGGAACGATCCTCCGCACCAGAAACGGCGGATCGACCTGGATGCAGGTAAATTCCAGGACGACGCACCGCCTCGATCGTGTCGCTTTTACCGGAAACAAAGGCTGGGCAGTGGGCTTTGGCGGGACATTACTTTTGTATAACGAAGGATCGGCAAAAACCGATCCGGGTGCGAAACCGAGTTTACAGAGACGAAACTGACCGGCGTCGATCACCAACGGGATCAAATGCGGCTGGCGTGATAAATTGCGCCGGTCTATTTTTTTTTCGGCAACCCACTTTAACAGGTACGCATCTTTAAGCCCAACGATGAGATCGAGAGCTTTCCGGTCTGTCGGCCGGTAACAATTTTTTAAGCAAAGGGCCGAAGTTTGGGCAGTTGGCTTTGCGGGTGAATTGTACCTTTTTCCGGGTTATCGTATAGTTAGTTGCACACAAAAAATCTAACGAGCGAGGGTCGAAGGTATCCGTCGCACTGACATAAGTTGTCATATCTTTATTCGGACAAATGGTTAAGAAGAGTTTATTTCTGGGAAAAGTATTCGCAATTTCGGCTAACTAAACCATTCAAAACGAAAACGAAAGCAATAATGCCCGAGGGCTAAATAAAACAATAGGGGACATATGCATAAGAAAATCTTTTTGTTAGTTCTGTTAATCTCGATCTGCTCTGCTCTGACGCTCGCTCAGGATGCGAAAAAGTCCGTTTTTGACGACTCGAAATTGCCGAAAACGGCGATGTCGACATCAAAATTTGTACCGGCCGGATGGACGCTCGAATCGACGGTCACCGGTGACCTTAATACCGATGGGGTTGCCGACGCGGCCCTCGTGTTTGTTGACAAAGCGGAGGGCGACCGCGCATTGATGATCGCTTTCAAAAACGCTAAAGGGGAATTTGAAAGGGTCGTGACCGCCAAAAACGTTCTCCAATGTAAGAGCTGTGGCGGCATGCTCGGCGGCGAGACAAACGCTCCGGATATCAAAATAGCAAAGGGCGTCGTGATCATCAACACCCTTACCGGCTCACGCGAGTCGACCGACTCAACGTTCCGGTTTCGCTATGATCCTAAAGTGTCAAAATTTGCACTCATTGGGTATGACGAGGTCGATAACGATCGCGCAACCGGGGCGTCAACCAAAACGAGCACCAACTATTTGACCGGCGTACAGATCACCACGGAATATCAGTACAACCAGAAAACTGAAAAAGACGTAGTGAAGACGACCCAGACCGATAAGGTCTCGAAACCGGTCCAATATATCGAGGACGTCGATTACGCCAAGATGGGTTAGGCCGATTCGGGCGATGGCATACGACTTACATTCAAAGCCGGAAGCACCTCAACTGACATCGAGAACACGGTTGCAAAAGGCGGTCCCGACTTTTACGTCGTCAAGGCCAAGGCGGGACAAACGATGACAATTGGCGTGACCGGAAAGGTCACCTTTGGCGTCGCCGCTCCGGACAACAGCTTTACCCGCGACGACAGCAACAAAAGGTGGACAAAGAAATTGCCCGCTGACGGCGACTATAGGATCAGCGTCTTTACGCAGGAAAGCGCCGAGAGCTATGAGCTGACGGTTTCCATACAATAGCTATCTAAAACACGGGAGAATCTATGAAAAAATATGCGATTTTCGGTTTTGTGATTTGTCTGGCGTTTGCCACCGTTTCGATGGCCCAAAAGAAGCCCGCCGCCAAACCGTTTTTTACGAGCGGCGAGTATAACAGCATACATCTTTCGAGCAAAGAGTCAGGCGACTATTTCGGAATGGAAGTTTTTCTTACCGAGTCGGATGGGCAGCTGTTTGCCGTGGTCACCACCGTTGAGGGCGGATTTAGCACGCCGAAACTGGTCGAGGCCAAACAGAGCGGTAAGGACATGCGCACCGTCGAATTTACGCTGCCCGACGACAACGGGCCGCGCAACTACAAGGGAACGGTCACGGCGCTCGGCTTTAACGTCGCGGGCCCAAACGGCGTTAAATACCCGATGAAACGCACCTGCGGACATGTCTTCAGCGATATCACAATGGGTAAGGGCGGCGATTACGGCGGCACGGAAGTTTATCTGGCCGAGGCCGGCGGCGACTCATACGTGCTTGTGACAGAAGCCGAGGGCGTGATGAAACGCCCGGTTTTGGTCCCGGCCAAGGTTGCGTTAAAAGGTGGCGAGATTCTCGGCTTTGATTTTGCGTTGCCTGGCGACAACGGCGAACGCAAGTTTAAGGGAAAGTACACAAAAACCGGAATGACGCTTACCGAAGGTGGCCAGACAACGGCGCTGAAATCCAAGTGCTACAAATAGAGGAGTCCGCGCCAAAATAGAAACGCCGGGCTGTTTGAATTGGACGAACGTGGTATTATGTTTTTCGAAGATATTCTAAATTTCACTTTTAACAGGAGACATCACATGAAAACATTTCTATTTCTGCTCGTGGTCTGCGCTTTCTGCATCAATTGCGGCAGCAGTGCACCGGCCGCAAACGCAAACGCCAACAAACCGGCCGCCAATGCAAACGCAAACGCCAATAAGCCGGCTTCGACACCAGCCCCTTCTAATGCGGACGCTAAAGCGGATAACAAGATGGGCAACGAAGAGCTTGATTTCACCCTCGTCAATAAGACGGGATATGACATCAAGGAAGTTTCGGTCGGCCCAACGGGCGACAAGGATTGGACCCCCGAAGACACTGTCCTCAAGGGCCGTGCCTTTAAGAACGGCGATTCGCTTGACATCAAGTTTCACCCGAAAGAAAAGTCCGAAAACTGGGACCTCAAGATCGAATGGACGGACGGCTCGCCGAGCGTCGAATGGCTCAAGTTTAATCTGACCAAGATCGAAAAGATCACGCTTAAATACGATAGGAACAGCGACAAAACGACGGCCGAGACCGAACCGTAAAAAACCTACAAACATTTGGCCACGAATGCACGAATAAGAGATTTTTGCTTATTCGTGCATCCGTGGCCAAAACGCTTTTAATAGCCATAGCCTTGACTAGCCCTGTCGATTTTCGTAAGATTACCGTTCGCTCATTTCTCGAAAAATGAGTGAGTTTTTTTGAAAATTAGTCGGGCACACGTGCGAAAATATCTTTGTCGAAACGTTTTTTTAGGGCACGTACGTCAATTGGTAGACAGCCTCCCTTACAAGGAGGAAGTTAGGGGTTCGAGTCCCTTCGTGCCCACCAGCTCGTTCAATTACGAATTACGAATTTAGAATTACGAATTTCTGAACTCATAACTCTTTATTCGTAATTTTGAATTCGTAATTCGTAATTGCTATCGCGGAGTCGTAGTTCAGTTGGTTAGAACGCCAGCCTGTCACGTTGGAGGTCGCGGGTTCGAGTCCCGTCGGCTCCGCCATTATCATCAATAAAACCGGGGGTTTTAGAGTCATCGTCATGGTGACTTTTTTTCATTTTCAGGGTTAGTACCCAAAAATGTACCTTTTAATTCTTCCTCAAGCTTGCCCGCTATCAATTGACTGGTTTGTTTTTTGAAGCTTGGAGAGAAGTGTTTGTATCTCTCAAGCTCCTCTGAACGATGGCCGGTCATCTTTCTGATAATTGCATCCGCTACTCCTTCCATAAAGAGCATCGTGGTTGCGAAGTGCCTTAAGTCATGGATTCTTAAATCCTCAATTCCGGCTAAATCTCGAACTCGTCTGAATCGCTTTCCCAGATCCCAGGCGTAGGGTCTAGAAAAGTTCTCCTTGTATCTGACGTTCGGACGGGCCGGGAAAAGATATTCATGGTTTCCGTAGCTCGGTAACTGCTTTAGAGCCAGTACACACATTTTCGGCAAAGGCAGACGATTTGAACGCTTGTTCTTGCTGTCCTTTTTGGGTAGGTGAATGGATGGAAACTCCACGTCCAATTGGATCTCTGTCCACTTGCGGGATAGAATCGCAGTTTTACGAAGTCCGGTGCAGGCCGCGAGAATGATAAAACCCTGAAGTTCAAAGTCTTTTTCCTTTTGGCATTGTCCGATTCCACGCTGATTTTATTAAAGCCGGTTGCAGACCCTACGACATAAATGAAATACCAATCTATTGCATACGACAATCCATCTTCAGCTGGAAGTTAACGGGGGCTTTGTATTCGATCGTCTTGCCGAGAAGCTGCAGCGTGCCTTCAATGAATCCGTTCTTAACAGGGAGCGCAAATATCGACTTCCAATGATCCTTACATACACCATCCAGGTATTCCGGAGAACCCGTTGATTTCTCACCGCTTTTACTTGGGTAGTAGGCCGCGTAGATCACAGCAGGGTTTAACAACATCGTACCGGTGCCCTTAAACTCCAATGACGTTCCCGCCCACGATAGCCCGCCGGAACCGACCACGTTTCCGGGCGGTATGGCATACCCGGAATTTGTTGATTTTATCAGTTTTGGATCCTCTTCCACCTTTTCGTCAAGAATGAAAGGGGTACTTATCGCACCGTTATTAAGACCGCCGTCGTCGGCCATTCCATGTCCCTTTACGTGGACGAGAGTAACGACCGGCGTTGAGATTCCGTGCAGTTTTTCCCTGCCAAATGTAACCTGGGCCATCG
>JANYIL010000176.1 GCA_025362075.1 Chloracidobacterium sp.
CTGAATCTGACATACACATCTCCTTCACCTCCGTTGAAGATGACGGATTTGATGAAGAAGGTTGATCTAGCTCATCGGCGGATTATCGAGGCTTTTGAGAAGTCAATTACCGACAAGCAACGAGAAAGGATGGTAAAGGTATGATTTTTACGCTAACGACAATTTCAAAACCCAATGATTTCCCGGAAGATCGACCAATTTGGGTTGCCAAGAGTCATCCCGCGGCGACCGTCGGAGAAATTGACGCGATCGCAGAGCATATTGAATTCGATGATTCAACCGCCACTTATCGCCTCACTCCTATTCCTAATATCGTCGCGGACGATATTTTCATATCGCCAGTAATTCGGTCAGTTCCAGTTACTGTCCATGCAACAATTCGAGGTTAGGTCGATCCGATACCGATTAGAGACTGCGGTGATAATGGATGGTCGATGCTGGTCCGAAAAATAAACCCAAATGGTATCAAGGTGGGCAGTGGAGCGATTTAGAACAAGGAGATTTGCTCCCCTCCTGCCCTATCCTTTCTCCTCCAGATAATTTGGCCGAAATACTAAGTATCGCCCAACCGGGAAAACCAATAGAACTCCAGTCTTCTATCGAATACGTAAATTTAATAATTGCCACACAAACCTGTGATCTTCAGAACGAGGGAAAGAGCGAAACAGTTTTGCTCTGCGGATATCAGGACGCCTCTAATTTTCCTAGGGGCTACCAAAAGGAAGTTTCTACGGGCAGGAGAGTTGCTCAGTACATGCTTGATAAAAGTGATCTCACAGGCCTCAAATTCAACCATCAAATCGTCGATTTCCGGGCAGTATATTCCCTGCCGCTGTCATTTGTAAAACAATTTGCCAAAAATTTAGGACGGCGTGCTCGTCTTCGGTCTCCTTACAAGGAAGATTTTTCGAAGGCATTCGGAAATCTCTTTGCTCGAGTTGCACTTCCTCGCAATCTCACTGATCTTTAGCGATACTTTTTCACTTTTTTGACTGGTAATCAAGGAGATACGTGTTCGCATTTATGTTATTCACGGGCAAACTCTCCTAATCCGCAAAATCAGCATTTTGCGTCAATTCACGCATAATACGTCAAACCCCGCAAAATAGGGTTTCAATTCGCAGCCGAAAGTTTTATGGTGAGTGGCGTATGGAAGACCTATCACTCAAACCCTTTCAATTTCAGCAGCGTGTCGCCGACTGCAAAACCCTCTTCGTTGCCCACCACGGCCGTCATCACGAAGAGATAGAACGGCAGATGCGGGGCCTCGGACATGCGACGTTTAATCGCCGCGTGCTCTATGCGAGAAATGAGCGTGGTCGATCGTCAGCCGGTTGGCCGGAGCGTTTCGGCTGGGCCGCAAGACGAAAGAAGGCAAAGCGCCGCAAATACTCTGCCCGTCACCGCCGCCAGGCACGGCGGCGCTTGACCGTCCGGGCGTTTTCCAACTGGCTGAAAAAGGTCTCGCCTCACCTCACATGGACCTGGAAATATCAGCAGCACGTCTACCGGCAGCTCGAACGCGTCGCAAACGGTGAGTGCAAGCGGCTGATGATCTTTATGCCGCCGCGTCACGGCAAATCCGAGCTCGTGACCGTCCGCTACGCCGCATGGATGCTAAAAAACCACCCGAAAATGAACATCATCATCGGCAGCTACGCCCAAAAGCTCGCCAACCGATTCTCCCGAAAGATGCGCAATGTTTTAGCTGATGACGGATCACTCGCGTCCGCCTTGTCGGATGGCAAAATCCAGCATGACGCCGCAAACTGCGATTTCTGCAAAAATAATCCACCAAAATGCCCCGCCGCCACTGCCGCTGCTACTGCCCCTGCTGCTACCACTGCCACTGCTGCTGCCCCTACAGCGTTCCGCGTCCGAAGAATAAACACCGAGGCCGAATGGGAAACTCCGCAGGGCGGCGGCGTCCGGGCCGTCGGCGTCGGTGCCGGCATCACCGGTTTTGGCGCCGATCTTATTATCGTCGACGATCCAGTAAAAAGCCGGGCCGAGGCCGAGAGTGCGACCTACCGCGACAACCTCTGGGACTGGTTCAACGACGATCTATACACCCGGCTCGAACCAAACGGAGCGATCATCCTCATCCAGACCCGCTGGCACGAAGACGACCTCGCCGGAAGATTGCTGCGCGAATCCGCCGAAGAAGGCGGTGAGCAATGGGAGGTGGTAAACCTACCCGCTTTGGCCGAAGGAATGTCCCCGCAAGGGACACGGAAATTAGCCCAGGGTAAGGCCGAAGGCCGCCACCCTGGGTTAGAGCCTCAACACCGTTCCGACCCTGCAGGGGTCGTGCAGACATCGCACGAAGCGGCTCCCCTTCAGGGAGCGGAGGTTATGGAACCGGTTCCTGAGGTTACGCTTCCTTCGTCAGCTCACCCCAGGCTAATTTCCGTGTCGCCTTCAGCGACGGGAGATCCATTGGGACGCGCACCCGGTGAAGCTTTATGCCCGGCAAGGTATAACGAAGAATCGCTTGAGCGCGTGCGGAAAAAACTCGGCTCCTACTCATTCGCCGCGCTCTACCAGCAGCGGCCGATCCCGGCCGAGGGCGGATTGTTCAAACGCAGTTGGTTCAAAAATATCATCACCCATGCCCCGGAGGGCCTCAGATGGACACGCGGGTACGACCTTGCGATGACCGACACGTCAAACGCCGATTACACGGCCAGCTACCGCACGGCCTACGACCGCGAAGGCAATTTGTACATTGACGGCGGTTACCGGGCAAGGATCGAGTATCCAGAGCAGCGAAAATACATCCTGGGACGCATCCGCGAAGAGGCCGACACACACCAGCACTGCGTCGAGCTGTCGGCCAACGGAAACGCCGTCATTCAGGACCTGCACCGGGATTCGCGGGCGCTGGGACGAGCCCTGCGCGGGTTGCGGGCCGAGGGCTCCAAGATCAGCCGGGCATTGCCATGGATCGCGCTGGCCGAGGCCGGAAAAGTGTTCCTGGTGCGCGGCGGGTGGAACACGCAATTTATCGAGGAGGCATGTTCGTTCCCCGCCGGGACGCACGACGACCAGATCGACGCGGTCTCGATCGCCGTCAAAATGTCCCGGCCACGAGTTGGAGGCAGAGCATGGAGCATTTGAAACCGCGTCAAAAGTCCCTGAAAGGGACTAAGGTAATAGCGTCGGGTGAAACCCGACGAAATATAGCCAAACGGTTACCCGTCCCTGAAAGGGACGAACAAACGCATGACATGGATCAATTCGTCCCCTTCAGGGACGATAGAGCCCCTTGCACCTATCGTCGGGATTCTCCCGACGCTATTGCATCAGTCCCTTTCAGGGACAAAAAAGTTGGATGATGTAATTGGGATGTTCTTTGAAAACGACACGATTCACGCGGCAGGGATCGGGCCAGAGGCAACGAGTTTCTTTTGTCTGGGGTCTACCATCAGGCTGAGGCCTTCGAGCGTACGGGCGCCGAGCAGCAGGAGGTCACCTTTTTCGGCAAATACTACTTCATCGACCGTAAAAAAATTGTCGAATCTGAGAATGGCAAAGCCGACACTGCGGGTGATGGTCTGGCGGTTTGCCATGACAAAGACGAGGTCTTTCTTTTCCCGTGTGATGTCGAGCTTGTCGAGTATCAACGTCGGAACCCAGGTATATTCACTTCCGGTGTCAACCAGCATCTTTGGGATCGACGCCCATTTTTTGCGGTTAGAAACATTTTCTACCTTACATTTGATATGAAAAGTACCCATGAAAAGCATTATGAGGCCAAATTTCGATAATTGGAAGAGATGGGTAGTGTCTTAATTTGAGTCGCAATAAATCTACGGAAAAATGCTCTCCGCGTACTCTGCGAAAAACTCTGCGATCTCTGGGTTGAAACCGGATTTAACGCAGAGACCGCTGAGAAAGACGCAGAGTTCGCTGAGCGGTTCAGTGTAAATAATGCAAAATAAGACACCACCAGAGATGGAAAGACATAATCGACTCCACCTATTATTTACATTCGATCCGCAAGAGTTGTAGTAGAATGGCGACATATATGAAAAAGTCACTGATGGTATCGATCTTGGTTCTCCTGATCTCGGCCTACTGCTCTGCCCAGGATCCGGTGACCATCGTTGATTTTAGCTGGCACCCGGACCGGCAGGCGGCAAGAAAAGGCGAGGTCGATACCCACGGCCCGGTGCGAATGGTAGCGGACGAAAATAAATATTTTCAACGCAAGGCCCGTGAGCAGCAGACGGTTGTCGCCGTCGACCCAACCGAAGCCAGTATCGACGGCCGTAGCCAGCAGATGGAAAAGAATGTGCAGGAGGCGAGGGCGGCCAAGTTGAACGACGTCAACGGTTATGCCTATCTGGCAAACGTCAAAAACAGCAGCGACAAGGCGATCGCCGTCGTTTTCTGGGAGTATCGTTTTGCCGAGCTGGCCAAACCGGCGAATGTCGTCCGGCGGCAATTCCTGTGCTCGATCAACTTGAAACCTGGCGATAAAAAGAGTCTTGCGGTATTTAGCCTGCTGGGCCCGAGCGACGTCATCGCCGCCGAAAGCCTCGCTAAAACCACCGAAAAGGTTTTCGATGAAAAGGTAATCGTCAACCGCGTCGAATACGCCGACGGCACCTTACGCCAACGCGGCAACTGGAAGTATGACGACTACAAACAGGCAATCGAACGGGTGACCTCGACGCCCTGGGGAAAGGAAATTTGCCGTGCGTTTTGAAACACTACGGCATGATCGTAAATTTGCCTTTGTTCTCGATCACGCCGCCATCGGTGCGGACGCGGTCCTTGACCTGGATCTTGAGTTCGTAATCGCCCGGCGTGAGCAGCGAGGTCGGCAGCAGACGCGCCAAGGTCAGACGCTGGCCGGAATCGCTCAGTCCGCTCCAGTCTTCGGCCTGCCGCAGCAGTTCCTTGCCGTCGCGGCTGAGGATATACTCGACATCCACGGCGGGCCGCAGGGTCGTCTGATCGATCTCGGCATTGTAGACCTGCATGTAAACGCCTACCTCGGATCCGCGGGCGTAGATGCCCGACAAATTCGGAATGACTTTGGCGTTGCCGACGACGAACGGGGCACCGATGTCGCGCTCGGTCGTCGAACGCAGTTTAGAGGTGAGTACCAATGACGAAGTCGATAATTTCTTTTCGTCGTAGCGCGGCACGACAAAGCCAAGATTCTGGATGCCTTTATTGCCGGATTTTACATCCCGCACAACGACATCCACCTTGTAGGTGCCGGGTGACAGGGCGATCGCCTTTTGATAAACCGATTTGCGGTCCTTTGCTTCAGATAGTTCGGCTGCCGTCGCATCGGCGGTCACCGAATCTTCAAAAATGCCGGACCGTTTCCCCGAGACCGCCGTGATGCGGCCAAAGATGTTCATCGTCGCCTGCTGCAGGCCGCCGATCTGCTCAAAGGTCAGCTCCTTATTTCCGGCCTGAACGGTAAAGGCCGTGATCACACGGTCATCCGATTGGCGAAAGAAATCGACGCGAACGTCAAACTTGAGCGGGTTATTGTCCAAAACGCCCGAGTCGCCACCCGCGATGCCCTGTAGATCGCTGAATTTGACCGCCGGGGGATGAAACAATCCGTTTTGGATCTCCATCCTGCGAAACACGCTGTCCTGCTCACGTTGAAAGTTTTGCTGACCGGTGCCGATGCCGCTGATGCGGTCGCCCTTGGTCGTCAGCCCGAGTTCCTCGGACGAGGTCAGGCCTGCGCCGGGAACGTACTTGAGAGCATCTTTTTCGTTGGCATCGCGGGCGAGCCGGTATTCGCCGGAACCAGTCGGGTCGACAAATTCGATCTCGACACCATCGCCGACATTATCGAGATGACGATAAAACCATGTTTCAAACGGATATGTGGTGGTCGAACCGCCGCCCTCATAGCTCGGGCGGTCATAGGCACCGCCGGACGGGTGAGATTCGACCGAATCGGGCTTGCCCCATGCAATGTAGATGCGGCCGCGGTCAGTTTTCCATCCCGGTATGCCCGAGGCGTAATGCTCGTTGGCGTAAGCGATCCGCTCGTAATACTGGTCGCGGTATTCGTTTTCCTCGGTATCGGGATTGGGGTCGCGGCGGCGCCAGAAATTTTCGATGAAGTTTTCACGCTCTTCGTCGGTCTTTAGCGCGTCAAAGGCTTTCTTTTCTTCGTTGGTGATGATGTATGCGACGTCATTGTTTTTCCACTTTTTGTAAACATCGTTGACTTCCTTTTTGACGTTGCGGATCTGGTTTGTCGGATCATTCGGATCCTTTTTATTCGGCGGCTGCGCCCACACGGCAATCGAGCCGACCGCCAAAACTACGACAGCGATCACAAAATTTCGAAATGAATTAACTTTTGACATAGCGGTAAAACTCCCAAAAACGCCGAGACCGTACCGGCAAACGGCCCACAGTCCAATTTAAATGATTTTATCCCGTAACTACTTATATTTCAAGATGAAAATTGCCCCGCGATGGTTGCATCAACGCGCCATTGCCTCTTCGGCGTCGGTAGTGCGTTTCTTGGCAAACAGCCACGCGATAAAGATCGATATGATATACAGCAGCACCATCGGTGCCGCAAACAGCAGCATGTTTGGTATATCGTTAGTCGGCGATACGACGGCTGCTACTATTAAAATGACTATTAGCGAGATTTTCCACGTTCGGATCATCAGGCCGGCGGTGACAAGGCCGATCCGGGCCAGCACATACGTGATCGCCGGCATCTGGAATATCACGCCCATGGCCAGCATGATGATCGTTATGAAATCGAGATAGTCGCTCGCCTTGAGCAGCAACTTAAATTCATGGCCGACGCCTAAAAGATATCGCGCAGCAGGAGGAAAAAGTATGTAATAACCAAAAGCCGCACCGATCACAAATGAGATCGTCGAGAGCCCGATGAACGGGGTTACGTAACGCCGCTCGTGCTTGTACAACGCCGGCGAGATAAACATCCAGATCTGCCACAGCAGCAGCGGCAGCGCAAAAGCGATAGCGGCATAAAACGAAACGATGACATAGATCATGTACGGCTCGATCGCCGTCGTAACAGTCATCTTTTCGTCTGCGTCCTGTTGGCTCACGGCCATTTCCGTTTCATTAAACTGGATCGGAAGACGCAGACCTTCGGGAACGATCGCGTTATTTGTCAGCAACTTTTCCGTTGTGAAGAGCCCTAGAGCTCCGTTGGAATCTCTCTTGACGGCTGCATTTACTGTGGCACCGGGCGAGACTAATGCCGGACCGAAGTTCGAAGCCTCGTCAAAGATATAGCGACCGGTATCGCCCTCTTTCAGATTGTTGATGGGTACTATACCTTCGTCACCTTGAAGCCCTTTGACCGGAATATTTCGTCGCGACGCCTCATTGAGGGCCTGGCGGATGGGGACGCTGAGAAAATTATAGATCCCCTCGGAGAAATAAAAACAGACGCCAAACGTTATGACAAGTATGATAGCCGACCGGACGATCCGCCTGCGCAGCTCATCGAGGTGCTCGAGAAACGACATGTGTACGCCCGGTGCGGGCTCTTGGTCTAGTGCTTTTTCGTTCATTGAGGGTTACAGCCAGTTTTGTTTGTCGTTTGCGTTGGGTGCCGCGGACGGTGCTTCTGCTTTGGCTGGTTCGGCGATGAGCTTGGGGTCGAAACTCGACGGGTCGATCTGCTTGATAGCCGGAGCGTCAACCGTGTCAGACGTTTCGGGAGCCGAGATCGCCTCGACCCGCGCGACCGGCTCGGCTTCGATCGCGTCGAGATTGAGGGCCTTGGTCTCTTCCTCAAAATTGATCTCACGCTGCCACGTCTCCTTGAATTCGCTCGTAGCTCCCCTAAATTCGGCCATCATCTTGCCGATCTTGCGCGCCATGTCAGGCATCTTCCTGGGGCCGAGGAAAATAAGGGCAATTATACCTATAAAAAGGAGTTCCGATGTTCCGATAGATTCGAAAATGAATAAAAACAACTACTTTACCTCGATCAAAAAATTTCCGCGCGTCGTAACATGGCCGATCACCGCCGCATCGACGATCTCATCCATAAACCGCCCGACGCTCGTTTCCGGCATGCTGATAAGCAATCCGCCCGCCGTCTGTGGGTCGAATAAGGCCGATTGCATCTCGCGCGATACCTGTCCGTTTATCATAACCGTTTCGCCGACGTATGTCCGATTGTTTTTGTCGCCACGCGTCAGCATGCCCTGTGAGATCAGTTCGAGTACGTCTGGTAACAGCTTAACTGTTTTAGAATCAATAGTTAGCATGACATCGCTCGCCTTTGCCATTTCAAAGGCATGGCCTAGTAAACCGAATCCTGTCACATCCGTACAAGCGTTCGCACCCACGCCCTGCATAGCTTTAGACGCTTTGGCGGCGGAGGTTGTCATTGCTTTTATCGCCGCAGCCTCGGTTTCCTTGCTCGCCACGCCGCGTTTGACCGCTGTATTGATAGCACCGGTACCGATCGCTTTTGTCAGGATCAGAACATCGCCCGGTTTCGCCCCGGCATTGGTGATTACCTTTTCAGGATGAATTACCCCAGTCACCGCATATCCAAATTTCATCTCCTGATCATCGACGGAATGTCCGCCGATGACCACGACGCCCTCGGCGTTCATCGCCATTTGGCCGCCCTTCAGGATCTCGCCGAGTACACCCCAGTCGCCGCTTTGCGGATAACAAACTATCGACAGAGCGGACAGCGGTGTGCCACCCATAGCATAAACGTCGTTGAGCGAGTTAATAGCCGCGACCTGGCCATAAACATACGGATCATCTGCCACGGGTGTAAAAAAATCAAGGGTTTGTACGAGCGCCATCTCGTCATTAAGGCGAAAAACACCCGCATCGTCCGATTTATCAAATCCGACGATCACATTTTCGCTGCTTTGTGCCGGAAGTTTGCTCAAAACTTGAGCAAGGTCGCTCGGTGCGAGTTTAGCCACTCACCCAGAGCTAGAGACCATTTCCGTCAAACGCTTTTGCATCGACCCCTCCTATTACTTTTTCGTTATCAATTGAAAAACGCGGTCGAGATCCTCGGTTCCGTAATACTCGATCTCGATCTTGCCGCCGATGCCCTTTCTGCCGGGAACGATCTTTACATTCGTGTTCAAGACCCGCATCAGCTTGGTTTCCGCAGCCTTAACATTGGCATCGATATTACGACTAACGGCTTTATTATCAATATTTTGCGAATTTGCATTGCCGGCCTTTTTGACGGCTCGTTCTGTTTCACGAACGGACCAGCCGGAATCGATAGCGAGATTCGCAACCTCTCGCTGAACTTTCGGATCATCACTCATCAAGAGTGCCCGGCCGTGCCCGGCCGAAAGTCCGCCTTCCGCGATAACCCTCTGTATCTCACCCGGCAGACGCAAAAGACGCATCGTGGTCGTAACGACCGTGCGTTCCTTTCCAACCCGTTCGGCTACCTCTTCCTGCGTAAGCCCAATTGTATCAATGAGTTTGCGGTATGCGATAGCCTCCTCTATCGGGTTCAGCTCTTGTCGCTGGATGTTTTCGACGAGGGCAAGCTCAAGCAGTTTCTCGTCCGACACTTCCCTGACCACCGCCGGTATCTTTCGCAAACCGGCCCGCTGCGCCGCCCGCCACCGCCGCTCACCCGCGACGATCTGATAACGTCCGCCTATCTGCCGAAGGACGATCGGCTGGACAACGCCGTTGATGCGAATCGACTGGGCCAGTTCCTCAAGGCCAGTTTCCGCAAATCTTGTACGAGGCTGTTCGGGGTTTGGTTCAATCAAATCGATGTCGATCTCAAAACTCGCGGCCTCCGCCTGGATCGGCGACTCATCGCCGAGCAACGCGTTCAGACCTCGTCCCAGCGTTTGTCTAGCCATTCCTTATTATCTCCTTTGCAAGTTGTACATAGCTTTCCGCCCCGCGCGACCTGGGATCGTAGAGCAGAATAGGCTTGCCGAAACTCGGTGCCTCAGCCAGTCGAACATTTCGCGGGATCACGGTCTTCATCACCTGCGAACCGTAAAAATCGCGAAGGTCCTTCGCGACCGCCGCAGACAGATTTGTCCGCTCGTCGTACATAGTCAGCAGTAACCCCTCTATGACCAGTGTCGGGTTAAGTTCGCGCCGCAGCCGTGCCAACGTGTCGAACAGCTCCGTTACACCCTCGAGCGCATAATACTCGCACTGTATCGGCACCAGCAGCGAACCTGCTGCCGTAAGGCCGTTGATCGTCAAAATACCAAGCGATGGCGGACAATCGATGATTATGTAGTGAAAATAATCCTTTACATCCTCAAGCAGTTCTTTGAGCGCATAGTTACGTTTAGAAACGCCGACAAGCTCGACCTCGGCCCCGGCAAGGTTTTTGTCTGATGGAAGGACCCAAAGCGTCGGTATCTCAGTTGGGAGGACCATTTCGCGAGCCGACTCACCCATAACCAGTGCGTTATAAAGCGTTTTTCGGCCGCCACTGCGGGCGATCCCAGCTCCGGAAGTCGCGTTTGCCTGTGGGTCGGCGTCCACAAGCAGTACCTTTTTCCCTTCGTCAGCCAAGGCGGCGGCGAGATTAACTGCGGTCGTCGTTTTGCCGACACCGCCTTTCTGATTTGCTACAGCTATTATCCTTCCCATCACTCTTGATAAAAACGCGAATTCCTAAGGTAACACAGCGCAAAAGTTATATCTAATCCAGCAAAAGTGGCATGTACCACATCTCGCCCAAGACATGTGGTACGTGCCACATATTTGATTTTACAATTAGTTTTGCCCGGTTCCTGCCGGGATATGGGCAGTAAGGTGAACAAGGACCGTGGATATTGCGGCTGGTGTAAGACCGGCGATCGTGCGGACCTGGCCGAAATTACGCGGCCGTGCCCGCTCGAGCCGCTCGACCATTTCATTTGAAAGCCCGCTAATTGCGTTGAATTGAAATGTTTCGGGCACCTTTAATGTGTCGTGATGATTTACGCGTTCGGTCGCGGCTTTCTGCTTTTCTATGTAGCCACTATATAACGAGTCGGCCAAGGCTGTTTCGAGTTCTGTGACCCTTACATCAGAACAGGCTTCGGGCAATAGCCTATGAATCAAATCGGCCTGGACGCCTTGGCGCATCGCAAGCTGTGATAACGTAATCGAATCGCCGAGATCGGCACCCAGGATCTGCGAAATACCCGCGTATTCCACCGACGAACGCTTAAATCGGGTAAAATCCAGTGCATTTCTGAGATTTGCGATCCGGTCACGCTTTTTATTGAATCTTTCCCAATCGGTGTCACCAACCAGCCCGGCTTCCCTGCCTTTCGGTGATAGACGCTCGTCGGCGTTGTCATGGCGCAGCGTAAGACGGGCCTCGGCCCTCGATGTAAATAAACGATAGGGCTCATCGACACCATGCCGAATCAGGTCGTCGGCCAGCACGCCAATGTATGCCTCGTCCCGCTGCAAAATAAACGGTTTGCGCTTTTGCACCGAAAAAGCGGCGTTTATTCCCGCCAAGAGACCCTGACAGGCGGCCTCTTCGTATCCGGTAGTACCGTTGATCTGGCCCGAGAGAAAAAGCCCGTCCATCCGCGTCGATTCCATTGTCGGGCGCATCTCGCGAGGATCGACAAAATCATACTCTATTGCGTAACCGGGCCGAATGATCTTTACGTTTTCAAAGCCATCAATCATTCGCAGTAACTCAAGCTGTAATGTTGACGGCAGCGAAGTCGAAAAGCCGTTTAGATAAACCTCGTTGGTATTGTGTCCTTCCGGCTCAAGAAAAAGCTGGTGCCGATCCTTGTCAGCAAATTTTACGACCTTGTCCTCGATCGACGGACAATATCGCGGCCCAATGCCCGTGATCTTGCCCGAATAGAGCGGCGATTGATGCAAATTATCGCGAATCGTCTGATGAAGCCGTTCACTTGTATACCCGATATGGCACTCGATCTGCGGCTGCTCGATCTTTTCGGTCGCGAATGAAAATGGCACCGGCTTCTCGTCGGGCGGCTGCGCTTCAAATGCATCCCAGTCTATGGTGCGTCCGTCAAGCCGCGGCGGCGTTCCGGTTTTTAACCGTCCAACCGGAAAGCCGTGCTGCTTTAGATTTTCGGCCAGTTCGATTGACGCGGGTTCGCCAGCTCGCCCTGCTGAGAACGTTTTGCGGCCAGTGTGAATGGTCCCGTTCAGAAAAGTGCCGGTCGCGATGACGACGGATTTTGCTCCGAAATTCCGCGAGTCTTGCATCTCAACGCCTATAACTCTATTGTTGTCAACAATTAAATTTATGACAGTGCCTTGTCGAAGATGCAGGTTGGGCGTCGCTTCCAAGACGCTCCGCATCTCAGTTCTGTAAAGGCTGCGGTCCGCCTGGGCCCGTGGCGATTGGACTGCAGGGCCGCGGGAACGGTTTAAAAGGCGAAATTGTATACCGGTTCGGTCGATAACGCGGCCCATAATACCGCCCAGCGCATCTATCTCGCGGACGACATGGCCCTTGGCAATACCGCCGACCGCCGGATTGCACGACATCTGTCCGATGAGATCGAGATTGATCGTAACGAGCGCCGTTTCGGTTCCAAGACGCGCCGAGGCCGAGGCCGCTTCACAACCCGCGTGTCCCGCACCGATCACAATTACATCAAAACTCTCGTCGAACATTACAAACTCCCCGTCCCGAGACGGCTAAGCTTGTTATTCTAGTTCAAAGGCGACTTGAAACCAAATAAACTCGGTCCGCCCGGAGTACGAACATATCTGTGAGCTTCTATTATTGGTTATTGGACAGTAGGTATCTCTAATGACAGCACATAAACGACGCGTGCCTTGCCGTTGAAACCTTTGGCTACGATCCGATAGCCGCCGGTCGTAGTCGCGACGTTCCAGATCGCTAGGGAATCGTTTACCCGGGACGCAGTCGACAGGTCGCCGAGCTTTTCGAAAGGTATTTCCCGCCCGGCCCGAACGAATCCCGTTACCCAGACTATTTTGTTCTTTCCATTAGCCTTTAAAGCGACCGAAGAGAATTCGGATTTGCCCAGATTCCACGCTTCTTTGTGTTCACCCGCTTCTTCTTTTTCATCGTCACTTTCTCCACTGCCCGAGTGGCCAAACCGTTCAAGTTCCTCGTGCGCATTAGAGAGGCTCATACCGACCTTTACGCCCAATATCGAGTCGGAAACTCGCTTATCCGCGTGGCTTTGCGCTACTCCGCTCGACAAGAGCACAAATATAAATGTAATGGCTATTAAAAATAAGGAGGCTGGCTTTTCTCCGAAGCCAGCCGATCCTAATTGTTCAGACATGTTTTTCATATCCCAATTTCCTCGCCTAACGGTGAAACTGGATGTTGCCCTGTGTCAACACTCCCGAACGCGATGAACTCCGTGTTCCAGTGATAGTAATCGAGAATCGATCGTTGGTTCCCGGTTCGCCGTTATCCTGAACTTTCACGGTAAAGAACACTAGATCCCTATCGATGTGCCCTCGCCCGGTGAAGGTAACCTCATTCGTCGTCGGATCATAGCTGAACGAGTCAATCGAGTCTGAAACTAAATGAATATTCTCGCCGTCATCCTGATAGTTCATGTGTCCGCTAGGAAGGCTATCGACTTTGAAACCAAAGTTGACTAGCTTATTCAGGATGTTGCCGCCGCCGGTGGCCTTAAAGACGTTGCCGGTTTCAGGCGTCGGCCTCGGTGTTGGAGTTGGTGTCGGAGTCACCGTCGGCGATGGACTCGGCGTAGGTGTTGGTGTCGGAGTCACTGTCGGCGAAGGGCTCGGTGTTGGACTCGGTGTCGGTGTCGGCGTCGGGCCGCAACCAACCGTGAAGATTGTACCGCCGCGTGTTGTGTCGCGTTTTGCGTTTGCTCCCGTTGTGAACGTTTGGCCGCGCAGACCGGTCAGAACTGTGCCGTTAGCAATCGCCGGTCCCCTGGTGACAAACGGGTTTAGTTTGCTTGCCGCCACCTTGATGGTTATCGTCTTGTTCGCTATGTTAAACGCCCCGCTGTCGGCGGTGCCGACTGTTGTGTATGTTAAGGCTCCCGTTGAAGCCCGGACGGCAGTTCCGAACGTGAACGTTCCCGCCGGGTTCGTGTCAGTGCTGGCGCGAAGCCAGAACTGATCGCCGCGATCAGAAAGTCCGTATGTGTAGTCGCCGGTTGCGCTGAGTTTCGAGTCCGGTGCATTTGCCGTAAAGTTCATACGCCAGTTTGACGCCGGTGGCACAACACCTAACTCAGAAACGGTCATTGTTGCTACAATTGTCGGTTCGGTCGTACCTTCGCACGAGTATTTTATGGACGTTATATCCAGCGAATCGGTGCCGCCTGGTTCGAGAAGGAGCCCGATCGTTTGGTCGCCGGTAAAGTCCGTCACCTGCTCGCCGTTTGCTCCAGGTTGTGCCGGCGGCGGATTTAGACCCGGTGCGAACGGACCGGAACCCTGCACGGGTGCGGGTACCATTCCGCCCTTGATGCTGAGGCCGCTAATCTGACGTGACACATAGGTATTTCCGTCAAAGTCATTGTGGTCGTCTGTGTAATCGATGACCGCCGCTCCCGTCGGATCAAACGAAACCTGGAAGTAATCCAACAGATTTCGGTTGGCATTTCCGAGCGTTCCGCCTTCGGAAATGTTGCTGCCGTGGATAAAGTGGTCGCTCACCTTAACTTGCCGGAAGGTCGGCGTATCCGCCGTGGCGTTAAAGCTCTGGGCGTAAAAGACGTTCCAATTTGCGTCGTTGTTATTAGTGGCTTCGGTTGTTCCGTACCAAGTGATTCCGACCGATCCTGGCGTTGATCCAGTTTCCATCCAGGGAATCACGCTTGTCCGTGTTTCCGGTCCGTCGCTTACGCGAACGGGCTGGCTCCACGTCGCGCCTTTGTCGGTTGAGTGGACGAGATAGATGTCCTTGTCGTTGGAATACGCGACATAGGCAGTGCCGAACGGTGTGCCGTCATCTGCTACTTTGACGCTAAAGAAGAGATGCGCGACACCGTTCGGGTCCTTTGCCGCCACATTACAGGTATAAGTAAGAGGCTCGGAGCCCGCCGGTGCCGGGAAAGGCGGCGGTGTGCCGACGCAGACCTGCCCGCTGCTGCCGCTGATATAGACAGTGCCGCTAGCCTGATGCACGTCGATCGAACCGACCTGCCCGATACTTCCGGCAGTCTTAGCCGGCCCATAGGTCAGTCCGCCGTCGTTTGATCGTTGGATCATCGACACGGCCGGCGCCAGCGTCCGGTAGAGTAAATAAACCTTATCCTTACCGTAAAATTCCTGCCATTCCCGGTCGTCGCCCGGAAGTCCGCCGGTCGCATTACCTAAAGGGTTATTCTGGAAGGTGATGCCTTTGTCGGTCGAACGCTGCGTCGAGATATTCGCTGCAACGAGGCTAGAAGCAGCGAGTGTCGGAGGGTTGTTGGTTGCCAGAGTCGCCGGATCAGGGAAACCGACGGCCAGGTCAACGTCGCCGCCGCCGTCCGCACCTACAGAAGTTGAATCCTCTTCGGTAAACGAATCAGGTTGCCCGCGATAGATCGGGTGCCGCATTAACGGGTCGTAGGACGGACTATTCGGCTGAAGATCGAAGTACCACAGATCAACGCCTGCCGGGACGCCGCGAATGCCGGCGACATAGTGATTGCCCAAAATGTCGGTACGGCTGCTGGGTTCGCCGTCGCGACCTGCGGAGGGCGCTTTGACGGTAACATTCGAGCTGAACGACATGCCATCTTTAAGATAGCTGGCGTTTCGGCCACGCGGAGCGTTGGTTACGGCGGCCGTGCCGTGATATTGATCGGCGTTCGGCGTCACGGCAAAGTAAAGGACATGCACCGTATAGACGCCGGTGCCTGTGGCTGTCGGGTCGATCGCCGCTGACTCACCTGTCTGCGGCGCGCCGCCAGCCGAAGTGCCGACTACCGGACCCGCGTTCGAATCTTTGTGTATATAGAGGTCATAGTCATTCGCTGCGATAACCCACGCAATTTTGACCGAGATGAGTTTGCCCGTATAATCGCCAGCCGCGACGTTCAACGTATAAGTGTCGCAATTGACTCCCTCAACACAAGTAGTTTCGTTCGCCGCGCCGGTTCCCACCGCCACGCCATCCCACGATAAACCGGAACTCGTGGGGGTAAGAGTGCCCGCCGTTGGAGTCGAAGCAAACGCATGAGGTATTGGAATCACCAGCGTCGACAGTAAAAATACCACGGCAACGAGAGTCGCAGCGACAGACTTTGAAAAGGGCACTTCGCGGGAACTTCCGGAACGCCCCGTTTGCCTGTTACCAAAGCTGAACAAAGTTCGAAATCTTGATGTCTTTATTAAATTGATGTTTTTCATAATTCCCTCCGAGTCAAATTACTATCGGCCCTCGTACTTCCCCGCAGGATTGCGTGAGGCGTAGGTATGTCATGCTTCCATCATCTAATTATGGGTTGAGTTAAACTTGAGGAATGGTTGAGGACGATAAAAGGGAAGATGTGGGTGTCTAGGAAAAGTGTGATCACTTTCCGATGCAAAATGTTGAAAAGATACGAGTTAGCATGTCTCCGGTGGTGGTTTCACCGGTTATCTCACCAAGAGATCGAAGTGCGTTCTGAAGGCCTATTAGGACGATCTCTTCGCTCATTTTTTGGTTCATCTGATCGAGCGATTGTTCGATACCTGCGGCCGCTCGGACAAGTAGGTCATGATGGCGTGCGTCCGAAACGAGAAAACCGGATCTAGCCGTGTCCTCCGTAGCAAATGGACGTACGATCGAGTCTTTGAGATCGTCGAGGCCCTTGCCGGTTTTTGCAGAAACTAAAACGGTCCTCGGCCTTTGGCTTTTAATCTTCGATTCAAAACCGACTGCTTCTTCAGGCGTGAGCTTATCGATCTTGTTGCCAACAATAATATGGCTAATGCCCTCTACCGACCCCAGTATCTCGTTATCTTCCTTCGTCAATTCTTCACTGGCGTCGAGCATTACGATAACGACGTCGACATCAGCCATCGTCGCTTTGGAACGCTCGACACCGATGCTTTCGACTGTGTCGGTCGTCTCTCTCAAACCCGCAGTGTCGATCAGTGAGATCGGAATGTCGTCGATCGTAAATCGTTCGTGGATCTGGTCACGGGTGGTACCGGCGATCTCGGTCACGATCGCCCGGTCGCTGCCGAGTAAAGCGTTGAAAAGGCTAGACTTACCGACATTGGGTCGACCAACCAGGGCAACTCGCAGACCTTCGCGGATCAGACGCCCGGCTTTGAAGGTCGCGGCGAGTTTCTCGGTTTCGGCTGCTATCGCTTTTAGCCGTGATTTAACGTTTTCAGCTTGAATTTCAGGCAGATCATCCTCGACGAATTCAAGTGCGGATTCGAGGACGACGATCACATTCAGCAGATCGTCTTTTAGCGGCTGCAGCTGTTTGGAAAACTCACCGCGAAGCTGTCTAATCGCCTGCCGGACTGAGCTGACAGTTTGTGCATCGATCAGATCGCGGATCGCCTCCGCTTCCGCTAGATCTATCCGGCCGTTTGCGAGCGCCCGAAGCGAAAACTCGCCTGCGTCCGCCATCCGCGCGTCATTCGCAAGACAAATGTCTATCACCTGTCTGAGCAGCACCGGCGACCCGTGACAGCTGATCTCAATAACATCCTCGCCGGTAAAAGAATGGGGTGCTTTGAAATAAGTGATTATCGCTTCATCAATGACCTCGCCGGTGGTGGGATCGTGAAGCCTTTTCAAATGGGCATTCTGTGGATCCGGTACAAAGTCGGCATCACCGAAGAATTTGCCCGTGATCCTGAGTGAGTCGCTGCCACTTAAACGGATAACGCCGATACCGCTGCGGCCCGTTGGAGTTGCAAGTGCGACTATTGTGTCCGGCATAAAATTAGTAACAGGATACACAGGATAGGCAGGATTCGAAATCAATCTCATCCCGCCCATCCTGCATATCCCGTTTGAAAGTTCTTATTGCACTCGGACCTGTAAGCGCCGGTCGCGGCCGTCGCCGACCGATTCGGTAAAGAGGTCCGATTCCTGCTGGAGCGTCATGTGGATGATGCGGCGTTCCGTCGAATTGAGTACGCCGAATGTGAACGGTCGGCCATTCTTGCGGACCTGGTCGGCGGCAAATCGTGCCATTGCGTGTAGCTCTGCTTTGCGGGTCTGGCGAAACCCCTCGGCGTCAACGATAAACCGGTGCTCACGGTCGAGTTCACGGCCAAATGCCTGAAAAAGTAGGACTTCGAACGCATCGAGCAGTTCGCCATTCTCGGCCAACGCATGATGAGCGTCCTCGCCGCTCAAATTAAGCCAACAGCCCTCGTCCGTCCATTCGGCGGTCACGCTCATGTCAAATTTCAGGCCGGAAACAACGTCGGTGAGGAAGTCTTTGGCGTTTTCACATGTTTGGTTCATAACAGTAAAGGTATCAGGCCGTTCCAAATTTCGGCTTCACCTGTTTTGCGTTCTTGGGCACTGAATCGACGATCTGCGTTCCCGGCGGCGTGTTTTTCTTATTCATCCGGTTAATGACCATCTGCTGGCCAAAGCTGACGATGTTTCCGAAAAACCAGTATAGCAAAAGTCCAGCCGGAGCCGACCACATTACCCACAGCATCATCAGCGGCATGAAATAAGTCATCATTTTCTGCTGCATCTGCTGTTCCGGTGTGACGGTCGCGGCCTGGGGCGTGAACTTCATCGACAGGATCATCGAGATCGCAAACGCAAATTCAAGCAGATGCCACGGGTCCGCCGCCGAGAGGTCGGGCAGCCAGATGAACGTCGCCTGGCGAATGTCGAGTGAAACGGTGACGGCCGTATAAAACGCGATCAGCAGTGGAAATTGAAGCAGCATTGGGAGACAGCCGCCGATCGGCAGAGCGTCCTTTGTCATCTTGAGCTGCTCGACCTGGAGTGCTCGCATTCGCGGATCGTCGGTCGGCACGCCCTTTTTCTGAAGGTCCTTGATGCGGTCCTGGATATCTTTCATTTTCGGCGCGTTGCCGGAGGCCTTTTTGAATGACCTCGACTGCGACCAGCGCAGCGGGAAGAGCAGCGAATAGAACAGAAATGTGAAGATTATGATCGCGACGCCGTAGTTATGGGTCAGGCCGTTAAAGAAATTGAGCGCGTACAGGATGGGGATCGAGAGCCGCGATGTGAGCGGCCTGATCCATGAATAATTACTGAAATTGATCAGGTTTGTGATCTCGATTGGCCGCCCGACATCCTTTTGCAGCGAGTCATTGAGCGCCGAGAGTAGGAAATAATCTTTTGTGCCCGTAAATATCTTAGTTACCGATCCGTCCGCCGTGACCGGCAGATAAACGGTCATCAAATGTCGTGTCTCCGAGGTCTGCGGGTTACGCATCACCCATTGGAAAATACTGCCAAAAAACGGCGGCGTCTGGACGTCGTATTTTGACGCACGATACTCGGCGCCGTTGGAAGGCGTTGCCGGAATAGCCGCCATTGCAAAATACGCATCGCCGACACCGGCCCAGTCGACAGATCCGGTAACCGGCAGCGAACCCTGATTAGCCGCGTCAAACGTAAACGACGTTCCCTGTTTTCGGTCTAGGCCGTTTGCTCCGAAAGCGATCGCCTCGGGCTCGATGTGATAAAAGTTGTGATTTGGGATGCCCTGGTCGCCAACGCTCGCACCGATCAGCAACTTGGTGTTCGGCACCGGCTGGCCGCCTTTCTTAAGGCTGATGCCGAGATCGGTGATATAACTATTCGCACGGAAAATAAAGGTCTTTTGGACCTCAACGCCGCTGGCGTCGGTCAAAGTAAATTCGACGGGGCGTTCCTCGCCGGCCGCCAGCGTGATCGTGTCCTCGGGGACGGAGATCTGATAATTGCGGTCGTTTACGACAGTATTGACCGCTTGATCGTCGGTCGAGAGTCGAAACGGTATCTCACGCGGGCTGTGCGAGAGGGCCTCGAGCGAGATGAGCTGAAGAGGCTTTTTGTCCGTGTCGGTCGAGCCGTCCGCGTAAACCGGGAATTCGCTCCTCGGCCCCAAATTCTTAACGATCACCCAACTTGTCGCCAGAGCTCCCATGGAATCAAGTGTCACCTCGTACAAAGGCGATTTGATCGTGATGGTCCGGTTTGGCGTCGTGTCTGTTGTAACCGGAGGGGTCGTTACCGTCTGCCCTGGAGTCTGGGCCGTCGGAGCCGCCTGCGGCGTTGCGGCGGGGGCGGTGTTCGCATTCGTCGCGACATTTGAGTTCGCATTGTCCGCCGGCTTTTTCGGAGCAAAGAAATACGACCAGCCGAAAAGCACGACCATAGACAAAACGGCCGCGATCAGAAAACGTGATTGATTACTACTATTACCAGGATTTTCCATTCTTAAAGTTCGCGGGTTCAAAGTTCAAGGTTCAAAGTTGGCCGCGATTGACCTTGAACTTTGAACTTGAAACTTTGAACTCTCATTTCACCGGATCATGCCCGCCTTTACACAACGGCTGACATCGTAAGATACGCCCTAAACCCATCCAAGTTCCGCGTATCGCACCGTATTTCTCGACCGCAGCCGCGGCGTATTCCGAACAGCTCGGCTCAAACCGGCACGCCGGCGGGAAAAAGGGCGACAAAAAAGTCTTATAAATGCCCAAAAGGTCTAAAACTAAAAACTTCATCTGCAAAAGCAAAAGGGCGGAAACACGACCGGTAGGGAGTGTGTTCTTCCGCCTGATACCATCTACGCAAGAATACCCTCGCTACCGCTCCGGTTTCCGCCAATCTTTGCCGCGATCTGCCTAAATTCCGCCAACGGCTTTTCCAGCTTTACATTCAAAATGCTTCGCCGTGCATTCAAAACCCAATCGTATTTCGCCGTAATCGCGTCAAGCTCGGCCCGGCTTAATCTAAAACTTTCCCGCAGCAGCCGTTTTGCGCGATTGCGCATCACAGCATTGCCGATCGCTTTCTTGGTGGCCGTTATGCCGACGCGGTGGCCGACCAAACTCGCGGGCAAAATGAAAACCGTCATAAAACGGCCTTCGAAACGCTTTCCATTTTCATAGACACGTAAGAAATCAGCGCGCTTTAACAGGCGCGCCGTCTTAGGCAGGCTAAAGTCTAATAATGCTGGACTGTTAATCTCTTGCGTCCTTTCGCGCGGCGGCGTTTGATCACGGCGCGTCCGTTCTTGGTCGCC
Organism: Chloracidobacterium sp.; assembly: GCA_025362075.1. GTDB lineage: Bacteria > Acidobacteriota > Blastocatellia > Pyrinomonadales > Pyrinomonadaceae > OLB17. The sequence continues at coordinate 21,141 of JANYIL010000176.1, forward strand.
ATCCGGGCACGAAAGCCGTGCTTTTTGGCGCGGCGGCGGTTGTTTGGTTGAAATGTTCTCTTCGGCATAGTTGCTCTCCATTGTCTTCACCCGAAAGTGAAAACTTAAAGTCTATGGAAATACCTTAGGTTTGTCAAAGCAAATGCGCGTGAAAGCGCCATGTTTGCAAGCGCCCGCTCGATGTCCGACAATTGCGTTAGCCGGAGGAACTATCTTTATGACGATGATCAAAGCAGTCGAGCCACAGGAATGGGCAACGTTCCTAAACGCATTTACGGG
>JANYIL010000189.1 GCA_025362075.1 Chloracidobacterium sp.
TCTCGATAATTTTCCGGAAGCAGTGCTCAATCTCAGTGAAGCGGTTGAGATAGCGCGAGTTCAAACGGGTGACAAAGCCGCGATCCATCTGATCCAACAATTCGAAGCCGCCCTCGACGCTAAAAATACACCGACAAAGAAGAATATCGAGAGCAATGATTTTGAATTGGTCCTGCCTAAGAAGATTTCTCGTTTTAAGGAGTATAGCGGGATTTGGATCACTAACGATGGGCTTGAGACGATCGGCCTCGCGAAAGGCTCATTGGCTGTTGTCGCCAAAACAAAAGTAAAGGCTGGCAATCTGGCAGCGGTGGCCGAAGTTGAAAGTGGCGAAGTAATCTGCGGGTTTTACGACGCAGATATCGGCATCGTCTGTATCGAAGACGCACACGGCGAACCGCAAATTTTTGACCACAGCGAGGTTAGAGTACTCGGCAAGATCGTTGGCGTATGTAATCAGGGGCGAAACGACGATGGCAAGATGATCGTCGAAGCCCTCAAAATCTAACGAAACTCTCCGATATCCATCCCATATTTTTCCTTAACATGCTCCTCGGCCGCGGCGTTTACCGATCTCAGATTTGTCAGTCTGCGCTGTGATTTCTTGATGTGAACATGCGTTCGTGAGGCCATTTGCGCCAATAGATCGCGTCCCTGGGCCATCTCCGCTTCGACTTTTTCTCTGAGCGAATACAGCTCGGACGATTCGGCGGCGAGTCGTTCTTCGTGTATCTCGCTCAACCGCGCCTTGATCTGAAATATTTGACGGATCGCCCGGACGAGTTCGTCACCAACCGTGTCGCCGCTCACGAGGTCGGGGCGATTGCGGTAATCCTCGACGAGTTTATTCAGTTTTTTCTGATCACCGGCCGAATACGCTGCGTTAAGCTCAGCCATCAGGCCGTGGCGTTTTTCCTTTTCAGCCGCGTCAAGGGCCAGGTCGGGATGGATGACGCGGGCGAGGTTATGATAGGCCTTTTTTGCGTCGGGTGTCGGGTTGAAACGAAAATTGGCGGCCTCGGCGTCCATCGCAGAGCGGGCGGCTGATTCCTCGGCCCGGCGCCGCATCTCCTCGGCCTTTTTCTTGATCTCTTCGTCATCGGGGACGAGCTTTACTTCTTCTGCCGCGATCTCAGCTTCGATCTTATCAAATTCGGCATACAGCCTCGCGATGCCCATCGTATATTGAGCCTCAAACTGCTCCTGTAGCGCGCGTAGGTCGGCCATCTCCTCTTCACGGTCGGCAAGCCGATCCTTAAGGCGTTCGAGCACACGCCGCTTTTTGTTCAGCTCAATTTCTTCGGGTGCAAGTGGGGTCATAGAAAGATGAATATTACCGCAGGGAAGCTAACCGGCAAAGAAAGGAAAAATGAAACCACAGATATACACAGATGGACACAGATGGACACAGATAGAAAAACATCTGTTGTTTTGTTCTTATCTGTGTCCATCTGTGGTTTCATTTTTTCCTACGAATATAGATTCATCTGCCGCGTCAGCAGGTCGATCGGATCTTCGATATTTAAGGCTTCGCGAACATAAAAAGGCTCGCCGGCCGCGACGCCGATGAGCGAACCGAAATAGAGCGAGCGGCCCTCGAGTTCATCGAGATAGTGCTTTGACGCGATACGTGTTTCGGGCTCGTTCGAGGCCGGATCGTAAAACTGCGACTTGTGTACTCTGATCGCGGCCATTTTGGGTTCGAGAAAGCCCGAAATATCGACAACGAATGACGGATCGACGCGGCGTGAAAATATATTATGGGCGACCATCGGCACGGCGATCTTTTCACCGCCCGTATCGGGGTCGTAATTTTTCATGCTCGCGAGCCGGGCCGATTCGCGAACTAATTGGGCGATGTGATCGTGATCGGGATGAGGGTCGGTTAGCTGATGCGTGAGGATGACTTTTGGTTTTAGCCGACGCAGTGCGCGGACCATCGCCGTGCGTTCGGTATCACCGACAAAAACATGCCCGTCGGGCAGGCCGAGATTTTCGCGAACGTCAAGCTTTAGTATCTTGGCGGCCTCGATCGCCTCAACCGCGCGGCCGTCCACCGTACCCCGTGTGCCCATCTCGCCGCGTGTGACATCGAGAGCGCCCGTTCGATAGCCAAGGTGCTTCATCTTTAGCAGTGTGCCGCCGACGGTCAGCTCAGCGTCGTCAGGATGGGCAAAAATGGCGAGAATATCCACTTGGGTCATAGGCTTTAATCTATCATAGCGTGAATTAAAACAGGATATACAGGATTTACAGGATATTTGATTTTATCCTGCATATCTTGTCCATCCTGTTGATATTCTTTGTTTGCTAATATACAAATATGAAACTTACCGTTCTAGGTTCCGGTACGTCGATACCGCATCCAAAACGCAGCAGTTCGGGCTATTGGCTTGAGACCGGCGGAGGCACCCTGCTGCTCGATTGCTCGGCGTCGGCGATACATCGGATCACGCAGGAAGGACTCGATTGGGTGGATCTCGATGCGATATGGATCTCACATTTTCACCTCGATCACTGCGGCGGTTTGGCTCCGTTTCTGGCGGGGACAAAACATTCGGCGGAGATGAAACGGCGGACAAAACCGCTCCGGATCCTCGGGCCGCCCGGATTGAAAGAGCTGATTGCGAGATTTGATGCGGTCAATAATTACCGGCTGCTGGAGCAGCCTTTTCACGTCGAGTTGATCGAGATCGAGGCGTTGGAAACGTTTGAGATCGTGCACGGCGTCGAGGCCGTCGCGATGAAAACGCCGCACACCAATGAGAGCCATGCGATACGGCTGCTGGATGTGGATGGCAAAACGCTTGTCTATTCGGCGGATACGGGTTTTGCGGAGCCGTTGGCGGCGTTGGCGAACATGGTGGACCTTTTCATTTTGGAATGTTCGTACCCCAAAGATAAGCCCGTCCAAAAGCATCTCGAACTCGCCGAGGCGATGCACCTCATCCGCCGGGCAAAGCCGAAGCTGGCTGTGCTGACGCATCTCTATCCTGAATGGGATGGGGTTAATTTTAAATCGGAAGTGGGGAAATTTGAGCCGATGTGTGATGTGATCGAAGCGAGGGACGGACTCGTTCTAGAAGTATGACCTTATGCGGAATAAGTAAAAAGTTAAAAATGAAAGGTGATAAGTTAGGAACTCCGAACTTATCACTTTTTACATATCACTTATTACCTATTCCGAAATAGCAATTATTTGACGTTTCGTTTTGCCATGGCCATCAAGTCGGCGGGCATCCATTTGTCGAGATTTTTCTCTTCGGCACCGGCGATGCCTTTGTCTCGATTACGCCATTCTTTGGCCGGATCGTCCTCGCGGCCAGATTCCTTAGGGTAATTCTCGACCTGTTCGAGGCTGATGATGATGCCGTGGGCGACGTCGTTCCAATCATCGTTCTGGATGCCGCGGAGCACGATGGGCAGACCGGCGGTCCAGTCTTCTTCGGGGGCGATATTGTCGTATTCGGGGATCGTTAAAAACGCCGTCAGCGGCAGCGGGGTGCCGCCGAATTCGCTCACGATCTGAGCCTCTACGTCTTTGTATGACGCTCCCGGATTTGCCTGTCTCATTTCGAGAGCACGGCGGAAAATGTCTGAAACTGTTGGCTGGTCGCTCATAAGAAATATTAGCCAAAGATTAGCACAGATTGGCCGGGGATATTAATTACGCGCCCAACTTTAATCTTGATGTTTTGCATCTGAAAAGATAGTCTTTCGGTTTACGGAGAATTATTGATGATCAAGTGTCTCTTTGCTTTAATAATTGCTTTATTTGCCTTTTCTCTGAGTTTTGCCCAGAACGAGCAGTCGCCTATCCTTGAGAAAGAGATCAGCTACAAGAATTGGACTTACAAGGATGTGCGGACGAATGAGGATTTGACCTTCCGCGACCTGGCTAAGGAAAAAAAGCTCGTTGTCGTCGTTTATTATGCCCCCTGGTGTCATAACTGGCAGCATGACGCTCCGTTTTTGCAGAAATTTTACGACAAATACAAAGCATCGGGCCTGGAGATCGTCGGCGTTGGCGAATACGATCCAGTCGCGTCGATGAAGACAAATCTTGACACCCTCAAAATCACGTTTCCGGTTGTTTACGAATCAGAAGACCGAAATCGCGAAAAAACCAAACACTACGAGTATCGAAAATCGACTGGCGATACCCGCAACTGGGGCTCGCCATGGTATATCCTGCTCGAACCCGCTTCTTTCGAGAAAAAAGGCGATACGCTCGTAAAAAGATCTAACGTCATCAATGGTGAGATGATCGCGGTCGAGGGTGAAAAATTTATCCGCGAAAAACTGGGGCTGCCCGCAATCGACGCCAAAGGCGACAAGATCGAGGTATGCGACCCGGATAAGCCGGAAAAAAAGATCGGCGAGTTGAAAAAGCCGTAGGACTAGGCAAAAGTAAAAAGGCAAAACCGGAGGAGATTCCTTCGGTTTTGCTTTTTCTTGTTCCTACTGCGGTGGACTAACTGGCATGATCGCCAGCGTGTCGGTTAGCTTTTGTGAAATGCCGCGAAGAGGTTCTTTGGCCGCGACAAACTTGCCCGCGATGGCCGAATCTTCGGCTGTGGCGGCAAGATCGGTAATACCTTTGATCGTCTCAAGATATTTTTGTAAGGCGGGTTTGGTTCGGAAATCAGATTCCAGATTGCCGAGACCCAATTTGAAATTACGTATCGCCTCGACGATCTCTTTCTTTTTCGCCTCGATCTTTGCTACCGTGACCGGTTTTAGATTTCCGGCCTTTGCGTCCGTATCCGCGACCTCAAGTCCCTGAGCGACCGTCCCGAGCTTATCTCCAAAATCCTTCACGTTCGACCGCTGGTTATCAACCTTTTCGCGTGCCACGCGAACCTCTAACGGCGGAAGAACCGTTTTCGCGACCGGTGGCTTTTTAGCCGGGGTTTTGGATGTTTTGCGCTGTGCATCGGCGGCGCCCGTAAAAAGGGCCAACGATAGCAAGCTCAAACCAATTATTTGCAGATGCTTCATGATTTTTCCGTCCTGTTCAAATACTGTTAGAAATTTTATCATAGTCCTAATGGACCAGCGATGTTTAGAGGTCAGAAGGCTCGGCCGGGTTGGCTACGCGGAAGCTCTCGAGTTGCAAAAAAAACTGGAGGCGGACGTGATCGCCATGCGTGAGCGTGACTATCTGCTGCTGCTCGAACATCCGCACACCTTCACGCTCGGCCGCCGGTCAAAAAATGACGGTGTGCTTGCGACGGAGGAGATGTTGCGCGGTCTCGGGGTTCAGGTATTCGAGACCAATCGCGGCGGAAAGGTGACTTATCACGGGATCGGCCAGATTGTCGGATACCCGATAATTAATTTGTCACCTGACCACGAAGACGTGCATAAATATGTTCGCGATCTTGAGGAAGTGCTTATCCGGACGATGGCCGATTTTGGCATCGATGCCTTTCGCATCGAAGGATTGACCGGTGTTCACACGACCGAGGGTAAAGTTGTGGCGATTGGCGTACACCTAAAACGCTGGGTGACGACACACGGTTTTGCGCTGAACGTCAACACCGATCTCAGCTACTACGACCGGATCATCGCCTGCGAAGGCGAACCGGTGACATCCATGGAACGGCTGCTCGATCGCCAGGTCGATATGGCGGAGGTTGAGGATCGGCTCGAACAGAATTTTAGAGAAGTATTTGAATATACGAGCAGATCGGTGTCAGTAGCTCGCACGTGTCAGTAGCCCGCACGTAAGTAAGGGCAACACCCACACCGGACGGAGATCAAGGTTCCCGAGGCCTGACACATACGAACGTGGCCCTCACTAACGTGCGGGCTACTGACACAGGAGATCGACTTACACAATTATGAGACGTGATACAACATCGTGGTTTAGCGGCAATTTGGGAATGGATATGCCGCTTGTGGCTTATGGACATGCAGGTTATCCGTTGCTGATGTTTCCGACAGCGGCGGCGGATTATTTGGAATACGAGCGGTTTTACCTGATCGACGCGATCAAGGATTTTATTGAGGCGGGGCTGATCCGGGCTTACTCGATCAACTCGGTCAATCGTTACAGCCTGCTGAACAAGGAATCGCATCCTGGCTGGAAGGTTGAGATGCTCACGCGATATGACAAGTACGTCACCGACGAGGTCTTGCCGCTGATCCGCAACGAATGCGGTCAGGACGCGCGACCGCTGACGACCGGAGCATCGCTTGGTGCGTTACTCGCCGTAAACACCTATTTCAAGCACTCCGATGCCTTCAGAGGCACGATCGCGATGAGCGGCAGCTACGATATCTACAATTATCTGGAGAGTTACTACGACGACAACGTCTATTTTAACAATCCGGCGATGTATATCAAGAATCTGAACGACGACTACCATCTGCCGCGTCTGCAGCACGCGGACTCGATCGTGATCGTGACCGGCCAGGGATCATTCGAAGCCCCCGACCGCAGCCGCGAATTCTCAGGCCTCCTCCATTCCAAGGGAATTCCGCATCGCCTCGACGTATGGGGCCACGACGTCAATCACGACTGGGTTTGGTGGCGAAAAATGCTGCCGTACTATTTAGGGGAGTTTTGTAAGGGATGAGGGCGGAGGGATGAGGGCGGAGGGATGAGGGATGAAAGAAGAATTAGAAACTTCAGATCCGGCAGAGCGTCCTCGTCAGGATTTGAGGAAGCGACTCAAAGCATATGCGCTTAGAATTCTAAAGCTTTACGATTCGCTGCCCAAATCCGGTTCTGTTCATATAATTTCTCACCAACTAGTGCGTTCAGGCACTTCACCGGCAGCGCAGTATCGCGAAGCTTGTCGTGCAAACTCTAACGCTGACTTTATAAGTAAAATTGAAGGAGCTTTGCAAGAACTTGACGAGAGCGATGGCTGGCTCGAATTGTTGGTCGATGGGAATTATGTATCCGAAGCAAAGTTACGGCCACTACGGGATGAGACTAATGAGCTAATCTCGATCTTTGTCACGATTGTTAATAAGGTGAAGGCACGAAAATCAAAATGAGGGCGAAGCTTCATCCTTCCGCCCTCATCCTTCATCCCTCCGTTATCCATCGCCTTTTTTGCCTTTCGGCTTTGACCCGGCGGGTTCGAGCGGTTTTTCTACCTTGGGAGTGGTTGGCTTGGTGACCGGAGGTTTGATGACCGGCGGGCTTTCGACCGGTTTTGTCTCCGTCGGCTTGCTTTCTGTACCAGCCGGTTTTCCGGAATCGGTCGTCTTTATCTCGCCGGGCAGCGGCCCGTTGGGGTCTATTTTGGCACCGGGGGTCGATGCGATGCCCGTTTTACGGCCGCTTGTATCGGCTTCCTGTAGCTGTTCGAGCTCCTCGCGTTTACGCATTTCGGCCTCACGTTTTACATCGGCCGGCATCGGCGGAGCGTCAGGGAATTTTTCGATGGGCTTGCCTTTCATAAACGGATTCATGAAAGAGTTGAAATACGGAATAGCGCTGTGGCCGGTCATGTTGTTTCCAAGATTTTCTTTTCGCTCCGGATTGCCCATCCAAACGCCGGTCACGTATGACGGCGTATAGCCGATAAACCAGATGTCGGTGTGGTCGTTGACCGTTCCCGTCTTTGCGGCGAGCGGCTGTCCGCTGGCGCTTGCCCCGGAGCCCGTTCCGCCGTTTACCACGCCGCGCATCATACTGACCATTGTCAGTGCAACATACTCACTCATGACCTTTGAGCTGGCTCCGTCGTATTCCTCAAGCAGGCTGCCGTCGCGATTATAAACCTTGCGAATCATATGCGGAGTCATTCGGATGCCCTTGTTGGGAAACGACGAATACGCCGCCACCATTTCTATCAGCGAAACCTCACTGGCGCCCAGCGCCGATGGCAGGCTCGGCGCCATCGGATTTGTAATGCCAAACCGTCTCACCATCTGTGCGGCGGCCTGAATGCCAACCTGCTCCATGAGATGTACGGCTCCGATATTCATTGATTTTTGGAGCATCGTTTTCATCGGCATGTTTGCACAGCTAGTACTTCCGTCGTAATTATGAGGCTGCCAACCGCCGCGTTGGATGGGAGCTCCGCTAACAATCGAGTCAGGCGTCATGCCGGCCTCAACCGCCGCCGTGTATATAAACGGTTTATATGACGAACCGGTCTGCCGCAGTCCTTGTGTGGCGTTATTAAATTTACTGGTGTGAAAATCGTACCCGCCGACCATCGCAGCGATCTCGCCGGTATGAGCATTGATGGTGACCTGCGCGGCCTGGACTTCGGGCACCTGCGTGAGCTCGACGTCGAGCGCTTTGTGCTCGGCATCGACCTTTTTTACCAAAAACTCGGCGAGATAACCAGGTTTTAGCTCGTCCTTTGGCCGTTTGCCGCTGCGTCCCATATTGCCGCTGCGCACGACCGCTTTGAATTTGCCAAACCTCACCCCGACCTCGTCAGCCGCCGGATTTACCTTCACCACCAGCCCCTTGATATACTCGCCCTCTTTGTAATCGTCGCCGTACCAATCAGCGTGTTTGTAGGTGTCGAGGGTTTTGGCGATCACCTTTTCGTCGGTTATCGGATTGTCATCCTCATCGGTGAGGATGTTGTCATAGTCGGACCGCCAACCGCGCCCGCGGTCGTATTCGCGTAGATGCTCGCGGATCGACTTGGTTGCGATCTTTTGAGCCTCGACATTTATCGTCGTGTAAACCTTAAGGCCGCCCTGGGCGACCCGGGTGGTGTATTTTTCTTCGAGATATTTGCGGATATCCTCGACCGGATAATCCCATGGGGTCGATTTTGGCTGCGACTGATAGTACGCTGTGTCGGCCAGAGCGATCGGTTTGGCCTTGGCGGCGTCGACCTGCGCTTGCGAGTATTTGGCGGGGAAGTACTTGGCCATTTGGTCAAGAACGATGTCGCGGCGTATCTGCGCCTTTTCGATACTTCGAGTTGGCGAATAGTCGGACGGTGACTTCGGAATAGCGGCGAGCAGGGCGGCCTCCTCAAGGTTGAGATCTTTTAGGGATTTTCCAAAATATGTGCGCGAACCAGCCTCAAAACCATACGCTCCGGCACCGAGAAAGACGTAATTCATATACATCTCGAGTATCTGGTCCTTTGTGTACAAACGCTCGATCTGCAGCGCGACGGCCCATTCGTTTACTTTTCGGGTATATGTTTTGTCCTTGTAAAGAAACAGATTTTTGGCTAGCTGTTGTGTGATCGTCGATGCACCCTCGGTCTTGCTTGACGTTAAGTTCTTGAACACAACGCCAAATATACGATACGGGTCGATACCAATATGATCTCTAAACCTGGAATCCTCAACGGCGATCAGAGCGTCCGTCACTTTGTCGGGGACGTCTTGTATCTTGATCGGAATGCGTTTTTCGAGCGCGAATTCGGCCAGGATCGTCTCGCCGTCGTCGGCATAAATCGTCGTCACCTGCGGCGGCCGATAGGTCGCGAGGGCCGAAACCTCGACCGAGTAGCGGGAATTATTCAAATAGTACGAGGCCAAAACGCCGGTCAGGGCTCCCGCGGATATTGCGAGCAGCAACGCAACCGCCAGCAGCATAAGCGTCGAGAATCCGCTTCTTGCGGACCCGTTCGACGCGGCCTCGGCCGTTCTTAATTTCTTTACTTCTACAGCCACTTTGAAGAACCTCCTAATTTACGAAACGACGCAGTTTAATACTGATCACAAACCCAATCGCGATAAATGTCGTAAGAATAGCCGACAGCCCCGCGCTCATCAGCGGCAGCGGGACGCCGATAACCGGCAATATCCCCAGGGCCATGCCGATGTTCATAAATATCTGAAAAACCATTCCGCATACAATCGCCATTATAACCAACATACCCGCCCGGTCAGAAGCGTCGCGGGCACCCGCTATCATGCGCGATATCAACAGGGCATACGCCAGCAACAACGACACACAGCCGATAAAGCCCGTATTTTCAGCCGTTACGGCAAAAATAAAGTCGGAATGCGGTTCGGGTAAAAATTTTAAAACACTCTGTGATGTGTCCGTGTCGCCTTGGATTCCCGCAAGTTCTCCTTTTCCTACCGTGATCGTCGACTGGATCGTATGATAGCCATAACCGCGTGGATCGACGCTCTCGGGGTCGATAATCGCCAGAATCCTTTCCTGCTGGTAGCGTTTTATCTTACCTGTCCTAACGCCAACCTCCCACGCTGCCGGTATGAGAATGGTGGCCGCTGCAGCCGCCAAAACAACATAGCGGATCTTGATCCCCGAGAGAAAGAACATTGCCGCGAGTATAGGAAAATATGTGATCGCCTGGCCGGCGTCAGGTTCGAGCATTATCAGGCCGACCGGAGCCGCGAATATCGCTCCGCCGATGAGCATTTCCCGCAGGCTGAGCGTTCCGCCTTTTTTGGCGCCGAAATACTTGGCAAGCATCAGGACGGTCGGTATCTTGACAAATTCCGAAGGCTGAAACTGCCCAAATAGCGGAAGCCGTACCCACGCCTTTTGTCCGTTTATCTGGACACCTAAGGGTGTTAGCACAAGGAAAAGAAGGACAAGGCCGATCACGTAAAAAACAGGGGCCGAATCGATAAGCCGTCTAAAATCCGTAAACGATACGATTACGAAAGCAACAATAGCGATGCCGATGCCATAGATCTGTTTTGACCAAAACGACTCCGACGGGGCCGCGTTATGGATCTGCCAGACCCCAAACGCAGCGATGGCGAGAGCGAGTGCCGACGTGAGCCAGTCAAAATCCCGAAGGTCTCTTTTTTCGAGTATCCCTACCATTTCTACTCGCGTCAACGCGTCTCGGGCCGCACATCGCCGCCGGCCATACCGCCGGGGCGTTTGGCAATATACGCCTGATACATTGCCTTTGCAACCGGGGCAGCATTTGATCCGCCGAATCCCGAATTCTCTATTAAGACGAGAACGGCTATTTCCGGCTTATATGCCGGTGCAAAGCTGTCAAACCAGGCATGATCTTTATCTTTCCCCGTATCTTTTCCAAGCGACGCAACCTGAGCCGTTCCGGTTTTACCAGCAATATCCCAGCCCGGCATTTTAATAGAACCGGCCGTTCCGCCATTGTTAACCACACCCCACATTCCCTTGAGGACGAGGGCGTTCTGTTCCGTAGTCATATTAATGATCTTTGGCTCCGTGTGCTGAAACGAAAATCCGTCGCGACCTGGAATATAGGCGACGTCGCCCGGGTTTCCAACCGCTCCGATCGGCCTAAATTCCTTTAGGAAATGGGGGACGTACATCTTTCCGCCGACACCTATGCTGGCGATCGCGCGGAGCATGGAAATAGGTGTTACCTGAACCGTATCCTGACCAACCGACGCATATACGGTCTTAATATCGGCCCATTTTCCATCTTTCTTAAGAAAATAAGGCATCCAGGTTTTCGGCGTCTGGCTGATCTTTTCATTGGGCAGGTCAAGGCCGGTACGTTTATCGTATTCAAATTCCTCGACCATCTTGATTATGCCTTCGACCTTCATTTTCAGACCCAAATGATAGTAGTAACTGTCACAGGATTTTGTAATGGCGAAATCCAAAGGAGGCGACCCGTGGCTGCCCATACATCGGGTAAATTTATTGCCGATCGTGATACCCCCGCCGCACAGTACGTTGGAGTGGGCGACCGTGATAGCTCCATCCTCCAACGCTCCGACCGACATCGGGATTTTCCATGTGGAGCCGGGTGGATAACGGCCCTGGATCGCACGATTGTAGAGTGGACGTTTCTCGTCCTGCCAATATGCTGCAATTTGCTTTCTGCCTTCGTGGCTCGAACTGCCGTTAACGAAAACGTTCGGATCGAATGACGGAGCAGACGCCATCGCAAACAATTCGCCGTTATTCGGATCCATTGAAATCACGACCCCTCGTTTGGTTGTTGATGCGGCGAGCTGCTGTTCGGCGACCATCTGTAGATCGTAGTCGATGGTCGTGACCATGTCCTGACTCGATTGCGGCGGGACGACCTCAAGCTCGCTCTGAACCCGGCCGCGGCTGTCCACAAGTACCTTGCGGTAGCCGGGTTTGCCGCGAAGGTATTCGTCGTAATACTGTTCGAGGCCGCCTTTGCCGACTATATCGCCTGGCCGGAAGCCTTTTTCCCTGACCTCGGGGTCCTCGAGCTGTTTGGGGCTGATCTCACCAACGTACCCGAGTACATGGGCGAGTGACATGCCCAACGGATAGAACCGCTGCGGCTGCAATTCGACACGCAGCTCCGGGTATTCGAGCGAATGCGATTCGACCCAGGTGATGTCGTCGATGCCGACGTTTTCCTTGAGCACCATTGTCTCAAATTCATTGTGGGTCTTGATCAGATTCAGCCGCTCAACGACAAACTGGCGGTCGATGCGCAGGCCGTGGGAATAGACATCAACCCGGTCATTAACGTTGACGGTTTTAATCGCCTCGCTCGACAGGACAACGTTGTAAGTGGGCCGCGAATCGACGAGCAGCTTTCCGTTGCGGTCAAAGATCGCTCCGCGCGGCGCCGGGATCGGTATCAGGCGGACGCGCTGGTTTTCGGCTTTATTACTGTAATAATCACCCTTTACGATCTGTAAGTAATACAGCCGGACGCCCAGGAGAGTGAGCAAGATAAAGGCGAACGCCTGAATTGCTCCGACTCTCAACCCAAGATTTTGAACGTGATCACCGAGCTTCATATAATTAATATAACCGCTATTTATTCAACCTGATCGGATTTCGCCGGCGGGTTTGCCGCCGTGGGGCAAATACGTCGCGCTTTTTACGTCTGGTCCGGTCACCGGACAGACTCTGCAACAGAAGGTAGACCAAAGTTCCGGCGATCGTCGTGCCTATCAGCGAGTAGGCGGCCGTCACCAGAATGTCGCCGCTCGGCGGCTGGCCAAACAGGCGATGCAGACCTAGATAGATCGCATAGTTTAACAAACATGCTCCAGCTATGACGGGGATGCGGAGGATAAGGTTGTCCATGTAGACACGCCGGGCGATTTCGGAAACTATGAAGGCGATGATCGTTTTTGAAAACCCGTTCGCACCCAGCAAACCGCCGCTTAACGCATCCACCGTGACGCCAGAGATCGTAGCAAAAAGTAGCGCCCGGATCGCGTTTCGCTGAAGGGCCGCGTAAACGACAATTATTAGTGGAAAGTCGATAAAGGCAAACCCGTCCCACACATTACGCAGCGTCCATTGCAGGAGTATTGCGATGATCAGTGAAATTGTAAGCTTTACGCCTTCCATCGTCTTTAGTTCAAAGTTCAAAGTTCAAAGTTCAAAAATCACCTGAATTTGCTTCCTCGTTCCGGAGATCCTTGAAGGTATTTCATCAATCCCGAGATTGTTCTCGAAGTTTCCAATAGCACGGTTACGAGTTCATCAAACGTAACTTGATCTATGTATCTTTGATCCAACGCGATGTACATTTGAGCACGAGCCTCGCCGCACGAGCCTTTTGCTATCGCTAAGAACTGTAAGAACTCCTTATTTCCATTACGCTCAAACCCCTCCGCAATGTTGGACATAACTGAAATAGCGGCACGCCTTATCTGATTTACAAGGGCAAAATCCCGACAGAAGACGGCATTCGAACTAGCATGGTAAATCAACCGTGACGCCGTGCGAGCGAGCTTCCAAGCCTCTAAGTCCTCAAATTTTTCAATCGTCGCCATGAATTTGAACCTTGAACTTTGAACCTTGAACTTATTTTTTCCCCGCGTTGGGCAGTTTCTGATCGAACGAGTCGCGCATTGGCGGTTCGTACAGGAGAATGCCGACCTCCTGCATCGAATTGAGCTTTGACGCGGGCTGGATCTCAATTTGGTGCGTCGTCGTCGCCGAACCTGTGACAACGCTGACGATCACACCGACCTTGAGCCCGGGCGGATAGATGCCGTCCTGACCCGTCGTGAAAACCGATTGGCCGACCTTGACCTCGACGGTGCCAGGCACGTATCTCATTTGGAGCAGGCCGCTCTTGCTCGTGCCCATTACGACGCCCAATGCATTAGATTCGCCGACAAGGCCGATGACAGCTCCGAGGCCCGACTTATTTTTCGTGATGAGATCGATCTGACAGGTCAGCGGGCCGACGGCCGTTACCCGGCCGATCAGGCCACCGTCGTCGACGACCGGCATATTGATCGCTACGCCATCGAGCAGGCCGCGATTGACGATCGACGAATCGAACCAGACTGACGGGTCGCGACCGATGATCCGGGCGGTCAGGACCTTGTACTTGCTGGTCTCCTTGAGCTGCAGCATCGACTTGAGACGTGCATTTTCAGTCGCCAGGTCTTCTTTTTGTTTAGCCTCGACTTCGAGTTCCTGGACGCGCTGCTTGAGAATATCGTTGTCCGACTTGGCCGAGCGGAGATTGGCGATGTCGGTAAAGTAGTTCGCGATCGATGAGGTGACGCTCGTCACCGGCGACTGGACGAAATCCGCCACCGTCTGCGTCCACGAGCGCACGACACGCTGCCCCGATGTGATCTCACGCGCGTCAAATGCCATCAGGACAAAATTGACAAGCAGAAGCGCGATCATCAGCCAAGGGGTCAACCGCCAAACATCTTTTTGACTACGTTCAACCATCTCTTTGAGTTTCTTGGGTTTCTTGGGTTTCTTGAGTTTGTTGAGTTCGTTGAGTCCGTTGGGAAAGTCATTCTCAACAAACTCGATGAACTCAACAAACTCAACGAACTAACTCCCAGTCATCAATGAATTATCCCATTTAACACGTTTGAGGAGTTCGAAATCTGAGAGCATCTTGCCCGTTCCGAGTACGACCGAAGAGAGCGGGTCGTCGGCGATCACGACCGGCAGGCCGGTCTCGATCATCAGTCGTTTATCGAGATTTTTAAGCAGAGCGCCGCCGCCGGTCAGGACAATGCCGCGTTCGATAATGTCGGCGGAGAGCTCGGGCGGGGTGCGTTCGAGAGCGACGCGGACAGCGTTGATGATCGTCGAGATCGCGTCGGACAGTGCCTCGCGGATCTCTTCGTCGGTCATGGTGATGGTCTTTGGAATTCCCTCGATCAGGTTGCGGCCGCGGACGTCCATCGAGAGCGGCTCTTCGAGCGGAAACGCACTACCGAGAGCTATCTTAATGGCCTCAGCGGTTCGCTCGCCGATGAGGAGATTGTATTTGCGTTTGATGTACTGTGTGATGGCGTCGTCCATCTCGTTGCCGGCGACCCGAACCGCACGCGAGTAAACGATCCCCGACAGCGAGATGACGGCGATGTCGGTCGTGCCGCCGCCGATGTCAACGATCATGTTGCCGTGCGGTTCGGTGATGGGCAGACCGGCGCCGATCGCGGCCGCCATCGCTTCTTCAACGAGGTAAACTTCGGATGCCTTCGCCCGATAGGCCGAATCTTCGACCGCTCGCCGTTCGACCTGCGTGATCTCGGACGGGATGCCGATGACGACCCGCGGGCGGACCCACGATTTACCGTTGTGGGCCTTGCGGATAAAATGCTGGAGCATCTTTTCCGTGACCTCAAAATTGGCGATGACGCCGTCCTTCATCGGACGGATCGCGACGATGTTACCCGGCGTGCGCCCGAGCATCTCTTTGGCGTCGCGGCCGACGGCCTCGACCTGGTTAGTGACCCTGTTGATCGCGACTATCGACGGTTCCGAGACGACGATGCCGCGTCCCTTAGCGTAAACAAGCGTGTTGGCGGTGCCCAGGTCGATAGCGAGATCGCTGGAAAACAAACTAAATAAAGACTTAAATGCCATTTCTAATAAAATTAATTCCTAAATTATAGCCTTAGAGATAGTGTTAAACGGAGGTGATCGCCGGTCCCGGAGAGCACCGGAACGGCAGAAAAACAGGACACCGTCGCCCAGAATGTCTAACCTAACAGCATACACCTATTTATTAGCATTTTTCTAATACATTTACAGTATTTTTAACTCGCAACAAAAAAATATTAGTTTTCGGGGATGGGTACTAGTAACGCGAAAAAGGCGGCCTCGCGACCGCCTTTTTGGTTTAGATTATGGATCGGATATTAGTCCAATCCGGTAAAGTCGACATCGGTTAGGGTGTCGGTTAGTTCGATTGATCGGCTGGCGAAGCGGTATTGCTTCGACGAGACGCCGATCGTGTAGCTCCATTCTGTTTTGTGAATAATACTTCGTTGCATTATTTGCACCGATCAGATTTATATTGTTGTCTAATGGGTGTTTTGTGTTGACCGGCAAAATGGCCGTAAGTATATGGCGCATGATTTTTGACAATGCAGATTTCGGAATGCGCGGTGCCAAATTGGAGGAGAGCCCCCCATAGGAGCCAAACTAAGGCTGTAAATTATTTTATTGGGGAGGCTAGACGAAATGTTTGCCGCATCGCACTGCGGCGAGGTTCCGCCTTGCGGGAAGCATCTTGTCCTTATCCTACGCGTCTATTCCCCCCGTTCCTGTGTACAACGTCGGGCGGCGGCACAGCCGCATAGGCGCTAACTTGAGGCCCTAAAGCCCTCATTCTAAATACTTTACAGTCCCTGAAAGGGACTCATGCAATAGCGTCGGGTGAAATCCGACGACCAGCAAACCTCACCAAATTCTGTCCCTGAAAGGGACAAATTGGCGAAAGGATTGACATTCGTCCCCATCAGGAACGGAACGCCACTCTGCTCGATACTCGTCGGGATGGTCCCGACGCTATTATAGTTGTCCCTTTCAGGGACTCTAAACGCTTTTTTTGCAGGGGTTTACAGCCTTAAGTTGGTGCCTACGTGTCCTACCCCCTCGTCCAGGCTCTTTATCCATCTCAAAAACGAATCTTCAAACACCAGCCATGTCTGGCTGATCGACTCTCGTTTAGCGGTTTCAAATGTCCCGTCTTCGCACATTGCTATGAGCGAGCGGCGCGAGAGCGGCGGGACGATGATTAGGTGTTTGCGGATGAGCCGCTCGATCTCGGAAAGGCGGAGTTTTGGCCGCGGTGATGAATTCAACAATTGTTGTGTGATAGTCATAAGTATTGTGTGTGTATTTGGTTGAATTTAAGGCCGCATAACGCGGGTTAAAGGTAGAGAAACATTGACGCACTTCGCCGGATCGGCAAAATCCGCAAAATACGTCAAACCAAGAAAGATACGTCAAAGTGTGCATAATACATCAAACCCCGCAAAATAGCATTTCATTTTTTGCCGAGTTGGGCTAGTCTCGATCATGTCGGACGGTTTGTAAGCGGCGAGGGAAATCTCGATAATAAACGGCTCGCCCAAAATCGTCCGACTATTTGAATATATCAAATAAATGTATTCATTACAAGAACGGAATAAATGTATGACCTTTTCAGACGAAGACAAATTAAAAGCATTGGCGATCGTCCGCGTTTTTGAAACGTCAAAGCCCTTTGGCGACTATGCCGCGTGCGTCGTCCTCAACGACGGGGCGGGCGTGTCGTATGGGATAAATCAATTTACGCACCGGTCCGGCTCGCTGGCGTCGGTAGTTGAGACCTACCTCAAGAATGGCGGTTTGGTTGGCCGTCAAACCCTGATGGCGAAGCTCCCGGTTCTGAGAATGCGCACTTCGGCTCCGGTGGGCCGCTTGGCGGCAGACGAGCTGTTCAAAAAGGCCCTGCGTGCGGCGGCGGTTAGCCGCGAAATGAGACGCGCCCAGCAGCAAATCGCGTTCGAGCGTTACTTAAATCCAGCCATCGACATCTGCAACAAACACGGTTTTGTATTGCCGCTGTCGCTGGCCGTTGTTTATGACTCGGTCACGCACGGCAGCTGGGAGCGGATCTCTGCGACAGTTCCCATTCCCAAGTTCCACTCCCCGCAATCGGAACGTACCTGGATCACCGAATACGTCCGAAAACGCCATTTCTGGCTGACCAACGTGCCCCGGCTGCGGACGACCAATTACCGGACAAAATTTTTCCTCGATCAGATAGCCATCGGCAACTGGGATCTCCGTTTGCCGTTGACCGTCCACGGATCGGGGTTGACGCAATCGATGTTCACACAGATCTCTACTGAAAAGGCGGTTGAGCCGAATGACGTACCCACACCTGACATAACCACTGCACACGGCCCTCAAATTCCTGCCGCCACATCCGCTCAAATTCCGCAGGCTCAACCGCCGGCGAGCGTGGAAGGAGTGGGGGAGACGGGCAGTGAGGGAGAAAGGGGGAACGGATTTTTAGAGACGGCAGCAAATGCCGTTGGAACCACGGCGGAAAAATTTGACCGGGTTGATGGCGTCGTGACGGCCGTCGCGGATCGCAAGGACGCGGCGAAATCTCTATGGACGACCGTCTGCGGGATTTTGTCGCAGGCGGTGTGGGCCGTTTTTGTATTTATCGCGGGTCTGCCACGCGAGGTCTGGATCGTCGTCGCCGTGATCGCGGCCGCGTTAATGCTTGCCTATCTCTACCGCCAGATCGAGCTCGGAAAAATCCGCGAACAACGGAAAGCGGATAAATGAAAACGGAAAACGGAAAAACGACCTGACAACTGACTACCGACTACTGACAACCAACTATGAACGACACAAAGAACATTTTACTCGCATGGATAAGCTCGATCGCGTCCGTTTTCGCGGCGATCGAGGTGCAGACGTGGCTAACGACGCTCTCGGCGATCGTGCTGCCGATCATCTTTTTCTCGGTCGGTAAAACGATCGACGTTTGCCTGCAGATCTATTTTGAAAGGAAAAAGAAATGGGGAAGTAGTAGTACTCCAAAATGAGTTGCCACTAGCTTTAGCTAGTGGGCACGAATACCCAACCAGTCTCGGCTTTAGCCGAACATTGGGCTAAAGCCCGGACACTTGCAATGACCTTCCACTAGCTAAAGCTAGTGGCAACTGAAGGAAATACAGATGAAACCACAAGCAAAAATTTACATCGCTCTGGCTGCGGCGGCGATATTTGCGATCGGCATTCTCGGCGGTTCCGTCTTGTCTAATCATAAGATCACGAAGCTCGAACAAGCCGTCGACACCGCAAAGCAAAACGCCGATCGATCATCTCAGGCGGCCGTGGAAAAAGAAACCGAGGCCGCCGAATACAAACAAAAGATCGAGTATCTCGAACAACAATTGACCGAAATCAAAACGATAGCGAGGAAACAAGATGAAGAATTGGAAGAGCTCAATGCTGCAACTCGCGGTGCTCACGATAATGTGGACCGTGCCCGCCGTACACGCTCAATCGCCGCCACCGCCGCCGAACTCTGCAAAAAGCTCGCCGAGCTCGGACACGGATGTGACCAGTAGGCAGTCGGCGGTTAAGTCAGAACCCCCTGCGTCAGCGAGGGGAACAAACGCAGGAAGTGATGGCGAGACGGGGAGACGCAGCGACGCGGGGATTCGAATCCCTGTGTCTCGGCGTTCCACTCTCTCCGCGTCTTCCTTGCCACCCGCTACCGCAGGTGGTTCTGACCTGATCGCCGCGTGCAATGCTGCGGTGGACGAACTGAAGGCAAGCCGTGTTTTGATCGAGGCCCTCGAAAACGAAAACCGTGCGGTAAAAGAGCGTTTCGAAACTGAAAAACGAGCGACATCGATCCTGACTGAGCTGAACGACACCCGAAAAAGCGAGGCCGACGCGTTACGCATAACGGTCGCCGCCAAAAACGAAACGATCACCGCCAAGGACGCCGTCATTGCGTCCCAGGACAAGCTGATCAATGTGTTGAAAGCCAAAAAGCCGTCGCCGTGGCGGCGTCTCGGCGATGTCCTGATCGGGGCGGCGGTCTTTGCCATATTGAAATAAACGGGCGGGACGACGACCCGGACGGGCCGTGTCTTATCGCCAACAGGAAAACATATGAACACACACATCGAAGAAGCATTAACAAATTTCCGCCTCGCGGCGGGCCGTTACGCGAAAACGGAACGATACTACAACGGCAGCCACGACCTTGCGTTTGCGACCGAGAAATTTAGAAACGCATTTGGGACGCTGTTTCGCGAATTTGCCCTCAACCTGTGTCCGGCCGTTTGCGACGCGATTCGCGACAAGCTGCGGGTCAATGGATTTAGCGTCGACGGTGTCAGTAGCCAGCTTGTCGGCAGCCCGCACGTAAGTAAGGGCAACACACCGTCCGACGACGCTGAGGGAACCCGCCGCTCGACCGACACGAGCGTGACCCTCGCTCACGTGCGGGCTACGGACACGGCCACCCGTAGCATCTGGCAGCGAAACCGCATGGGGACGCGAGCCGGCGAGATACATAAGGAGGCGTTGAAAAACGGCGACGCCTATACCATCGTCTGGCCGGACGCCCAGGGCCGCGCTGTGTTTTATCCGAACAAGGCCGCAAACCTCGCGGTAGTGTACGACGAAGATTCGCCCGGCCGCATCCTCCGCGCCGCGAAATACTGGCGGACAGCCGACAAGCAGGTCCGACTCAATCTCTTCTACCCCGACCGCATCGAGAAATATGTCAGTCCAAAGACTAAGGTCCTAGATCAAAGGTTTGGAGGCTCACTCAATGTTGATTTCTCGATCTTGGATTTTGGACCTTGGACGTTGGACGGGGATTCGGTAATCCCCAATCCCTACGGCGTTGTGCCGGTCTTTCATTTTGCCAATAACGCCGACATCGGTTTACCCGGCCGGTCCGAGCTTGATGCGGCCATCCCTATTCAGGACGGGCTAAACAAATCGGTGCTCGACATGCTCGTCGCAATGGAATTTGCGGCCTACCGGCAACGCTGGGCGGCGGGGATCGAATACGAGATCGACAGCGAAGGCAAGGCCATAGCGCCGTTTCAGGCGGGTGCCGATCAGCTGTGGATCGCGGAAAATCCGACGGCGAGATTCGGCGATTTCGAAGTCGCTCATCTCGAACAGTTTCTCAAGGTCAAGGACAGCTTTCGCATCGACATCGCGTCCGTGACCGGAACGCCGCTGCATTACCTGATGCCGAACGCCAACGGATTCCCAAGCGGCGAGAGCCTTCGCAATAGCGAAACGCGCTTCGTCGCCAAGATCCGCGACCGGCAGGCGTCGTTCGGCCAGGTCTGGGCCGACCTGATGGCCTTTGCCCTCATGGTCGAAGGCCAGGGACGCGAGCTGCGCCTCCTCACCGAATGGGAAGACCCGTCCCCAATGTCCGAACGCGAAATGCTTGAAAATATCCTACTCAAAAAGCAGATCGGCTTGCCGGTCGAACAGGCGTTGCTTGAAGCGGGCTACGGAGCCGCGGATGTGAAGGGAATGGTCCTGGTCGCGTAGCGACAACCTGATTGTAGCCGTGGGTTTCAACCCACGGTTCAATAATCCAAAAAATTGCGTCGCCCATAGCGACGTGTGAAACGCGATGCATGTCAGTCGTCGCTGACGCGACGAAGAACATTCAACCCGAAACCCCGTGGGTTAAAACCCACGGCTACATTCAGCACACCGCTGACGCGGTGGCAGGCAACAAAGCGAACTATGAAAAAACAAAATGAAAACTCAACACCAGATACATCCGCAATCAGCGTGAACGGCGGGTCAGTACCGGGAGCGGTAGCGACCGGGGACTTGTCCGACGGCGTGGGAGCGGCCACCGTCACTAACGTTACGGGTACTGACTCCGACTCCGAGGCCCTCACGCACCTCCGCTCGGAGAACGAACAGCTCAAGACAACGATCCGGCTTAGAGAGGCTCACCGGCAGATTACGGCAGAGTTACTCAAGGCCGGGGCGAGGTCACCGGAGCTGCTCTTTGACGCGATCAAGGGGGAATTGAAGTTTACGGCGGGCGGAAAGCTCGAAAATCCTAAAGCCGTGATCGAAAGCTTCGCGGCGCGGTTTCCCGAGCAATTCGGGTTTGATAATCCAGCGTCCATCGACGCCGGTGCCGGAACGGGAGGCGGAAATACGCTGACCCGCGAGGCCCTGGCCAAGATGAAACCCGCCGAGATCGCGAGGCTCGACTGGGCGGAAGTGAGACGCGTACTTGCGGGATCATGAATTGCCACGAGCTTTAGCTCGTGGTCAAGGATTCCCCGTAACCGGGCTTTAGCCCAACCTCCGAGAGATTCGGCTAAAGCCGGAACTTTCATTCCACTATCCACTAGCTAAAGCTAGTGGCAATTCAAGAAAAACTAGTCTCTGGCTAAAACCAGTGACAATTGAAAAGGAAAACTATCCACTAGCGAAAGCTGGTGGCATCTCAAAAGGAAAGGAAAAAATTATGGCATTAGATTTTATACCAACAGTATGGGCGGCGAGATTGCTCGTCGCTTTGGAGAAAGCACTCGTATATGGACAGACGAATGTGTGTAACCGAGATTACGAAGGCGAGATCCGCGCAAGCGGAAATACGGTCAAGATCGCATCGATCGGCGACGTTTCGATCGGCGATTACGTTAAGGACATCGATATCGCCGACCCCGAGATCTTGTCGGACGACGATCAGAGCCTGTTGATCGATCAGGCGAAGTATTTTAACTTTTACGTCGACAGCGTCGACCGTGCTCAGCAGAACGTAAACGTCCTCGACGAGGCCATGCGGCGTTCGGCGTGGGGGCTGCGCTCAGCGGCGGACACGTTTCTTGCAACCACGATGGACACAGCCGTGCCCGGTGGCAACAAGATAGGGTCGACCGGCACGCCGAAGGTTCCGACCAAGGACGACGCTTACGAATACCTGGTGGATCTCGGCGTGCTGCTCGACGAGGCCAACGTGCCGATCGACGGTCGGTTCGTCGTCGTGCCGGCCTGGTTTCACGGGCTGCTGTTGAAGGACCAACGCTTTGTCAAAGCCGGGACCAGCCGCAGCGACGCCCGGTTGGCCAATGGCGAGGTCGGCGAGGCTGGTGGATTTTCGATCCTGAAATCCAACAACGTCCCTAACACGACCGGCACGAAATATAAGATCCTCGCCGGTCATTCGGTCGCGACAGCCTATGTCGAGCAGATCGTCGATTTACAGACGTACAAGCCCGAAAAGAGCTTCGGCGATGCCGTCAAAGGGCTGCATGTTTACGGAGCAAAGGTCGTCCGACCGTCGGCGTTGGCATGTTTGATCGCGAGTAAATCTTAGGAGGGTGAACGGTGACGGGTTACGGGCCACGGGAAAGATCGAAATCATGCTTTCCTGTTACTTGTTACCCGTCACCTGTTACGGAAATATGGAACCAATAGACAAACTAAAACAAATGACAGCCTGGGACGCGGAACCGGCGTTGACCGAGGACGAACTTGCCGACCTGCTGTTGCAGGCGGCGCTTGAGGATGGGGCGGGGCTTGCTCCGCTCAATGAAGAATGGACGCCGACCTATGACATCAACGCGGCGGCGGTTGCGGGTTGGCTCATCAAAGCAGGCCGGGCCGCCGCCACGGTTGACGAACCGACGGCCGGCGGCGTTACCTCAAAGATCTTCGACAATTGCCGCTCAATGGCACGGATCTATGCGGGAAAACGAAATCGCAGCATTTCGGTTAGATGATATATGCGGTAAAACGAATGTATTAGTTGTGATACGGGAGGCCTTTGCCGCCCGTATCTATTTTGTGGCCAACGTGCCGGATTTAGACGAGCTGTCTGCATCACTCCGCTGCTGACGGATGACGTAGCCGGATTTGGACCGGACGACAACGTTGGGACGCTCGACCTTGATCTTGACCGAGCGGCGTTCGCCGGGCTGGCCTTCTTTTTCAGGGTAGTAGCCGATCGAGTATTGGCGTCTCAACTCCTCGGCGACACTGGCAAAGGCGGTGTCCAGATTTTTGATATCGCTCGCCTCAAAGATGCGGCCGCCGGTGTTTTCGGCAAGTTTTTCCAGAAACAATTTGCCCTTGGCGTATTCGGCCGGACTCTGGCCGCGGGCCATACCCTTAAAGACGCGCGGGTCGATGGCGATGCCGCGTGCCGCCATCATCGCGGCAATGTCGGGCGGCAATTGCGTAAGTGCTCCGGTGGCGGTTGACACCACGCCGCCGCCGCCCGTTTGTGTGTCGTAGTGGATCGGGTAAATGAGAGCGTCAACTTCCTGGACGGCGGCGACCGAGCTTTCGAAAGACGCCTGCCGCGATGTCGTATCGACTCCGTCGGTAAACAGCACGATAGCCTTGCGGCCGGGCACCTTAATGAAGCTCAGATCGGTGACAAAATTGACAGCTTCGTACAGGCCCGTGCCGCTGCCAAATGTTGCCTTGTAGATCGCGGCATATATAGCCGGTTTTTCTGAGGTTGGCCCATCGGTCAGCACGTGGATCCGCTGGTCAAATGCCAGCACCAGCACCCTATCGACGGAGCGCAGTTGGTTGACAAACGAGATGGCCGCGTAGTGGATCTCGTCCATCTTGTACTTGGTCGACGGGCTGATGTCAATCATCAGCACGACCGTAAACGGCTGCTCCTCGGACTGAAAGTAGGTGATGTCCTGCTTGACGCCGTTCTCAAATATCGCGAAATCCTTTTTCTTGAGGCCCGGAATAAAGCGGCCATTGCGGTCGAGAACCGATACCGGCGTGGTGACGAGATCGGTCGAGACCTTGATAACCTCATCCTCTTTTGACGGCGGGGTGGAGGTTGGTTTTACGCTTGTATCGCCCTTGAGGACGGGCGGTTTAGCCGCAACGACCGGCGGAGCATTGAAAATCGTGGCGTCGGGAATGGGCGTCGGCCTCTGGACAAGCGGTGCCTGGCCCCAGACGAAGGGACTTGCGGAGAAAAATACTGCTACCAGGACACTAACCCTGTACATAGGTTGCTGCCTCCCTTTTATTATTACTCGTGAGCTACGAGCGAAATTATGTCATCCTGATCAGATAACACCGCAACGCGGTATTTTGTGACGTATAAAATAAGACGACAGGAGAGGGTGGGGCGTTACAAATTTTCTATAATTGGCGGGTGTTACAAACAAACCGTCGAAGACGGTGAAATATTTGTAGCCCATATCGCCAGATATGGGTATGCCAGAACGGCCCATCGGAACCGTCGAAGACGGTGGCATAGTGGCTCACAATCGGTAACGTGTTTGTATGCCGCCGCTTTCAACGGCTCCTTTTGTTGTGATTCCGTTACCACAGTTTGCACTGTGGGCTACAAATATATCGTCCGCTTCGCGGACTGAAGATCGCAGCCAATGATAAAAAAGGCCGCCCGGAATCATTGTTTTCGGACATCCCCGCCGATCGATAAGGTTAATCCTTCGCTCATTTCGGATCCATATTCCACCAGTATTGCTTACCCAATGGTTTCTGCACCGGATATATCTGGTTAAGCGTATCTGTTTCAAACAGCTCGCCGTTTTTCATCACCATTTTGATCGATTCGGTGTTGTGAATGTCAGTGAGCGGGTTTTTGTCGAAGATGACGAGGTCGGCGAGTTTACCCGGCTCTAGGGAACCGACGTCTTGCGAGAGCCCGATTGCCTCGGCGCCGAAGATCGTGGCCGTGCGGAGCGTGTCCATGGTGGACATGCCGCCGCTGTTCATCGACCAGACTTCCCATTGATAGCCGACGCCCTGCATCTGGCCGTGGCCGCCGATCTCGGCGTGACCGCCGGCTTTGACGATATCAGCCGCACCTTTTGCGATCGAGGCAAAGTTGTATTCCTCGGGGCGGAACCACTGACCGCGGCGGCGCATCATCGCGTTAAGGAGTTCACGGGGAATAAAGCGGTTGATTCGGGGATTGTTGAGAACGTCGGTGTTTTCGAAGTAGTAGTTCTCGGCCCACGGGCTGCCGTACGCGACGATCATCGTTGGCGTGTAATAGGTCTTCGATTTCGCGACAAACTCGGTCACGTCCTTATAAAGCGGCTGTATCGGCAGAGCGTGTTCGTTGCCCGAATAGCCGTCGATCATCTGCGAGAGGTCGAGCTTCATATCGAGCGCACCCTCGGTGGTCGGCGTGATCTTGTTTTCGATACATGCCTGAGCGACCCACTGCCGGACGTTGCGGTCGCCGACGACGTATTGCTTGAGCGTGTCGGTCTTGTAGGCGTCGCGGTAGCGTTTGATGTAGTTAAAGACTGAATCCTTATCCTCAAGCCCGATGCTTGAAAACACGCCCGGCCCCGTCGTGAATACACGCGGTCCGAGAATATCGCCCGTCTCAACCATATCCGCGTAGGCGTATACGTCGGTCGTCGAGCTTTGCGGATCGCGGGTCGTGGTCACGCCAAAGGCGAGATTGGCGAGATATTGCCAAACCTGCGGCTGATTGAGGTCACGCGGCGGCCACATGTGGGCGTGAACGTCGATAAAGCCGGGAATGATCGTCCTACCGGTCACGTCAATCTTTTTTGCCGTGGCCGGAGCGGTAACTTTGCCGGTCGCTCCAACAGCGGTGATGCGGTTGTCGGTGACGAGAATGTCGCCTTTTTCGAAGACCTCGTCCCCGCGCATCGTGACG
This sequence comes from Chloracidobacterium sp., assembly GCA_025362075.1. GTDB lineage: Bacteria > Acidobacteriota > Blastocatellia > Pyrinomonadales > Pyrinomonadaceae > OLB17. Next base: position 26,310 of record JANYIL010000189.1, read on the forward strand.
ATGCGGGCGCCGGTCAGGAGGACCGAGCCGGTCGGTTTGTGTCGGGCTGTCGAGACGGTGATGTCGTACGTCTCGGGCTTGTCCTCGGTCACAGGCTGCCGGTAGAATTTGGTGCCCCACGACCATGTGACCGCCTTGCCGTCGCGTGTCCAATTAAGGTAATCGCCGCCGTAAACGGACATTTTCTTTACCGGTACGCTCGATGTCGGCGAAGCGGGGCTTACGTTAACCGTCTCGCGGCCGGAACGCGGAACCGTGATGATGTAATGCTTGCCCTGCAATTCGAGAAAGACACGGTTGCGGTCGGGCGAGATCTTCATCACGCCGGCGGTCGGCTGATTTGGCGGGGTGCCTTTGCCGGTCACTTTGACGTGTGTCCTGCGGTCGTAACCGTCGAGCCGAACTGACACAAGGCCCTGTCCGGTCGTCAAATAAACGCGGTCAGGATCGTCCGAAAAATGCGGAAAACGGCCGCCCTGCGTCGGAGCTATGTGGACGGCGCCGCCGCCGCCGGCCGGGATATATCGCAGATCAGTGCCGGTCGAACCGCCGAGTCCCGTGATCTCGCCCGCTGCCGACGGGTTGTGCAGGATCTCTTCTTCTGGAGAGTTAGTTGGATGATCGCCGCGAATGTCAGCATAAAGCTGGTCGTCCACAGCACCCGTAATAAATACGATCTTCGAGCCGTCGGGCGAATAGGTCGGATAAGAATAGAACGCCGAACTATTAGTCAGTCGTTTTGCATTGCCACCATCGGGGGAGACCGAAAAGATGTTGCCGCCGTCCGTCGTCCATGTAACATATGCGATCGAGCGGCCGTCAGGCGACCAAGCCGGCATGAATTCGCCTTCGCCGCCGGTCGTCACGCGACGTGGAGTGCCCGAAGGAAGATCCATCACGTAAAGCCTGCTAAATGCCGTAAAAGCAACACGTTTGCCGTCCGGCGAAATCGCCGGATAGCGAATAAGGCGGGCATTGACCGACGCGCTGTCGTCGACGCGATAGTCGAAATGCGCACGCGGGCCGATCTCGGCCTCGACATTAACGGTGAATGGAATATCGGTCGCCTTGCCGGTCGCGAAATCGACGCGGGCGACTTTGCCGTTGATGGGCACGATCAGCGATTTGCCGTCGGGCATGAAGGCGTAGCCCGGATAGGTGTCACGGGTTGCACGCGATTCCTGATCGTCGCGGGTCACATCATTGATGAGCCAACGCTCCTGATTGGTGTCGAGATTGCGAACGCGAAGCGCAGTTTTGGTCTGGTACCGCGTCGTGTAAACCATGTTTTTTCCATCCGGCGACAAGACGGGCCGCATGGCACTTCCCTGAGTGTTCGTAATGCGTGATGTCTCGCCCGTATCGCGGTCAAACCGCTGTATCTGCCACAGCGGCAGTTGGACGTTGTAACCAAATGCACCTGTCCGCTGAGCCGAGTAGATAAACTTGCCGTCCGGCGAAGCGACGAGGCCCATCGTGTTCGTTCGCGGTACTACAGGCCCCTGTTGGCCGGGGGCGGGCTGCGGTGGGGCGGGCGGGCCAATGGTAACCCCCGAGCCGCCGTCCTTGTGATACATAAACGGGTAATAGGTGCCGAGCGACTGGTCTGCTTTCGACACGATTATATAGTTGCCGTCTTCGGTCCAGTTTGGCGAGACAAAGGCCGTCTTGGTGTCCTTCGTGATAGCCTTCGGATCGGAGCCGTCTGATTTGCAGACCCAGACATTCTCGGCACCGCTGCGGTCGCTTAAGAAGACTATCGTTTTGCCGTCCGGCGAGAATTTTGGCTGGCTGTCGAACGACATTCCGCCGATGATACGGGTTGCTGTGCCACCGTCAATCGGCATCGTGTAAATATCGCCGAGCATTTCGAACACGATCCATTTACCGTCGGGCGAGACGTCGAGCGACATCCACGTGCCTTCGTTGGTCGTAAACTTGATCGTCGATTCGGCCTTCATCGGCAGGCCCTCGGGCTTTTTCTCATCCTTCTTTTCGTCAGGCTTTTTGTCGTCCTGAGCCAGAAGCGGCAGCGGCATCATTAACACGAGCATCGCGAGCATCGCGAAACTCTTCTTCAGCAAGTCAGCAAAACGCATAATTTTCTCCTTGAAAAAGTGATCTACCTGAACTGCATCTTGGCCAAAACATGGTAGAGCAAAACTTATTGATTTATTAGTCGAATTTTGAAAGTTTAACTGAATTTATGTACGCAGGGCAAGAGAGTTTGTTTCAGGTGTTAGAACTCCGTGAAAATGTCCTGTAAAGAACTCGATAGAAATGTCCTCTAGGGAAAGAGCCTAAGATAAGCCTTTTAAGGGGGCATTGATGGCAG
>JANYIL010000262.1 GCA_025362075.1 Chloracidobacterium sp.
GCGGGTGGTTGAAGTTAGGCGGCATTCAATAATAGGTGTTTGTGCTGCCCGCAGTTAAACCACCCACTACCGCAGGTGGTTCTGACTTGCTGCACAAACCGTCCATTCAATCGGTAACCGCTCTAATGCTTAATCGGGGCTTTAATAAACAATCGTTTGCATAAAAAAAAGGATGCGAGATTCGATCGCATCCTTTTTTCCGCTTTTCGGCTGTCAAATCGCGGGTTACGCTGGCACGCTTCCCTATATGTCACATTTTGAGGAGGACATTTTTTGGTGTTCGACAGCATCTCTAATTTAGCCGGGATACAGCTTTTGGTAAGTATTCCAGAATACATAAGCCGAAAAAATCTTAGTGACTTGGTGCAGTGACGTTGATATCGATCTCCTTCTTTTGGCTCTGTTTTAAGACGCCGCTGTAATAGATGACCCCTACGATGAGCGCCACAATGATAATCATCGACATCGCCCAAACGGCGTTGCTTGCCGTCTCATTTTCTACTGACATAAATTACCTCCATTATCTTGGGCCGCTCCTAGTTGACGCGGCGGCCCTGAATTAGCTGTACGACCAAAACAACGAGAGCCACAACCAGTAAAACATGAACCAACGCCCCGAGACTCTGACCGGCAAAACCAAAACCGAGGGCCCATAAAACAAGCAAAATTATAATAATCGTCCAAAGCATAATTTTATCTCCCTGATCCATGCCGAACGAAAAACCGGCTGGAACTGCATGATGGTACGTCAGCCGGCGTTCGGAGACAGTCATGTACCTTACATAGGAAATTTCAGTTTCGATAATCGCGAAGGAGTTGCAAGAGAGAGTATTCTTCGGGTTCCATTTCCGGTTCGAGACGTTTACCTTTGCGGGCCCTGCGTGGGGTAAAGCGTTCGAGCACGACGCCGTCCGCGTAGGCCTTGAACACGATCGGATGGATGTACGAGGCCCGGCAAACCGCCGGCGTGTTGCCCAGATTTTCAGCGACGCTGCGTATCGCCCGGTTAATGTTCTTTTTCACCTGCTCCGGCTCGTCCACCTTACCCCTGTCGGCCAGAGCAGTGGCCGCGAGCAATGTTGCTCCCCAGGTCCGAAAATCCTTTGATGAAAATTCCGTCGAGGTCAGCGATTTGAGATATTGATTGATGTCATTGGGTCTGATCGGGCGAGATTTGCCCTCATCGTCGCGGTAGCGAAAAAGCTTTTGGTTTGACCGTGAGCGTTGTAGTTCCGACAATATCGCGCAAAGCTCGTCGTCGACGAGCACTTTCCGGTGTTTGACGTGGCTCTTGCCGACAAATTCGAACGTCAGCCGCCCATTACGTCCGATCTGCAAGTGGCGATTTTGAAGCGTGGTAATCCCAAAGGTCTTGTAACGACGGACACTTTTGTCCGTCCCGACGCGCATGTAGAGCGAATTGATCAGCCTGATCATTACCGCGAGTACCTTTTCTCGGGGAAACCCGTCGAGCGAAATGTGGTCGTTGGTAGCTCGCCTGAGCGGCGCCAAATGCTCGCCAAATTTCTCGACCTTAGCGAATTTCTTACGCTGCATTTGGTCGGTAAATTTCTGATGATATAGATATTGTATGCGCCCGGTAGTGTCGACCCCGATCGCCTGGAGCCTTCCCGACGCCGAGGGCGAAATTCGGACATATTTCCACGCCGGGGGTATGACGAGAGATTTGATGCGTGAGAGCGCCGTATCATCCGATATTCTCATCCCGTTTGCGTCGACGTAAAAGAAGCCTGTCTTTCCGGCCCTTTTCCGCCGCCACCAGCGGTTGCGGCGGCCCCGGTCAATGCTTTGTTTTAATACCTGCCAATTTATTGGGGAAGGATTCGTCATCTTCCACCCGCATCGGTGTTTTGGATCTGCGCCGGACTCTCGATCTGTCCATCGGCGGACGCCCGGATAATCAAGCCTACGGTCACCAAAACGCTAATGATTACAAACGAAACGAGCACCATGATCATCCAGTTGACGCCGCGATAGGCTTTTGCCGTATCCTCTCTGACAACCGTGTCTACACCGTCAATTTTGATAACGTCCTTAGCCATATATAGGATCCTTAAAATGTGTATCCGTAACGAACCGATATACAGCATTACTCCCATTTAAGACCAACTCGTCCGCAAGGTCTGTTCGATAGCAAACAAACGGAGCGTTTTTACGTTTATATGTTCGGCAGCGTACAGAACGAGCACTGATTTTTCGCTAAACTCAGCTTGTCTTATTATTTAGGGAGGATACCCAAGTGGTTTGTAGTATTTTACCGCGGATTCTTTGTGTTGACGATGATGCCGAATCGTGCCGGACGGTCGTACAGTCGATAAATTCTTATGGAACGCAATACGATCTGATGTGCGCCACGGATGTTTTTGCGGCTTTCGACCTGATCAGCAGCCAGACATTCGATCTTTATATCCTCGAATATTGCCTGCCGAAGATAACCGGCGCCCAGCTATGCCAACGAATCAGAGCGACCGACAAAATGACTCCGATCATCATGTACAGCGCCCTGTTCCGCGAAATCGACCGCGAAACGGCCATTAGCTCGGGAGCAAACTCTTATCTTGTAAAACCGGACGAACTGGACAAACTGCCGACGACCGTCAGACGGCTGTTAAGGTCGGCTCCCAGCATTTCGAGGCACCATCGCCCCGGTCGGCACGCCGCTGGCATTATTTAGATTTTTATAGCTTTAGTTTCGCGATTTCCGACCCGGCCAAAAGAAAGGCCCCGGCCCCGTAAACTTCCCAGCTTTGGGCGGTGAAATTACGCCGCGGGTCGGCGCCGATGGGCTGTGTCCAACCGACTTTGCCGTCCGGGTGGACGAGCGTGTTGAGGCCGGTCCAGGCCTTTTTTACAACGGGCAAAAATCTGGCGCGGTCGAGCATTTTGTTATTGATGCCCCACGCCATCGCGTAAATGTCGAATCCAGACCCGCTCGCCTCGCCGCCCGGAAACGACGCCGGATCGAGCAGGCTCGACCGCCACAGCCCATCCGCTTGTTGCAGCGAAGCAATCCGCGTCATCATCGCCTTGTATTGCGCTTCGTAAAACGCGCGTTTTGGATGATCTTTTGGCAATTCCTTGAGCAGCCGGACAAGGCCGCCAACGACCCAGCCGTTACCGCGGCTCCAAAACACCTTTTTGCCGTTTGCCTCGCGTTTTCCCGCGCCTTTTGTGTCAATCAGATACGACGCATCGCGGGCGTAGAGGTTTTCCTCATTATTGAATAACCGGTCGTAGGTTTCCTGAAAGAGTCGGTCGTTTAGAGCAAGATACGATTTGTCACCCGTAGTTTGCGCGAGCTTGGCAAGCGTCGGCGGGGCCATGAAGAGGGCATCGCACCACCACCAGGTGATGCCGTTTTTGGCGACCTGCTCACCCTTTTCAGTCTTGAGCCGGCCCACCGCATCAATCGTCGGCTGGATCATTTTTTTATCCCTTTTGATGCGGTAAATATCGATGTAGGTCTGGCTGATCGCGATGTCGTCTGCATGGTCAAATCGCGGCCCCGGCTTCCAGCCGTTCTTTTCACCCATATCCATTAGCGCCGCCATTATTTCAGGCGACTTGGTCGTTTCGTAGGCCGAAAAAAGACCCGCGAAGAATGCGCCGTTCGTCCATTCGTAGAGAGGGTGATTCGGATTGGCGAGCTGCCATTTCGCGGCCGAGAGCATACCCGCTTCGATGTTTTTACGACTGAAAATGTCTGGGCTCTGAGCCGTCGCGCTCATGGCAAAAGCAGCCGCTACAAACCAGAGTATAAGAAAACGTAATTTCATTTATCTAAGCTGGCAGATGTCCAGCACATTCATGTCCGTGTAATCGAGATTTTCGCCGCCCATCGCCCAGACGAAGGCGTAATTCGTCGTTCCGACGCCCATGTGGATCGACCACGGGGGCGACACGACCGATTGGCCGTCAGCCATGACAATGTGCCGCATGTTATCCGGTTCACCCATAAAATGCATGATCCGCGCTTTCTCGGCGAGGTCGAAATAGAAATAGACCTCTGACCGGCGGTCGTGCAGATGCGGCGGGCAGGTGTTCCAGACACTGCCGTGTTTCATCACGGTCAGGCCCAGCAGTAGCTGTGACGATTTGCAGACGGCCGGCACGACGTATTGATAAACAGTTCGCTCGTTGGCGGTCTCGGTCGAACCGAGTTCGAGAGCCACCGCTTGATCGATCGCGATGTGCTTGACGTCAAAGGCCGCGTGAGCGGGTGTCGAAGCGAGGTAAAACCGCGTCGGGTCGGACGGATTTTCAGACTCGAAGGTCACCGATTTCGACCCCATCGGAATGTAAAGGCCGTCTTTCGGTTTGAGATCGTATTTGTGATCGTCAACCGTGATCGAGCCATTCGAACGGCCGACATTCACGGCGCCAAGCTCGCGGCGTTCGAGAAATGGCATGTCTTTTGCGGAGGCCGGTTCCTGCTGCAGCGGCAGCGAGACCGGTTTATGCGTTGGTTCGACGCCGCCGATCACAAAGCGCTCGTAATGCA
>JANYIL010000276.1 GCA_025362075.1 Chloracidobacterium sp.
TAATTATACACGAAATATTATGGTCGAATCTTCACTTTTCGCTGTCTTCTTCAGCCATATCCTCTTCCAAACCTTCCCGAACCGTACCGACCTCGACATTAAATTCGCCCTCGGCCTGAGCCAACGGATCGGCGTTGACGACGCCCGCGAGCGATTCGATCTCGCCGATGAGCACCTGTCCAAAACCCGTAATGCTGTCTTTCAAACTGTGTTTTTGATCGTTTTCGCCTTCGTTTTCAGTCATATAACTATTACCTCATCTATATCTTAGCCAATTTGAGGTTGAGTTGAAAACTTTGGCATGCATCAGTGATTGACGGCAAAATCAATAAATCCGTTATTCGGGTTGGCGGAGAGCAGCCGCACGCCGATCTTGTCACCGACACGCACGCTTTGCTGGCCTTGAACAATGCGTCCATCGACCGGCGGCCGCAGAATTCTCGCAAAAACACCCGCCGACGTATCGCCTGTGACGATCGCGTCAAAATTCTCGCCGATATGACGCTGCATGACAGTCGCGGCGACGATCTTTCGCATTTTACGCTCGACCTTTCGCGAGGCTTTTTCCTGCAAATTTGCGTGTTCGGCAATGGCGTCGAGTTCTTCGCCGGTGTATGGCGACGGGCCTTTAGCAATGACGGCCTTGACAAGCCTCTGAACGACGATGTCCGTAAAACGCCGATTCGGCGCTGTCGAATGTGCATAATCACGAACCGCCAGCCCAAAATGCCCGCCTGCATCCTCGCCCTGACGCTGCACGACATATTCGCCGCTGCCGATCAGCTTGATGATCGAAAGCGAAAGATCGGGAAAATGATCGGGGTCGGCAGCCCGGCGTTTTGCGAGAAACGCGGCCAAGAGAGGCTGATCGGGCTGGTCCGGCAAATACTCGCCGTATTCGGCCGCGATCCTGACGATGCCGTCCCAACGCTCAGGTGTTTTAACGATGCGGCGAAGCGAAAGTGCCCCGTTATTTTCGAGAAACTCTGCCATCTCGACATTCGCCGCGACCATGAAATTCTCAATCAATTTGCGGGCGGCATTCGGCACCACCGATTTGATGCCCTTGATCTGGCCGTCCTCGACAACGGCCGTAGATTCGATCGATTCAAAATCGAGTGCGCCTTTTGCCGTCCGATACGTTTGCAATCTGACAGCGGCTTGCTGCTGTAATTCGATCTGGTCTTTCAGCCCCGCGGTGCTGGCGACCTTTGCCGGCATCTCGCCTTTTCCGTCCAGCCACGCTCCGACATCTTCATAGGCGAGCTTTGCGTAATTGTGTACGAGAGCCCTGTAAAACGTACTCTCCGGTACATCGCCGTTTGCCTTTATCGTCATATCGGCGACGACGGCAAGTCGGTCAACGCCCTCGTTCAGCGAGGTCAGATCGGTCGAAAGCTCCTCCGGCATCATCGGAAAAATCTTGCTCTCGGTATAAATCGTGACGGTATTTTGCTTCGCATGTTTGTCGACCGGCGAATCTTTCGACACGGATGCATCAACATCTGCGATACCCACCAACACGCGTATGTCGCCATTCGGCAAAGACTCGGCCCACTCGATCTGATCAAGATCACGCGAGGTCGCATTGTCGATCGACGACCACAGCAAATTTCGCATATCGCGGACCGACGCATCCGCCGCTACCGCTGGCCGTGCTTCTATCGCCTTGACCTGAGCATCGACGCCAAGCGAAAACTCCGGCTCAAAGCCGTTCTCGATCATCGCTTGATGAGCCCGTTCGGTGAGCCAGTTATTTGATCCGTGATCGTTCATATCTTTATGTTTGGAGTTCCAACTTTAGTTGGCTCTTGTCTAAACGCCGGGCCAACTAAAGTTGGAACTCCGAACCCTTCTTTACCTTAAATAATCTTCGAGTTTGGTCGAGGCGTCGGTCTTTTCGTCACGGTATTTAACAATGATCGGACAATAGATCGCTAGGCCGTTTTCCTTGCCAAATCCATGCGTCACGGCTCGTGAGCCTTGGACGACGACCGCACCAGCGGGAATTTCGAGCGGCTTATCGCCATCCGATTTGATAACGCGGCCGTTCGGCAGATCAAAGACGGGCGTCGAACGCGTCAAGATCACACCGCTGGCAAGCACTGCTCCCTCGCGAACAATAGTTCCTTCGTAAACACCGGTGTTGCCGCCAACCAGAACATCGTCCTCGATAATTACTGGTACCGCTCCGACCGGCTCAAGCACGCCGCCGATCTGTGCCGCCGCCGAGAGATGCACCCGTTTGCCGATCTGAGCGCAGCTTCCTACAAGAGCGTGCGAATCGACCATCGTGCCTTCGTCAACGTAAGCTCCGACATTGATATACGCCGGCGGCACAACTACAACGGTCGGAGCCACATAGCTGCCGTCACGTATCGCCGAGCCGCCCATTACAATCCGCACACCATCCTCAAGCGTCATAGGCCGCAGCGGAAACGTGTCTTTGTCAAAAAACCGCAGCGTCTCGGTCGACAGCGACATCTCGACCATCTTACCCATCCGAAATCCGAGCAAAATTCCCTGCTTGACCCAAGCATTCGCGTGCCAATTCCCATCCGCATCTTTCTCCGCCGAACGTATCTCACCGCGACGCAAGGCCGTCTTGAATTGCTCGTAAACGATGCGGTCGTCAGGCGAAAATTCCGTCTGTCCAAACAAGCCCTCTATTTTTTCTTTCAAACTCATTTCTTATCTCTGTAATCTCTGCGTCTCTGTGGTGAAACTCTTATTTCATTCCCGCTATCACGTCTCGCAATATCTTTCGTGTTGCATCCGTCACCGGCACGAGAGGCAGACGCAGATTTTCCTCGCACAGGCCCATTTCTTTCATCACAAATTTGCATGGAGCGGGCGACGATTCGATAAAATTTGCTTCCATCAGCGGCAGTATTTTGTAATTGATCTTGCGCGCGAAGTGAAACGAACCGTTAAGCGCGTGCTCGACCATTTTCGACGTCTCTTTTGGAATTTCGTTCGCACACACCGATACGAGGCCGTCCGCTCCAAGCGAGATCAGCGGCAAGGCGGACGCGTCGTCGCCGGACAAAACGGTGAAATGCTTTGGCCGGTTTTTGAGGATCGCCATCACCTGCGAGTAGTTTCCCGAAGCCTCTTTTGTAGAGACGATGTTCTCGTACTTTTCGGCGAGCCGCAGCGTCGTCTCAGCCGAGATATTCGAGGCCGTTCGCGATGGAACGTTGTAAAGCATAATCGGAAAAGCCTTTACGGATTTTGCGATCTCGGAAAAATGGGCGAACATCCCTTCCTGCGTCGGTTTGTTGTAATACGGAGCGACCACGAGGGCCGCATCGGCACCGGCCTCGCGGGCTTTTCGCGTAAAATCGATCGTCGCGGCGGTGTTGTTGCTGCCGGTCCCTGCGATGACCTTCGCCTTGAGCTTCTTGGCGACCTCGACGGTCATCTGGATGACGTGCAGCCGCTCGGCCTCGTCCATCGTCGCCGCCTCGCCCGTCGTACCGCACGGAATGAGCAGCCGGACGCCGCCCTTTACCTGCCGCTCGACCAGCTTACGAAAGCAGTCGTCATCGACCGAGCCGTCCTTTTTGAACGGCGTCACTAACGCTGTCGCGCACCCGCGCATCCAATCAATCTTCATCGTCATAGCAATTGGCCACCGATTTCACAGATTAACACAGATGATTGGGCAGAAACACGACCGGTAGGGAGTGTGCCCTCAGTTACAGCAAATTTACCGCCGAGAAGAACGCATCGAGCTTTCGCAGATCAAGCTTTCCATCCGTCCGCACACCCGAGCACAGATCAAGCCCGAACGGCTGAACTCCCTCGATAGCTTCGCGGATATTCTCAGCGTTAAGTCCACCCGCAAGAAAAACCGGCCTGCCGCAAGTCTCGACAATTTTCCTGCTCAGGCGCCAGTCATGCCGCCGTCCTGTACCGCCAAGCTCTTTAACAGCAAGGTTTGGATTGCCGCTGTCGAGCAGAATCGCATCGACGTGTTCAGCCAACTCAGCCGCTTCATCGACCGACTCTTCACCCGTGACATGAATGACCTGGACGAGCTTCACGTTCGGCAAATCATCGCGAATCGCCGTGTATTCGCGACCGACAAGCTCGTCAACGATCTGAATTGTGTTCGTTTTAGTGCGGTGATGGTGGGCGACGATTCTCTGCGCGGTTTGCTGGCTGGTCAGCAAAAACGTCGCTATCGGCGGCGGAACGGTGCGTGCAATGGCGTAAATATCTTCGTCCGAGATCGGCCCCGGCCCGGACGGCATCTCACCTACCAGGCCGATCGCCGACGCACCAAACGCGATGGCGTCGGCGGCTTCCTGCGGGTTGGCGATGCAGCAGATCTTTACTCGCATATGTCAGAAGAGGCTGTCTGAAAAGTCTATTTTTGTGGCTGAAAGCCACTAATGTAATAGCGGTGGGTGAAACCCGCCGAATAACGATACGTAACCGAACCCTCCCTGAAGGGGAGGAATGTGATTGAAAACAAACGGGTTACAGACTTGTTCGTCCCTTTCAGGGACGACAGCCAATTATCGCTCAATCTCGTCGGGATTCTCCCGACGCTATTTCATCTATCCCCTTCGGGGATCAAAACGACTTTTCAGACATCCTCGATAGATTAGATTTAAGCCCGCCGCAATTCAACTCTGGGGGCATTGTGATTTTAGGTTAGACCGTCGCCGCCGCA
>JANYIL010000002.1 GCA_025362075.1 Chloracidobacterium sp.
ATGGAGTTAAAAAAGAGACCTTTCATCTGCACCTAAAAGAATGCGAGTTCAGGTTCAATCACCGTAACATTAACCTTTATAAACTTCTTTTGACTTTGCTAAGATATTCTCCTTTATAATAGCTTAACTACCATAGACCCTAAATAAATAAACGCGGCGGCGAGTTTTTCCCCGATTGTCAGCGTAATTTCTCGTCATTCTACCGAGTTTCGTAAGCCGCTTCTTTGTTTCTCCGTCGGCAATTCTCGCAAAGGAACAAATTGTTCAAACCTTGTTCGACAGCCCGGTTGATATTTTCAAATGTTTCCTTGTCGGCATAGAAAATTTTTCCGCACTTTCCGCAGGAAAACTCGTATTTATTCTGCTCGGTTATAAAATCGGTGATGCTGACGTAGTTTTCCTTCCGATCGGCATCGAATTCTTCTTTTATTCCCTGCATCACAACCCTCCGAATACATTCTAAAATTACGCAAACGCTTATGCCTCGGCGTCGCAATCAGCGTGTCCGCAATCGCAGTCGGTCGAATCTTCAGCTTTTTCGCACCACGAGCAACAATAATCGCTGCCCGTATACGCCGGACAGCCGCATGGTTTATGAGCGCATTCCCTTTCAAACTTTTCTTTCATTTTCATTCACCTCCCGATTAAGATTTTAAGCCGCTTTCCTTGTCAGACCCGTGGTTTGTCCCAACAAACGGCAAACCTCTTCGTCGGTTGTCTGCTCAAAATCCCGATACCACATTCCGACACCGTAGAACGGTTCGGGTGTGATCACGCAGACGCACAGGGCATCGGTTTTTGTCTTCAAATCGCGGCAAGTATCGCTGGAGGAGACCGGCACGGCAACCACTATTTGTAACGGCTTCAAGGTTCGGATCGCGGTAACGGCCGCCCGCATCGTCGCGCCGGTTGCCAAACCGTCATCAACGATGATGACGATTTTTCCGTTCAAATCGCGCGCGACTTTTCCGGGGTGGTAAAGTTTTTCCCGTCTTTCGAGTTCTTTCCGCTCTTTTTCAACGACTCTTTCGAGCAGTGCCGGCGGCAAGCGCAATGCCTGCACCAGTGCTTCGTTAAATACGCTGGTGCCGCCTGAAGCGATCGCGCCGAAAGCCAGTTCTTCCTGTCCCGGCACGCCGAGTTTGCGGACGATAAAAACATCAAGCGGGGCGTTCAATGCTTTTGCCACTTCAAAACCGACGGGAACACCGCCGCGCGGAAGAGCCAGGATTACAACGTCCCGCCGGTCTTTATATTCCGTCAGTTTCGCCGCCAATTGTCGCCCGGCTTCCGCACGATTTTGAAATTGTTTCTGCATTTGCCGCCTCCAACTGTAATTGACAATTTATGCCGCCGCCCGCGAAACGTCTTTGACGAGTTCGGCGGTTTCAAACATCGGGGCAGTTCTGGCAATATCCGCCTGCGCTACGATGCCGCAGCACGCACCGTTATCATCAATGACCGCGACGCGCCGAATCTGATTTCTCTCCATCATTTGACAGCATTCTTCGACGCTCATCGCGGGCGTAACGGTGATTACGCTGTCGGTCATCACTTCGCCGGCAATCATCTGAAGCGGGTTTTTGTTATGTGCGACGGTGCGAATAGTAATATCGCGGTCGGTAATCATCCCGATTGGTTTTTTGTTTTCCGCGTTTTCGACCACCGGAATACAGCCGCAGTCATTTTCCAGCATCATCTGCGCGACTTCGTGCAAGCTCGTCGTATCCGTGCAGAACTTCAGATTTTTCGTCATAATTTCTTCGATTTTCATAACATTTCTCCTTTTTGCCGCCGCATCGTGCGGCATTTTTCTTTTTTTCGATATGAGTTTTTCAGCCGCAAAAGATCGTCGTCCATCTCGCTTTTCGGGTCGCGGCTGAAAATCCCGGCGAACTAAATGACCGAGCGAACCGCAGATCGGACGGTAATCCATTGCCGATCACACAATACTCGACGATTTCCTGCCGGTTGCTCGCGTACCCGGTTGCATACCGGATTCTTCTTGCATCCATTCAGTCCCGTCAGGGGCCTCTCCGTTAGTGGAATACACGTCGGAGACATCATCACTGCCGGAAGCGAGTTTGCCGGACGCAAAATTATAGACCGCTTCTGCCTTGTCCTTGACTGTCTGGAGGACATCGGCCGACTGTTCCTTTAAGTCGTTTGCTTTTTCGAGCGTGGCGTCATAGCCCTTGCGTGTGGCACCCGCGATGTCGCCGTGCAGTTCGCTGCCGGATTTAGGAGCAAAAAGAAGCGCGACAGCCGCTCCGATCCCCGTGCCGGCGATAAAATACATTAGTCCGTCGCGAAGCCTCGCCCCGGGACTCGATTTATGAGTTAAGCCGTGTTCACATTTATTATTTTCTAACATTTTATTTCTCCTATTTATGAGTTTCCCAATTTCTTTGTTTTTCTGATCAAACTTTTCAATTGATCCTTTCCGGGCGTTCAGGTTGAACCTCGTCCTGTATTACCTAACTTATAGCAATGATTGTGCCAGTCAGGTATATTGCTTTGTCCGTTAGCAATAACCGTGATTGCGATTCTGGATATGGACAAATAAGTGCAGAATCAGACATCTGACGCGGAATTTCACGTAATTAAGCGTGAATTCTTTCGCACTTGGTTTGTTTGGCTGGCTTTGGATTCATCATTTGCGATGTCTCGACGCGAAATTTAACTCATAGGCAAAGTTAAAATAGAGGAAATCAGCAAAGGAGCCATGTTTTCGAGAAATTGCTCTTGCCGACTTTTGAAATTTTGGGCAAATATCCAGGCGCGTCCGTGGGTTTCGATTTTTCGAGTGCTTTCATCACGCGAGCGAGTGACGCCCTGATCGCAAAGTTGATTACGCTAAAGAAGTCCGAGTATTCGTCAGTTTTCAAGATCGGCACTTGTGCCACAGTCGCTTTGGTCCACCATTTGCAAAGATTTTAATAATCGGGTGTCGGTGCATAGTGACGAGATTTTAGTTCGGAATCATATACCTGCCCCGCAATGTCAGTCATCCAATTCTCGCGAGGAGGCTGAGTGATTTCATTGAGCGTGACAAGTCCGGGCTGCTCGCCGCCGTTAAAGAGGATAAAATAGCGCCCTTCGCCACGCAGCAGAGGGCTCGTCAACTAGTTTTTGCAGCGTCAGCCCTAGCGGAAATGAGCGGATACTCTAAAAACATCATCCGGACTGACAGTCAAGTGTTTTAAAGATTGCTCCAAATTCGACTGAGGGAGCATTGCCGCCGCTGCGAAAGCAACATCACCTCCGATTTTCACACGACGGGGTGGCTTGGTTTGAAGCGCCTTAATTCGTGATATTTTGTAGCATCAATAAGGTCATAAAATATGAATCCGACAAACTCCAAAAAAAAAGATACTCCGACGCATTCTTTTTGCCAGCTAATTATCAACGCCGCCGAATCTCACGCCGACAAGTTAGCGATGCGGGTTATCGGCTTGGAGGGTACAGAATATACTTTCGCGGAAATGCTCGATGCGATTCGCGCTATCGCTTTTCGGCTTGAACAAGAAGGCATCGCTTTTGGTGACCGCGTGGCTTTGATTGGCGAAAACCATCCGCGCTGGGCGATTGCGTATCTCGGAATTCTCTTTCGCGGCGCGGTCTGCGTTCCGATCGACCCACACGGCGAAATTGAAACAATCATCAATTTTTTTGAAAACTCCGAAGCAAAAATGGCGTTCGTGGGCGAAGATTTTATAAAAACCTTTCACCAACTTGAGGAAAAAACGGGGAAAAAGATTCCTCCCGTCGTTCTACAAGACCAAGAAAACATCTCACCGCAACAAGGCGACGGCGAGGAGGAAAACAAAGGAAAAAGGACGAAGAACGAAACGGAAAATCCGAAATACGAAATACGAAATACGAAATCGGCAGACAATTTTCAGAAGTTTTCCGATTGGGCAAAAACTCCGCGCCCCGCGGATTACGATTCAAAACCGACTCCGGCAAAACCGGAAGATATGGCGGTTTTGATGTATACGAGCGGGACGACCGGCACTCCAAAAGGCGTTCCTTTAACGCACGGCAACATTTTTTACGAAGCGACGGGCTGTCAAGAGGTGATGCACATTTCCGAAAACGAAGTGATTCTGAGCGTATTGCCGCTTTTTCACGTTTTCGCGCAGGTTGTTAATTTGTGGGTGGCTACCATTATCGGCGGCACGATT
>JANYIL010000022.1 GCA_025362075.1 Chloracidobacterium sp.
AGCAGCATGACCGCGGCGGCGGTCATCTGCTTGGTGACAGACCCTAGCTCGAAAACAGTGCCTTTCGTTACAAGAGCATCAAATTCGAGGCTCGCAAAACCGTAACCCTTCATTTTCACAATGCGTCCGCTTTTCATCACCGCTACCGACGCGCCGGGCACGTGCCGATTGGCCATTTCCATACGAACATAGTCATCGACCTTGTCAGCCCTAGCCGATAGAGGCAATAGTAAGCAGAGTGTCAGGATCGCTAATACCGAAATTCTTTTGTTTGGTCTCATAATGTTGTTGTCTAGCAATTTTATACTTTGCCGCGCGTTTGTAAATCAATGCGGAGAGATTAAAATGCAGAAATGCAAACGGATGTAATTATTATCGGAGCGGGCCCGACTGGCCTCTCGCTCGCCTGCCAGTTGATCCGCTACGGCGTCGAATTTGTCATTATCGACAAAAAGGAGACGACCACTCCTCATTCCAAAGCGATCGGCGTTCAGGCACGGACGCTTGAGATCTATGAGCAGATCGGTCTCGCCGATAAATTGATCGCCCAGGGTGCCATCGTCGAAAAGGTCCGCATGTTTGCCGCCGGAAAAGTTCGCGGCGAAGCCGAATTTAAGAACATCGGCAAAGGTCTCAGCCCTTATCCCTACGTGCTGATCGTCGAACAGGGCAAGCATGAAACGCTGCTCCATGATCATATTCGGTCACATGGCCAGGAAATCAGGTGGCAGACCGAACTTGAAGGCTTTACGCAGACGCAGGCCGGCGTAACCGCCACGATCAAAACGGCCGACGGCAAAACCGAAACTATCGAGGCCAAATACCTCGTGGCCTGCGACGGGGCCACGAGCCTTGTCCGCCACAGCCTCGGCCTCGAATTTGCGGGCAGCACATTTGAGCGGATGTTCTACGTGGCCGATGTGCGGCTCGATTGGGAATTCAGCCATGACGCTCTCCAGGTTTTCCTGATGAAGAACTCGCTTCTCGCATTTTTCCCGATGGTGGGCGACAACCGATACCGCATCGTCGGCACATTTCCTGAGGAATTCGACAAAGACGAGGGCGATGTGCTGTACGAGGAGATCGAAGAGCGTATCAAGACCGATACCGAGCTAAAACTCGAGATGACAAACGTCAACTGGTTCTCGACATATAAGGTACACACACGGCACGTCGATAAGTTCTCGGTTGGACGCTGTTTCCTGGCGGGCGATGCGGCCCACATCCATTCGCCAGCCGGTGCCCAGGGAATGAACACGGGCATTCAGGACGGCTACAATCTCGCGTGGAAGTTGGCACTTGTACTGAAAGGAAAAGCGAGCGGTGAGCTGCTCAATACCTATAACGAAGAGCGTCTGCCCAATGCCGAGGTCTTGACAAGATCAACCGACCGCTTTTTCGGCCTCGTCGCAAGCCCTGAGCCGTTTCTGGTCTTTACGCGGCTGTATGTTTTCCCGTACATCGCCCAATTTCTGTTCAGCCTCGATATGGTCAAGCGGTTTATTTTTCCGCGGGTCTCTCAAATCACGATCAATTATGAAGACCAATCCCTTAGTCAGGAGCACGGCAGCTTCGCCGTCCATGCCGGCGACCGGATGCCGTGGTTTGAGATCGACGGGGCGAGCATCTACGACCGGCTACGCGAACCCGTTTTTCATCTGCTCGTTTTCTTTGACGGCAATACCGAGATCCCGCCGCTGCCCGACGATCTGATGAAGGAATGGGAAGGCCTGATCGACAGCACGGTCATCTCGCTCTACCCAAACATCGCGGAGATCTTCGGGACAAAGGAGTCGTTCTTTATCATTCTGCGGCCGGATAACTACATCGGGCTGATCTCGAACGATTTCTCACCCGAACTGGTGCGCAAATACCTTGCCAGGATCACCCGATAGCTTTATTAAAATTGTCAAAGACCTAGTTTCCGATCGGATCGCCCGGGGGCGTGGCGAGCGGTGAAGTCTGCTTGCGCGGAGCGTCGGGCCGTGTCAGGAACCTCTCGATGTCGTCTGCCGTCGAGCGGTAATGGGTCGCGGCGTCACCCGTAACCGGGCGTTTGAGCCTTGCAAGCAGCGACCTTAGCGTCTCGGTCGCGACCGCCCTGACCTGCGACCGGGCATTAGCGTCCGCCGCGAGGTCCATCAACTCCGATACGACTACGCTCTGGACAGCCCTTTGGACTGCGGCCTCTTTCGCGTTGGCTGAATACGGGGCTCCCCAAGAGCGGTTGATAAGGGCGTCGACTATCTCGCGAAAATCTGGATTAGCCCTGTCACGCGAATGAAAATCTATCATCCTTGCCGCCCGGTTCGGTTCGAGGAGTCCATTGATCGCGATGTCGGCGGCGATCTCGGCCGCGCCGATCGGATCAAAGATCGGTGTCGTCCGCTTGGCGAAAAGCTCCGAGCGACCTGAGTTGTAGCCAAACGCGACCGGCGGCATCAGCTTGAGAATGTCGTCCGAAATGACCAGCTCCTTTGCATCAAGCGTTTCAAGGGCCGCATTTAATGCATCGCGTTGACGCTGGGCGGGGATTATCTCATTGACCTGCGACGGCACGGGGCCACTTTTCTCGCGAACCGAAAATGTATAGTAAACGCCGCCGATCGTCTTGATGTCGGCATTAAGCTGGTAGCGGTGATGCAGATAGAGCGGGAGAAACTTGTTCTCAAGCGCTGACATCGGGGCCCCCTCGGGAATGTTCCGGATGCCAAACTGATCGAGTCCGATCCGCCGGACCTGCATTTCATGCTTGAGCATCGCAACCGGATCGCTGCCGTTGTCCCAGAGCGTTGCACGCGGGTCGGCCGCGTTCGCCGGGCGGGCATCGCCGTCCGAGAGAAAGAGCATTCCATTGGCAACGCCGTCATTCACGATCTTGTTTAGCTCGGTCTTCTCATCCGCACCCGGAGCAAACTGCGAGTACGCCCACTTGACCGCATACTTGTCATACACCCCGATGCCGACCGGGTAGGCGTTTGAAAAATCAAGCTTTCCGTCCTTGATGTCTATCATCGGTGCCGGGTAATCCATCACCGAAGCACGGCCAAATGTGCTCGCCGCAAAATTATGCGGGAACCCGAGCGTGTGGCCGACCTCATGGGCCGAAAGCTGGCGAATACGTGCAAAGATCATTGACGTCGCATCGGCACCAGCGGGTTCGGTCAGGTATTCTACATCAGGCGACATCGCAAAATCGCAGCTCTCGCCCAGCGACGAATACTGCGGCACCATTCCGGTAGCCAACAAAAAATCCTGCCTGCCCCGCGACGAATCGAGCGTCACATCGCCCTTTATGATCTCGCCGGTACGAGGGTCGGTGACGCTTGAGCCGATCGACCAGCCGCGTGTCGAGCGGTGGACCCAATTGATCATGTTGTAACGGATGTCCATCGGATCGGCGTCGGGCGGCAGCACCCTGACCTGAAATGCATTCCGAAAACCGGCCGTCTCAAACGCCTGATTCCACCACGACGCACCCTCGACCAGGGCGTCCTGAATATCTTTCGGAGCACCGCTGTCGACGTAATAGACGATCGGCTTAACGGGGTCGCTGATCGCGGCCGTCGGGTCTTTTTTCTCTAGCCGGTGGCGGCGAATCCATCTGACCTCAAGGTCCTCATTTATCTTCGTGCCGTAGTCGTAGAACGTAATGGGCCCGACGCCGACACGCGGATCGAATTTACGCGGTTTGTAATTGTCATCCGGCAGCTCGACAAAAGATTGCCGTTCGCGGACCGTCACATACCGTGGCGTAGGTGTCGTCTCGCGGATCTGCGGACCCGTTTCGGCGTTTGATGTCAGCGTGATCGTTGCCTCGACCTCGGTGTTCTTTGGAAAGCCTTTTGTGTTCGGCATGTAGAGCGCCGAGCGGCCCTCATCAAAGCTGTAGGTCCCCTGTCGTGCCCGGTTGAGTGTGTCCGCCACGCCGTGGGCGTCCCGGATCAGAAAGCTCGTGGCGTCAACTAACACCCGGTCGCCCTCGGCCGCCTCGACCTTGAAACCCCAGATCACCGATCTCGCAAACGATTCCTCAACCGACTTTCTCTCGTTCTGACTGCTGCCCAACGACCGATACTCATAGTTAGGCTGGACGAGCAAAACCTTGTTCCCCGACCGCTCAAAGAAGACGACTTTCGTCGTACCCAACTGCGACCTGTCGAGCCCGATCGGATTTGAGCCAACGCCCGTCGGCAGGCTGGCCAGATGCAAAAACTCCTTGTTCCACCGCGTTATCTCGATATAGATCTTGCCATTTTCGCTGTCTATATAGAGGGGCATAAAACCGTCGATCTTTTGCAGCTTTTCGGTAATAGAGGCAATAGTCTTTTTCGGCGGCGCCTGTGCGGACGCGACCATTACGAGAGATACGGCGATGAGGAACACGATGAGGATTCGATTCATATATTTATTTGAGGTTGAGTTTCTGAAACTTAGCACTAATACGACTCGAATATCAATTTGGTTTGCCACAATTGGAGTTTAATGAGCGTTACGTTTTGTCCCGCTGTCCCGCTCCGTCCCGCTCTTGTCCCGCTTACGAGTGGGACAAATAACCACCTTTATTTGCACTAATTGCAGCGATTTTTTTCTGCTGTCCCGCTGTTTTTAAATAAAAATATTACATTGTCTTACAGAATTTGTAAGTTATTGTAAATACAGATGTTATGTCGAATCGACCTCCTCTCGCTGGCCCGATCTCCTGTGGGACACGGTTCACAACACCGAGCTATTTGTCTTCAATTTTCAAAGATCTGAAAGACAGATCAGCATAGCAGAAAATTGCACACTTTGTCAAGCTTTTCATATGTGCAACACCTTGAGCAGGCATCGTTCTCGGGATGGCGGAACATACGGGCGTTGGCTGTTAAGCCCTCGCTTACGCATGGTTCTGCAGTATGAACTTCGTGCATTCGAGGCTATTTTTTACGCGGCGTGACCAGGATGGCGTCGCTCACCTTTCGCTCGCCTTCTTTGTCCGACGGGTGATTGACGACCTTGCCGTCGACAAACATCGTCGTCGACCCCCCGCCGTCAAGATTCATCGCGTCGGTCGCGCCGAGGCTGAGCAGATATTCGGCGAGGTCCTGTAGCCCAATGCCGCCGCTCGACTCCGTCCGGCCATCGACCGTTATCATCAAAAACTTGCCGTCCTTGAGCTTGGCAACTGCCGTCCGCGGATGCCGGGTTTCGACAAAGGATTTGCTCGATTTCTCTTCCTGCCAGGTGATGTCGATTTTGCTGTTTTTGATGAGTTGTGGCACGCCGGCGATAACGTCTTCGAGCTGGCCTCTTGGAATCGCTTTATCCGACGCTCCAAATAATGGGGCGAAAGCGATTCTTCTCGGGCGATACGTCAGTGCGTGAACGATTTCAGCATCTAGACTTACCGCACTTGTCATCGAGATTACAAAACCATCTTTAGGAATCGGCGAGTTCCCGCCCGGATTTCGGATTTCAATTACTGAATTGCTCTTCGCCGGGGGCTTATTGTGAACGAGTATTTCTACCCCTTTTTCATCCGTGAGAGTCGTAGGGCCAAATTCGGGAGTGTAAACCACAACATCTCCGGGTTTGCGTTCGCGATTTATCGTTAAAATAGAACTAACGAAGTCCTTCCCGTTAAATAGTGCCACACCGACCTTGTACTCGCCAATATCTGCCTCGGTATGCCTTCTCTTATTGAAGATCGTGAGCGCGACGCGTCTATTATTCGAATCGCTCAACAACTTTCCGTCAATAAAGAGGAGTTCAGCGGGATCTCCCAGAAATGGCGACTTATCCAACCTGAAAAAACCCGCATTTATAGCGGCAAAGGCTCCGTGACGCGTGGCGATGGACGAGGTTTTTTCGGTGCCGATGGCGGCGTCCATGGCGTGGTGGACGTCCAGGCGGACCTTTGTCAGGTCCAGCCGGAGCAGATTCATATTGACCTTGAGCCCACTGATCTCTTTTGTGACCTCGGCGTATTCGATGCCGGGCTTGAGCGTCTTGTAATCCTGGGCGGGGGAATTCACCACAGAGGCACAGAGAACACAGAGAATGGAAACTAAATAGAGGATCGTGTTGAAATAATTATTTTGGCGAGTTTTCATCGTTTTGGTGTTTCTCGGTGTTCTCTGTGTCTCCGCGGTGAATAATTCATATAATACTATTCAATGCGGATCAACGAAAGAATCGTTCAGCTAACCGAGCGGGCATAATACTCGCCCTGGGCAATCGAGATTGGTGATATTGCACACTGAACGATAAAAAGGCGGTAAAAAGGGGTGACAACGATGAGGGAATTACCGGTTTTGACGAAAAAAGTATTGGATCCGGTCTGTGGAATGACTATTGACCTGCAAACGGCTGCCGTACACAGTGAATATGAGGGTGAAAAATATTATTTTTGCGGCAAAGGATGTCTGGCAAAATTTGAAGCCGCACCCGAATCGTATTTAAGCTCACAATTATCCGACGAACGTAGCGGTCACGCTCGGCGTGTGCCCACGATTCCCCAACCCGAAAGCGCGGGCCAGATCGAATATACATGCCCGATGCACCCGCAAATATTACAGATCGGGCCCGGCTCGTGCCCATTGTGCGGCATGGCGCTTGAGCCACGCGTCTTTTCGATCCAAGCTGTCGAGGATACCTCGGAATTTGACAGTATGAAGCGGCGGTTTTGGATCGGCGTCGGGTTAACGCTGCCGCTGCTCTTGTTGACTATGGGTGAAATGCTGCCGGGAAATCCGGTAATGAGATACATTCCATCGGGCGCCTTCGGCTGGATTCAGTTTGCTCTCGCTACGCCGGTCGTTTTGTGGGGCGGGCTGCCATTCTTTGAGCGTGCGGGGGCGTCGGTATTAAATCGCAGTCCGAATATGTTTACGCTTATCGCGATCGGCACCGGGGCCGCATATATTTACAGCCTCGCGGGAGCTTTTCCTGCCGGAATTTTTTCCAGAGTCGCTTCGCGGCCATATGGGCAAAGCTCCGCTTTATTTCGAATCGGCTGCCGTTATTACAACGCTGGTATTGCTAGGCCAGGTTTTGGAGCTAAGGGCGCGGAGCCAGACATCTAGTGCAATCAAGGCATTGCTCGGACTTGCGCCGAAAACTGCCGACGCAGTTGCCGTCAAATTAGCCATTGACACCGTTATTTCGGACGTACTTCCCGAACAGAAACAGCAGGCTATAAAAAGACTTCAATCGACAGGCAAGATCGTTGCGATGGCGGGCGATGGCGTCAATGACGCTCCGGCGCTTGCACAGGCTCAGGTCGGTATTGCAATGGGAACAGGAACTGATGTTGCAATGGAAAGCTCCGGCGTAACGCTTGTCAAAGGCGATCTTCGCGGCATCGTGCGGGCGATCAGGTTGAGCCGGGCGACGATGTCTAATATCAGACAAAATCTGTTTTTTGCTTTTGTCTATAATGTTCTTGGCGTGCCAGTTGCGGCGGGAATACTCTATCCGTTTTTTGGCATACTTCTTAGTCCGATCATCGCAAGCGCCCCGATGACATTTAGCTCGGTCTCTGTAATTACGAACGCACTTCGGCTGAGACGAACGACGCTTTAAAAAATTCAAGGGGAAATTTACTTAAATGAAGAATACGAAATTATTCACGGTTACAGCAGTTTTTGGAATATTGGCTTTTGCCGCCGCTTGCGGTGTGCAAAGATGCAGGATTGGCGGGCGGCATGGAAGAAATAACAGTTGACGCGGGCGGCGGCTTCGATGCATATTTATTGAAAGCCTTCGGGCTTATGATGAAACTATGAAAACTACTCTTAAATTCGGCGTTGTCTCGGGTTTTTTGGTGATCGGGGCATTCTTTTTATTTTCTAAGTCGGCTGAGGCGAATGTTGCGGCCGGTGAGACGGCGACTAGCCCGCGTTCGCTGTACGTTTCAAACTGTGCACGCTGCCATGGCTCGGATGGAAAGTCGCAGACGGCGCAGGGCAAAAAGCTCGATGCCGATAATATTAGCGGCGGCGGCGTAAGCACGGCAAAAGCGGTGCGGATCATAACCAGCGGTAAGGGCAAAATGCCCGGATTTGGCAGAAAATTGACGCCGGCACAGATCAGATCAATCGCTGCTTATATTAAGTCGTTGTAAGGTCCCGGGAGATTGACTTATTTGGTGCAAGCTAACAGTGCCACAACAACCACCCGCCTGGTCCACGACGGGCAGGCTCGTTGTCTGGTGTTCGTTAAGTTTCCGCGCCGTCTCGTCCAGAGAATCATCCGCACCGCAACAGGACGAAGCGGGACGCATGATCTTTTCAACGCTGACTTCAGAGGCTTTAACGTCCTCAGCCGCGACACCGTGACAGATGTCACGCTCGGTGACGACGCCGACAAGTTTCAGACTTTCCGTATCCTCAACCACAGGTGCACACCCGCAGCCTGAATGTTTCATTGCCTGTGCGGCATCTGCCGCCGTGTCCTGCGGCGTACAGCACGACAACGCCTCGATTGGTTTCATTACATCACTACAACAACTCATTTTTTTTCTCCCTACAGATTTGATCCTTTACTTTTAATTCGGTCACCTTTTCTTCCCAAAGATCGCCCAACCAAGAAAGACACCGATCGCGAATGTCAGCAAAGTGGGGATCCACATCCAACTGTACCCGCCAAAGCCTCTCGGGGCGGTTGTCACGTCGCCTATCATCCGGCCACCGCCCATCATCCCGCCGCCGTTCCAGCCGATCATCATCCCGCCGCCGAATACCAGAAAAAGTATGACGACGACCACAAACGCTATAATTAGGCC
This sequence comes from Chloracidobacterium sp., assembly GCA_025362075.1. Classification (GTDB taxonomy): domain Bacteria; phylum Acidobacteriota; class Blastocatellia; order Pyrinomonadales; family Pyrinomonadaceae; genus OLB17. The sequence goes on from JANYIL010000022.1 coordinate 8,768, forward strand.
TGTCCTATTCGATTCGTTCATAACATTAATCTCCTATGTGTCCGTTTTTGTATAAATTGTTCATGCCGGGATGCGGTAGTTGACCATCATGTTCCCGTCCTCGTGTTCCAGATTGTGACAATGAAACAAGTAAAGCTGCTCGCCCGGCAACGCTTGCCGGAAGTCGATGGCGATACGAACGGTTTCGCCCGGCCAAACCATCACGGTATCTTTCCAGCCCAGATCGGTCACCACACGTCCGCCGCTCGCCGTGGCCAGCGGACGCAAGGCCGCAGGACTGTTGGTTCGGCCAAGCACCTGAAACGAGAAGCCGTGGAGGTGCATCGGATGAATCATGCTGTTGGTAGCGTTCTCGATGTTCCACACTTCGACTGCCCGTTTGACTTCGAACGTGGCGGCGTCACGCCGGTAACTCTGGCCGTTGATCTGCCATTGCATGTGATTAAGCGACAACGTTACTCGACGGGGACTTATTCCAGCCGTGTCGAGCGGAGCAAGTGTCGAAAGGCTCGCGGGTATCTCGCGTGGCCCTTGCGCGGCTTTTGCAACGACGAGCTTCAAAAGGTTGAACTCAAGCCCGTTGGCAAGCCGTGTGTTGTCGCCCATCTGCCCCAATTGGCTGTTGCCCTGACCGCCCATTCCACCCATTCCGCCCATGCCTCCCATGCCGTCCTGTTCCATCGGATCGAAGGCGAGGCTTTTTAGAAACACCGTCTCGCCCTGACGCAATTGGCTCGCGTCGAAAAGCACGTCGAGCCGTTCGGCGGGAGCGAGAAACACCTCAGTCGCCGGATACGGCCGATCGAGCAGACCGCCATCGGTGCCGATCACCTGATAAGCCATCTTCTCGTTGCCGCGCATAAAGGCGAGCTTGTAAACGCGCGCGTTCGAGCCGTTCAAGCAGCGAAAGCGGTAGATGCGCGAACCGATTTCGAGGTAGGGATTTGGCGTCAGGTTGACCAGCACGATGTCGCCGAGATACCCCATCATTTTCTCCATCATGCCCGGCTGGTAAACGAGCTCGCCGGTGGCGTTGAAGCGTTTGTCCTGAATCACCAGCGGAATATCCGTTTCGCCAAGCTTGAGATCGAGAGCGCTCACGAGCCGCAGCTCGTCATCATCCTCGATAATAAAAAAGCTTGCCAGGCCGCCGTAAGCCTGTTCAGCGGTCAATTCGTGCGCGTGCGTGTGATACCAGTAGGTGCCGCCGCGATTGGTGACCGGGAATGTGTAGGGGTAGTTTTTGCCCGGTGCGATACTGTCGTTTGGATGACCATCCATATTTGCCGGCAAATGCAGGCCGTGCCAGTGGATGATGGTCGGCTCGTTCAGACCGTTTTGCAGCGTCGCGGTGAAACGGCTGCCGCTCTTGACGCGAAGAATCGGATTCTGATAGCTCTTGCCCGCATAGCTTGTGTCATACAGCAGAAATGGCGAGGCCCGGCCATCGAGAATCGGAAACGTCTTCGCTTGTGCGGCAAGCGTCAGCGGCGCATCGGTTACGCTCAGGACGCCAAACGGCCCCTCGCCGCCGGGGATGAACAGCGGATTAGTAAAATTCTCCGCCCGCACCGGGTCATGCGGATAGCCCGCGAACGACTCGCCGATCTTGTCTTCAAGTGGCCCCTTGCCGCACGCGCTAAACAGCAACCCTGCGCCTGTTGACGTGAATGCCGCCGTACCCGCTAACGCACGGATGAATTTTCGCCGTTCCATGATTTTCTCTCTCCTAGTCCATGACAGGAACGCCAGCCGGGAACGCAACATTATGCGATCCACGGCGAAACTGGCGTTGAGGCCGGATTTTACATCGGCTTCATTGTCATCGTTTTCTTCATCGTCATCTTCTTGCCCGCTTTCTTTCCGCCATGCATTTTCGACATCATGGCGAAGTGTTTGAGCAGGGCGCCCGCATGGATCGCCACTTGCTTTGCGTCCGGCTGATCGGAGCGGACGGCGGTCTCAAGCTCCATGACATGCTCCTTCATCGTCGCGTGGCCTTTTTCCATTTTGTCCATCATCATCTTCATCTTCGCTTTCATCTCATCGCTCATCGTCGCCATGTGTTTTTGATGGATGGCTTCCATAGCATCTAGGCAATGTCTTAGCTCGGCAACGGCCGCGCGTGCGAACTCAACGTCCAACGGCTTAGGCATCATCGCCTGGTGATGGAGGGCCTTCGCAAACTCAGCCATGCTCTTCTGGTGAGCCATCATCAGCGTGTGATGCGGCGATTTCATCATCATCGCCATGTCCATTCCATCTTTTTTTATGATTTTTTTGTCCTGAGCGGCGATACCACCGACGCCTAAAAGAACCACAATGATCGCGGGCCAAATCACTAACATTTGTTTTTTCATAAGTACCTCTAGAATTTATTCGTCCAATTAAAATTCAATTCAAACTTGTTCGATCACCCGTCGCAATCGATCGTTGACTTCGTTTGCCACTTCGGTCATTGCTGAGTTTTCTCCGACAACCGAAAGCATTGCACGAGCGTCCACAGCCGCGACAACCGATCTGTTTTTATCATCTGCTTCATACACAATGACATTGCACGGCAAGAGTAGTCCAATATTGATGTCCTCTTGCAGGGTCCTGTAAGCAAGAGGCGGATTGCACGCGCCCAAGATCACATAGCGGCGAAAATCCACGCCCAATTTTTCCTTTAGTTTTTCATCTAGCCGGATCTCGGAAAGAACGCCAAAACCTTCCTTTTTCAATGCTTCACGAGTGCGTTCCGCAGCTTCTTCGAATGCCGTATCAACCGTTCGGCTAAAACCGTACTCTTTTTTTTCAACTTGTTGTGCTTTCATTCGTATACCTCCTTTATCCTTAAATGCTGTGCATCGCTGTCCATAAACGTAGAAATGGGCAACTCGTATGCCATTGGCCATGTACTAAATTTGCGGGGCCTCAAAACGCTCACCGCACAATCTACCGCGAAGATTGTTATCTGAATGCGAGTGACGAAAGGCACTCAATTTGCATTCGTGTGGATTCGAGCTTGCTTATAAGCTAAATAAATAAAAACGGCGTGTCTGTGCGATAACACACGCACGATTCCATTCACCCGATGAGGACAAAATGGACAACATGCCTGGCATGAAAAAGGAAGACAAAGCGCCGGTAAAAAAACCCGGCGACATGTCCATCATGCCTGGAATGAAAATGGATGACAAAAAACCGGGCGATATGGCAAATATGTCCGGGATGAAAGGCGACATGAAAATGGAAATGTCCTCTGTTACAAACATTGGCGACCCCATGTCACGCGAGAGTTCGGGGACGTCGTGGGCCGCGGATTCGTCGCCTATGTATGCCAAAACGAAAATGTACGAAACCGGCGGCATGCGACCCGCGACGCCTCGGTCGCGGGAAAGGGAGATCGAAACCGGGCGGACGCTCCGTCGATGTTTATGCTGATGTATTCGAAGCCGATCAATGAACGTTCGCAGTTTGGAATTCGCGTGATGGCGAGCCTTGATCCGCTCATCGAGCGTGGTTACGGCTACCCTCTGCTATATCAGAGCGGCGAGCTTTTTAAGGGCCAGCCGATCCACGACCGCCAGCACCCGCACGATCTGATCGCCGAGCTTGCGCCGACCTACATGCTCCCGGCAATCCGCATCAAACAACCCGGACGCGCCTATCGGCCAACCTGTTGACTTAGCTTAATCGTAGGTGCGGATCTCGATCAGGTGCTTATTGGGGTCGTTCATGTAGATGGTCGGGGCCGGGCCTTTGGCTCCGTTTTCGACACCGGGGCCGGTGTTGTTGCCGACGTTGTGAAACGAGTCACCGTAGGCGATGCCGCGCTCCTTCATGCGTGCAAAGGCACCGTCAAAGTCCGCCCGGGGCATCGCAAAGGCGAGATGTTCATTGCCTTTCGTGCCCCACGGGGCCATTTGGATCGTGAAATCGGGGCTGACCCTGATAACGGTAAACGGCCCGTCGTCGCCCTCGCTCGTAAAGCCAAGCACACCGACATAAAAATCAACGCTTGCGTCGATCTCGTTGACGTTTAGGATGATGTGGTCGATCGTTGCCATTTGCCAGTCACTCTAGCACGAAATGCCGAGTCAGAACAACCTGCGGTAGCGGGTGGTTTAATAAGGAGCACGAACGTCGACTGTTGAAATTAAGACTAACTTCAACCACCCGCTACCGCAGGTGGTTCTGACTTGAGCCGAACATTAAGGTTTCGATTCGAAATGTTTAACCTCAGCCGGGGTCACAATCACGGCGAGGTCGACGTCGCTTGTTTCGCGGCCGGGATAGACCTGCATCGCGAGCGGTTTGAAACCCGAAATGGTCTTTTCTGGCAGTGTTTTTTCATCGATTAAAATTACATGTTCGCCGGGGGCCAGGTCGCCGATGACGTAGTAACCATCGGCATCGGTCAACGTATCGCGGCCGCTGCCGGTTACGACGCGGACGTCTGCGAGGGGCGTTTCGCCCTCGTCGAATTTGCCGTTTCCGTTGAGGTCGAGCCAGACGCGGCCACGCAGGCGGCCGGTGCGGACGAGACGGAAATCCATCGTTGTATCGCGACCCGCCTGTAATGCCGAATTCTTGGCTGCCTCGTCCAACAGGGTCAGATCGGCACGTACCGAGAGCAGGTCGACATAGACTTTGTGGTCGCCCTCGGGCACCGAATCGAACCGAAAATTTCCATTCATATCTGAGACGACATAGCGATTGCCGTCGACGTGGACCTTAACGTCCGTCTGCGGTACATCGACGCCGGGGTCGAATTTTCCGTTGAGATTGACGTCCTGATAGACGCGGCCCGACACTTTGGCAAATGAATTGACATCTGACGCCGATGCGTTGAGGTATGCCCCGGATTCGCGTTTGCGGAACAGCGTGCCGCGAACGCTTACAAGCAGCGTTGATCCGGTGATGGTCCTGATATAGCTTAGCTGAAGCGATGACTGGCGGGGAAGCTGTAACGAGGCGGTGAATTTTTCCCAGATAGTCAGATTAGATGTTTTCGAGGAGTTGTACCCGAGTCCGGCGGAGAAATTCAGCCGTTTGGTAAACAGCCCCGAGTTGCGCCACTCGGCAAGGCCGTTGAGGGCGCCGTGGTTTCCGAAACCCTGATTTACCTCGATCGTATTGTGATCGTTGACCAGGAAATTTGTACCGAACTGGGCACTTAGCGATGCTGGGCCGATATTTTTGACACGTGTCGCGTTAGCGAAAAAACGAGTGCGATGAAAGTTCTTAGAGAAATTTACGATAGTAAATTCACCGCTTCGGTAATTTTTTGAGCTGCTCTGGGTGTGCGAAATATAGAATTGCGGCTTGGTCCCGCCCGGCGATATCGCGAACGAGGTTGAAACAAAGCTCTCGGCGCGACCGGTCTCGTTCGGCCGTCGCGAAGTGCTGGCGTTTACGGTAGTGGTTAGCCATTTCGCGGGCGACCAGGCGACGCCGGCGGCCTTGAGATCGATCGGTTCGCGGATACCGGTCTGCGGGGCGAGAAAATTGGACCCTATATGGGCAAAACGTCCCTGAAAGGAAAGATTACTCGCGGCCTGGAACGAGCCGGCGAGGTCGACAGCCATGCCAGCGCCATTTACCGGGCTGTCGTTTATCGACACGCCATGAAACGTGCCGAGTCCGAAATCACCCTGAAGCTGCACCCGCCGGCCGCCAAAATTTAAGCTTGTCGAAACAACATTGCCCTGCCGCGACGATCCGCCGAAATGCATGGCTCCGATCGCTAAGATCAATGGTCTCAGCGTACCGGAATCGAACGGTTTCGTCGTCGCCGAAATCCCAAATACGTTTGTGTCGAACGAGCGGCGATTTTGCTGCGGAGCGGAAAAATCTTCGATTCCGCCGCGTATAAAGGTCCCTGAATTGACACGGCCGCCAAATGCCGCGACGGTGAAATTGCCGACCGGAATACTTGCGAGGCCGCCGCGAATATTTGCCGTCATTAGCTGCAAGGCAGTACCGGAACCAAAATCACCGGCGATATAACGCTGGCCGTTCGGCCGTTCGAGATTGAAGGTAAAATTTCTGGGCGATATATTTCCGATCGACGACCCGTTCGAATTGGACGTAAAATTAAACCGCCCGTCGGCGAGACGGCCGACAGCGTTGATTGACAGATTGTGCGAATTTGCCGACGAATAGCGGTTGAGCGTGTATTCGTATTCGGCGAGGTAGATATCGGCGAAATTGCGCTTGGCTTTCTGCTGTGTTACGAGGCTCGCAATGCCGCGCGTGACGAGTACCTCATTTTTCTGCCGGTCAAACCGGATTGCAGCGTCGAAAAGTGCCGACAGGATCGGTGACGGCAGCATGATCTCATCGACATTTGGCGAGAAAACGATCAGACCCGGATTCGGCACAGACAGGACGACGGCCCCGTTTTCGGTGACCTGTCCGACGCGAGAATCGAAGCTCGCGCTCACGCCTGTCTGCCGTTTTACAATTAAAATTCTCGCAGCGGAGTCTACTTGGATTAAATCGCCCAGTCCTCTCGCCAGGGCCGCCACCGGTATCAATAATTGGCCGTCACGCATCTGCGCCGAGCTGTTCGGGCCGGTTAATGTACGGCCATTGACAACGATCGTGGCAAAGCCCGCCTGCGCCGCATCGGCGCCGGCCGCCCGCGTGTCGTCGCCGGCAAACGCCGATACGGCGATTGCCAACAACAGACAGGTTGTCGAAATGATTAGGGGCAGGCGTTTCATTTTGAGCAGCGGAATTGGAGGAGGGTTAAGGCTTTTTCGGAGGGGTTCCGGACGCGGCTATCTTTGGCTGGACAGGGCTTACGAGCAGGTCGGTAACGCCCTCGGTCGCGGGCCGTCCGTCCTGGAAATCGATACGATATTTGACGGTGTATTTGCCGGCCGCCAAGGCTTTTTCAATCAAAAACGGGCGGGCGGCCTCGGCGTTTGCGAGCAGGGGGAGCGTTTCCGCATCGGTGACCTCGGCGACCGGTTTTCCGTCCGCATCGATTACTGATAGCGATGCAGTTGGGCGGATCACGCTGTTTCCTTCGTTTCTGAGCACGGGGGTGACGCTAATGCCGCCGTCGGTTGACTCGGCAAGCAGGTTCTGAAAATTCCCTTTTCTGGTAAGGCCGCCGACCTTGATGTAAAAAACGGATGCCATCCGGTAGCGAACGACCACCTTACGCGTGTTTTGCTCTAATTTGAGCGCGTCGGGCCGCTGCTCGATAATGAGGGCCGCGAGATGGTCGCCCGGCGTGGCGTTCGGCGGCACCGAAACGGTTACGCGTATCTGATGTGAAATGCCCGGAGCAACGGTCGCCTCACCCGGAGTGTAAATCAGCCACGGGCTGGCCGAATCGGGCCGCGAATTCGCCGGAAAATACTCGACGCGACCATCCTTGGTCAGCGTCCAGTCATTAATCGAAGCGACGATACGTACGGGTTTGGCGTCGATATCGGCCACCTTATATTCGAGATTAATGACGACCGTGGTCTCGGTGCCGGGCTTCATCTCAAGCTCGAACCGCGCGGGGGACAAAGCCATGC
>JANYIL010000194.1 GCA_025362075.1 Chloracidobacterium sp.
GAAGCGCGACGAGGGTGTTCGCCCCCGGAAATATCCCGTCGAGATCAACCGTCGCCGCAAAGTACGTTGCTATTGTTCCCACAACAAGTATCATAAATACCCCCACATACTTGGGGATATTCATATGCTCGTGTTGTTCGTGATTATCCGACATCTACTTTCTCCTAATGCATAAAGTGCCGCCCCAGCAAATAAAGGAGCGGAAACAGGAATATCCAGACAATATCGACAAAGTGCCAGTAGAGCCCCGACATCTCGACCGGCATGTAGTAATCGGCGCTGTAATATTTTTTCCACGCCGTCCACAGCAGCCACGTCATCAGCCCAAGTCCGACGATCATATGCAGCGCATGGAGACCGGTCATGACGAAGTACAGGAAAAAGAATATCCGCACCTTATCGCGAAATTTGTCCGCGTCGATCTCACCGTTCGAGAAATAACCGATCTTTTCCGCCGAGGTCAGATAATTATGGTCCTGCGCCAACTTTACCAGCGAGCAATCCTTCCACTGGAATTCGCCTCTGGGGTTTACGTATTCTTCCTCTTCTTCGCCGTGCGAGACTTCGTAACAGGGCTTTTCCTTAACCTCGGCGTGTTCGGATTTTGTATCAGCCTTAACGACCTTGTTCAGTCCCGTGACGGGGACAATTCCGTGGTTGTATTTATCCGTATATTCGATCGCCTTGACGCCGAGGAATACCGAGCCGAAAAACATCGTTAACATGATCAGGATCACCTGCATGTTGCGGTTGCCTTTTTGGGCGTAATAGACCGTCAGTGCCATCGTCAGGCTGCTGACGATGAGGACAAGCGTGTTGAGGCCGCCCCAAAATGCGTTGAGGTGGTTACTGCCGGCCGCAAATGCCATCGGATATTTCGAGCGGAATACCAAATAAGCGGTAAAAAGGCCGCCAAAAAACATGATCTCCTGCGCGAGAAATGCCCACATCCCGATAGAGACGCTCTCTTCCTGCTGGCCCATGTCCTCAAACTGATGCTGAAGGCCGGGCTCATGGTAAACGAATTTGTCTGATGTTTCGTGTGTCGACATCTTTTTTTAGTAGGCCGAAAGCAGTCGCAGTAGGCAGAACGTCGTCTTACTGCCAACAGCCGCCTGCCGCTGCTAACTCTCTCCTATGTGGCCGCCTCGACCGCAAGCCTCCGTTTTGCCGCTTCGACATCGAGTCCGCTCTCCTCGCCGTACTCGTACGCTTCCCACGTCACGACCGGCATCACCGCAAAATTCTCCGTCGGCGGCGGTGAGGTCGTTCGCCACTCCAGCCCCGGCAGCAGCCACGGATTGTCTCCGGCATCCTTGCCGAAGATTAGTGAATGTCCAAGATATATCACCGGCATGACCAGCCCGATACCCAAAACAGACGCACCGGCCGTCGAAAAGATATTGAGCACCTGAAATTCCTCGGGATAAGCGGCGTAGCGTCGCGGCATGCCCTGATACCCGAGCAGAAACTGCGGGAAAAATGTCAGATTAAACCCGACGAATACCAGCATCGCTGAGATCTTGCCCCAAAATTCGGAATACATCTTGCCAGTCATCTTTGGCCACCAGTAGTGGATACCGCCAAGATAAGCGATCACCTGCCCGCCGACCATCACGTAGTGAAAATGGGCGACGACAAAATATGTGTCCGTCAGATGGACCGTCAAGCCGATCGCCCCGAGAAACAATCCCGTCAAACCACCGATCAAAAACAAGCCCATAAAACCGATGCCATAGAGCATCGGGGTGTCGAATGAGATAGAGCCTTTATAAAGTGTCGCGGCCCAGTTAAACATCTTGATCGCCGAGGGCACGGCAACGACCATCGTAAGGAAGGAAAATACCATCCCCGCATACATCGACTGTCCGCTTACAAAAAGATGATGTCCCCAAACGAGAAAACCAAAGACGGCAATCGCGATACTCGAAAAAGCCACAAACTCATACCCAAATATCTTTTTACGAGAGAAACTGGAGATCAGCTCGCTTATGACGCCCATCCCGGGCAGGATCATGATATAGACCGCCGGATGCGAGTAGAACCAGAACAAATGCTGAAACAGGATCGGGTCGCCGCCGATAGATGGGTCGAAAATGCCAACATGCGAGATCCGCTCAATGGCCAGCAGCAGCGTCGTGATCGCGATGACCGGTGTGCCGAGTACCATTACCAGACTGACCGCGTAGTGGGCCCAGACAAACAATGGCAGCCGGAACCATGTCATCCCCGGGGCCCGCATTGTATGAATGGTGACGATAAAATTGAGCCCGGTGAGAATCGACGAAAATCCGTTGATAAAGATAGCGAGGCCCACGGCCATCACATATGAATTGGAAAACGTCGTGCTGTACGGCGTATAAAATGTCCAGCCGGTATCTACTCCGCCCTGCATTAGCGCCCAAAGGGCCATGCCGCCGGCGAGCCAGTAAATATACAGACTTAAAAGATTGATGCGCGGTAAGGCGAGGTCCTTGGCTCCGATCATGATCGGGATAAGAAAATTGCCGAGAACGGCCGGGATCGACGGTATCAGGAAGAAAAAGATCATCAAGATACCGTGCTGCGTAAATACCTTGTTATACGTTCCGGTCTCGAGCAGATCGCTCGCCGGCGTTAGCAGCTCGAGCCGGATCGTGGCCGCGTAAAGGCCGCCCATCATAAAGAAAAGCGAAACCGTGATCAAATACATTATCGCGATGCGCTTATGATCCTTGGTCAATAGCCACGATTTGAGCGTCGTGCCATTGTTCAAATAGTTGAGCTTTGGCCGCATCGCGTAACCCGGTGTGATTGCATCTTGCGTTTGCATAATCTTGTAAACCCTACTTATTACTATTAGCGGCCGGTTTTGCTGCGGGCTTATTGGCCGCTGCCGTGTTCGCTGCCGGTTTCGCTACAGGCTTATTGGCCGCTGCCGTATTTGCCGAGGCCGCCGCCGCCGCATTCGGACTTAATGACTTGATATACGCAACAAGAGAATTGAGCTGTTCCTCGGTCACCTGGCCCTTAAAGGTCGGCATTATCGGCTGAAATCCCTCGACGACCTGCGACGCGGGATTGAGGATCGAGTTGCGAATATAATTTTCATCCGCCTTAACGACTCCCCCGCCGACGAGCTTCACATCCGTGTTAAAGACATTCTCGAGTTTTGCACCGCGCTGGGCCGGACCGCCCGCGTGACACGATGCGCAGCCGAGCTTATTGGTAAACAGGTCCCTGCCTTCCTCTACCGGCGTCTGGCCCGAAACATTGCCGCTCAGCCAGTTATCGAAATCACGCTGCTCCATGACATATACCCAACCGCCCATGCCGGAATGGTTCAGCCCGCAATATTCGGCACAGAAAAGATGATATTTTCCGGGCTTTGTAGCGTTGAACCAAAGGTACGTATAGCGTCCCGGCACAACGTCCGCCTTTGTCCGAAAGGCGGGAATGAAAAAAGAATGGATCACATCCTCGGTCGCCATTGTCAGTTTAACGTTGCGTCCAACCGGAATATGGAGGTCGTTGATCTCGCGCTGGCCTGTTTCATGCTGCGCCTTCCACATCCATTGTTTCCCGACAATATAGATCTCCATCGCGTCATCGGGGGGCGTGTACTGGTTAAAAAATACGATCGCACCGCCAAGAAAGATCGTCATCGAGACAACGAACGGGATGATCGACCAAACCGTTTCGAGCACCATCGAACCATGCATTTCCTCGGGCGTAGCAAACTTTTCCTTTTCGCGATATTTGAGACTAAAAAAGAATATAGCCGCCACAATCGGGATGGTGAACGCTATGCTCACAGCGATCAGGTAAAAATACAGCGCGTCAACCTGCCATGCAAAGGTCGAAGCCTGTTCGGGAAATAATGGTACCCACGTTGTATTCTGCATAACTCTTTAATGGTGAGTGGTTAATGGTGAACGGTGAATAAATTCATCATTCATCATTCATCATTCACCATTCACCGTTAACCCTTTCTTCTTATTTCTCCGCCAAAACACAAAGCCCATCAAGCCCATGCCCAGCAGCGTCAGTATTCCGCCCAGGCGCATCACACGTAAGATCGCAAGCCCATATTTACCGGTCGCCGGATCGTAGTGAAAGCAATACAGGAGCAACTGCTCAGCCGGATTGCCGATCTTGTTGGCGGTCGAATCCATAAGGCCGAATTTGAGGTCCTTAGGAGCGTAATCTATCCCGTAAAAATAACGCGAAAGTTTACCCTCAGGCGTCGCCACCATGATGCCGGCCGCGTGGGCAAACTGACCACTCTTTTCGTCCCACTTATAGCTAAAGCCCGCTGCGGATGTTGTCTTATCGATCGATTCCTGCGTTCCGGTCAAAAAATGCCAGCCTTTTTCGGCCCCCTGCCTACCATAACGCTCGACATAGCTCGCCTTTTTATTTTTCGCGAGATCGCCCTTTTCATTTTCGTGGGCGTCAAAGCTGATCGCGACCACGTCAAAATCCCTGCCGGCATCCAAATTGATGCCTTTCATAGCCCCCGTCAAACCGTTTAGCACCTGGTTACAAAGCATCGGGCACTCGTAATAAACAAATGCGATGATCACCGGTCGGCCGGTATTGAAATAGCTACCAAGCTTTACGGCTTTACCATCTTCGTCCTTCAACTCGGTATCGAGCGGCATTTGTCCGCCAAGCTTTTGCTCGATCCCGATCGTTTTCAGGGCCTCGGGCAATCCGCTTGGTTCCGAAGCCGCCGGATCGTAATACCGCGGCGAGTAAAGCGGCGAATTGTAATGCTCGCTCTTTTGAGCAAAAACGCAAACAGTGAACAGTGAACAGTGAACAGTGAACAGTGCCATACAAAGCGCAAATCTAAAGCCGCCGCGAATCATTCCGCACCGCGTTTCACTTTTACCTTTTAGTTTTTCACTTTTCACTTACCTACTCACCTTCTCTTTTCCGACGCTACGCGTCCCGCACTCGAGTCCGATACAAAACCTCGTGAATTCTTTAAGAACTCCTCGGCCTCGGGACCGGATTTGGCCTTAACATTCTGGGACAAGAGCTTCGCTTTCGCCTCGTCGATCGGCATGATGGTCACCATGCCGGTCTTTTCATCCTTGCGGCCATGCTCCCAGAGATGGATCGACTGTTTGTGGTATTCGAGATATTCGGCACCGGGGGCCATGAGTTCGAGATTAACGCGTCCCTTGTCCGAGTCGATGCCAAAGCCGGGTGCAAGCTGCAATCGCGGTTCGGGCGGCAGCCGCTCCTTCTCGCTCATCATCATCGGGTTTCGTTCGTCGGCATTGTCCTGTTTTGCCTTGTCTTTCAACACATTCAGGAACGCCCACATCAATCCAAAGGTGATAACAATCAAAAGGAAGAGCCCGATCGCGAACGACAAGATCCCCTTGAGGCCAATTTCGTTCTCTTCGTACCCCTTGCCAATGTCAGGCACCGTATTTTCGTGTTTCTTTGACGACATATCCCTAAATATTAATGGCCCCTGCCGTGCTCGATCGCACCTTCAAAATACGGGTCCCTGGCCGGAACGAGCGGCCGCTTAAGCAATTCTCCGAAGAACCACCACAGCCAGATACCGCCAACCGCGACCGGCCCGACAAAATCCAGCCAGCTAATGCGAAATGCCCCTTGCTCCAGCCCGTCCGTAACAATGCGGTTGCTCGGCCCTATCAGATAAAACATATCGACAAGCCTTATCGCCAGGATAAAAATCGCAAGCATCGCGATCCATTTTGAATGCCGCTTAAAGTCCTGTTGGAGCAAAACGAGAAATGGAAACGCAAAATGGAACAAGATCAACCCGACCCCTATGTAGCCCCAGCCACCCTTCATTCGCGTCAATATCCACCCGGTTTCTTCGGGAATATTTCCTGACCAAATGATAAGGAATTGCGAAAAGTTAAAATACGCCCAGACCATGACAAGTGCTAATATCAGTTTGCCTAAATCATGAAAGTGACGCTTTCCCAGAACTCCGTCCATTGGAGCCTTATCCGAAAGCACGGCAAGCATTGCCACCACGAAGCAAAAACAGCTCAGGGCCCACCCCGCCGCAAAAAGCAATCCCCAAATGGTCGACGTCCAATGGGCGTCAAGCGACAACATCCAGTCAACCGACGCAAAGGTTACGACCAGACAATAGACGACCATGGTCGGGCCGGAAAATCGTGATGCTTTCTCTAAAACAAGCCGCGACTGTTCGGTCGTGGTGGTTAAATCCTGATCTGCCGACCATTTATTCAACAGATAGACCATTACGCCCCAGATCGCAAAATAGATCCCCGCGCGAACGATCCAGAACCACGGCGTCATATATATGCCCCGCTGTTCCATTACGTGATCCGTCAGCGGAAGGTGCGTCCAGTCAAAAAAACTTCGGGTATATATTCCGATCGCCAGCGGTATGAACAATAGGATGATCACCGGTAACGTGCGCGTTCCCGCCTCGAGAATGCGCCGAATCACGACGCCCCATGCACCGCCAACTAAATACTGGAGCAGTAATACCCCGATGCAGCCAAACCCGATACCGGCCCAAAAAATGAATCCCAATAACCATGAGAGAAGGGCCTGTTCGGTATTAAAGTATGCTCCGACCGCCCAAATGATCGAGGCAATTCCGCCGACCCCTAGGGCGAGCGTGCGCCATCGGTTGATCTCGGCCGGTGCACGATAATTTTCAGGATTCGCCATTTAGCGTTTTCCTCCGTTGGTACTCACGTTTTTGGTCTCGTCCTTTTTCGGAGGCGCCGTGTTAGACTCAGTTTTCGAGTTCATCTTCAAATGTTCTTCCGGGTTCTGGCTGACCTGCAACGCCCGGATGTATGCCGCGATCGCCCAGCGGTCGGCGGGCTGCACCTGATAGGCATAGGCATTCATCTTGCCCCAGCCATTGCTGATCACGTCAAAGAAATGGCCGACCGGAGCGTTTCGCAAGCGGTCGTCGTGATACGTCGGCGGCGCCGGGAATCCGCGTCTGACGATCATCCCGTCGCCATTGCCCACCGGGCCGTGGCATACGATGCAGTAAATGTTAAACCGTTCCTGGCCGCGGTCGATCAATTCCTTTGTAACCGGAACTGGGAATTCATCAATGTCATTGGGAAAGCTCGCTATCACCGTATTCCCCTTGGCATCAACGGCGGTCGCGACCGGGGCGTTCAGATTCGGATTATCAATCTTACCGGTGTAAAAAGCCTTGTTGTCGTGGAGCTGGCCGCGTGCCACAGTTCCCTCGACCGGATCACGAGACCCCTTGTGATCGCTAAAAAAATCACTCTGTTTGTATGCCTTATACCGCGGCTGATCCTGCATATCGGCACGCACGCCGCAACCCGTGAGCAAGGCAAAAGTCAAAAGTAAAAAGGCAAAACGAAATCGGTTGCTCATACTTTTTACTTTTTCCTTTTTACTTTTTACTTTGCCCGCAGGGCTAATCTTCGACATCAAAAACCTCCTGCGCGTCCAGGCTTTCCATAAACCTTCTTGTCTCTGCGTAATCGTATTTCGGATCCGCAGATTCGATTATTAAGAAGAATTTCTCCCGTGTCGCCAAAGCAAATCTCGGGACATTAAATACCGGATGGTACGGGGCGGGCAGCCCGTTAAGGAACAACATTCCGAAAACCGCCACAAAAGCCGCAAAAAGGATCGTCAATTCAAACATCGGAGGAATAAATGCGGGCAGGCTGAATGCAGGTCGCCCTCCAACGATAATAGGCCAGTCGATGACATGAACGAAATATGTGAGCCCAAGGCCGGACACCAACCCCGTAATGCCGCCCGCGAAAATCAAATACGGCAATATGCTGCGCTTGATGCCGAGGGCCTCATCGATCTCGTGAAGCGGGAACGGCGAAAAGGCGTCGGTCTTGACATAGCCCTCATCGCGCGCTCTACGAGCCGCGTCGACCAATTGCGTCGGCGTATCAAATTCAGCCATTATCCCGTGAAGCTTATGTTCCATAGCACTTACGTTCGGAGTCCCGCCTTTAGGCGGCAATCCTTCAAGTTCGCATAACGCCGCCTAAAGGCGGAACTCAAAACCTACTCATTCGGCGGATCCGTGCGGTCGTATGTATATTCGACCTCGTTCACGTTCTCTTCAAAATCCTGCTGATGTCCATGCACATTCGCCTCAGGCAAAAGCGTACGCACCTCGAAGATCGAAATGACCGGAACAAACCTTACAAACAAAAAGAGGAGCGTAAAAAACATTCCAAGCGTGCCGACAAACATTGACCAATCGAAGATCGTCGGTGAGTACATCGCCCATGACGACGGTAAAAAATC
The DNA here is from genome assembly GCA_025362075.1 of Chloracidobacterium sp. Lineage (GTDB taxonomy): Bacteria > Acidobacteriota > Blastocatellia > Pyrinomonadales > Pyrinomonadaceae > OLB17. The sequence continues at coordinate 8,281 of JANYIL010000194.1, forward strand.
ACGCTGTAGACTGGTAACGATAATAACGAATCGTTCGAGCCACATTCCGATACTTACAATTATTGAAAATATGAAAAGCCAAAATTCACTTTCCCTAAATCGTTTGAACCACAGGAACTGGATCGACAAGACATTACAAAAAATAAGACACCAATAGAACATCCAATACGGACCTTCCCATATGCGGTTCTTGATCATGAACCATTCATACTGTGACCCCCCATACCAGCCAAAAAAGATTTCCGCTATATATGAATAGCCAACGATGAGCCCCGTCGCCAGCATCACCTTGCCCATAAGAATGAGGTGGGTCTTGGTGATAAAATCACTCATGTTGTAAAGGTGCCGCAACGGTATCGCCAAAATCAGTACCATCGCAAACCCTGCATAAATTGCACCGGCAACGAAATAAGGCGGAAAGAACGTCGCATGCCACCCCGGGATCTGCGAAACCGAGAAGTCGAATGAAACGGTTGAGTGAACCGACAGGACAAGCGGTGTAGAAAGTCCCGCCAGGATCAAATAAGTAAGTTCGTATCGATGCCAATGCCGGGCGGAGCCACGCCAACCCCACGAAAAAATCGCGTAAACAAATTTGAAATATTTATTTTTCGCACGGTCACGCAGGGTCGCAAGATCGGGTATCAATCCTATATACCAAAAAAGAAGCGAAACCGTAGCATAGGTCGAAACCGCGAAAACATCCCAAATCAGTGGAGACCGAAACTGCGGCCAAATTGACATCGTATTGGGATAAGGAAAAAGCCAATACGCCAGCCATGGACGGCCTGTATGAAAAACGGGATATAGCCCCGCACACGCAACGGCGAATAAGGTCATCGCCTCGGCAAACCGGTTTATAGAGGTTCGCCATTTCTGGTTTAAAAGCAGCAGAATGGCGGAAATGAGCGTTCCCGCGTGTCCAATACCGATCCACCAAACAAAATTAATAATTGGGAACGCCCACCCGACAGGCTGGTTTGTTCCAAAAACCCCAACACCCTTTGTCACGAGCCAAACGATGGTGATCAGCAGCACCTGCATCACCATGAACGCAATAGCAAAGCCAAAGAACCAATGAAACGGCGTCTTTTTCTTCAGCGTCAGGTCACTGATCTTGTCAGTAACGGTCGCGAACGAATGATCGCCCTCGACCATCGCCGGGTGGAGTTTTTGTTGAAGTTCTTTATCGTCCTGCATAAGAGTTAATGTCTCTAGATCCGATCAAGTTTCTGAGTTCAAAATAACTTTGAACTTGGAACTTTGAACCTTGAACTCAACTAGTGCCCCTTGCCTCCCCCGGTATTGGTCGTATTGGTCTCGGTCTCGCCTTCAGATTCAACCTTCATGATCACGGCCCGGTAATCCGGCATCTCTTTATTCTGGTTTTTTAGTCCAGCCAGATACGTGGTTCTCGGCTGGGTATTCAGATTATTAAGCAGCGTATAGTCGCGATGGTCTTTCTTGGTTTTTGCAACCTTACTGTTAGGATCGTGCATATCGCCAAAGGTGATCGCCTCAGTTGGGCAAACCGCCTGACAGGCGGTGACGACTTCGCCGTCGCGGATCGCTCGCTGGTCTTTTTCAGCCTCGATTCGCGCCGCCGCAATTCGCTGGGTGCAGTAATTACACTTCTCCATTACACCGCGGCTGCGAACCGTAACTTCCGGATTACGCATCAGCTTATACTGTGGCGTATCCCAATCCTGATACAGCATGAAATTAAATCGTCGAACCTTATACGGGCAATTATTTGAACAATACCTCGTCCCGACACAGCGGTTATACGTCATGTCGTTCAAGCCCTCGGCACTATGCACCGTGGCGTGGACCGGACAGACGACTTCGCACGGAGCCTGTTCGCATTGCTGGCAGAGAACCGGCTGAAAATGCGGGCCCTCCGGGTCATTCATATCATCGCCGCCGTAATAGGCATCGACCCGCAGCCAGTGCATCATGCGGTGACGTTCGACCTGCTCCTTGCCGACGACAGGAATATTATTTTCCGATTGGCACGCGAGCACACAGGCATTGCAGCCAACACAGGAATTAAGGTCAATCGACATTCCCCATTTATGATTTTTTGCGTAAACAGCCTGATGCTCCTCAATGGGGTACATCGACATGTCATATTCATTGTGTTGATGGCCGAGAGTCGGATTTTTTTCAAATTCGTCGAGATCCCACACACGAAGCAAATCGCGGCCCTCCATATTGAAGTGCGTCTGGGTCGAGGCGATAACCGCCGTCTCGCCTTTCCGCGCGATCTCGCCAAAACCAAAATTCATTGCATCGGAACGCTGCACATCAAAAACGTTGTACCCCAGCCCAGTTCCGATCTTGCCCGCCCGCGTCCGGCCGTAGCCCATATAAATGGTAATTACATCATCCGGCTGGCCCGGCGAGACCCACATCGGCACCGGCTTTTGTATTTCAGCTCCCTGGTATTTGAGCGTCACAAGATCGGAGAAAAGATTGCCACCCTTTGTGTTAACAAAGGTAGTTCCCTGTTTCGCTCCGGCCATCTCCCGCGTATCCCCGCCCTGATTAATCCCCAACCGCTGAGCAGTTTTCGGACTAATGAGAGCGACATTGTCCCAAGTCACTTTATTAAGAGGGTTCGGCAGTTCCTGTAGCCACCCGTTATTGGTAAAGCGGCCGTCATAAATACAAGGGTCGGGCAGGATCGCGATCTCGATAGATCCGCTTCCGGGCGGTTTGGTTTCCGGCTGGTTCAGGAACGCCGTACTTGCCGTTACCGTTTTCGGGGCCGAGGCAGTGTTTGGAATAATGCCGTCGTGGACGGCCTTTCGCCAGCCGTCTTCAAAATTTTTCGGAGCGATCGCCGCCGGGACGGCCGCCGCCGTTGCGTTTGCGGCCGGGGTCGCCGGTTTTGCCGAGACTTTAGGAGCCTCTTTTGCTGCGGTGTTCGCCGCTGGCGTGGTTACCTTCGCATCCGTCTTAGCGACAGGGGCCTCAGATTTGGTGTCGGGTTTGGCTTCCGTTTTTGCTCCGGTCTTTACTGCCGCAGCCGGCGTGATGTTGGTTTTTTGCCAATATTCCTTAACGATGTCGTAGTCTTTCTTATCAAAGCCCTCTTTCAGGAATAGCTGGACGACCTCGTGAGCATTTTTGCCATCGTAGAGCGGTGCGATCAGCGGCTGGACGATCGTTGCCGTCCCGTCAAAGGCACGGGCATCGCTCCAACCCTCGAGATAATGCTTTTCGTGAACGTGCCAGTGACACTGCTCGGCCGTTTCGTCGACATACAGCCCAAGATGCACCCGCAGGGCGACCTTTTTCAGCCGTTCCTCTGTCAGTTTAAGGTCGGCGGGCGTATTGTAAACAGGGTTTCCGCCGAGGATGACAAGGATCTTGACCTTACCGCCGTCGATGTCGGCAACAAGCTCTTTGAGCTGGTCGGTCTGTGATTTGTCTGAATTTGGCGAGAGCGGTTCTATATAAGTCACGGTCTGACCGGCATTTCCGAGGACCGCATTCATCGCGTGGGCAAGGGCGTGCACCATCGGCGACTGGTTATCACCGGGCACAACTACCGATTTGCCTTTATTAGCGATGAGGTCCTTGGCCATCGCTGCGATCCACGCGGCGTTTTCTGTATACGTCGATGTAGCACCGGCCACGCCGACGGCCTTTGCGATCGCTTTGGCGATCTCGGCCATCTGGCTGGGCTTGACCGCAATGCGGTGATCGGCCTTCGCACCGGTGAGGCTGATGGTTGTCTCAACCGAATAGAGGCGACTGATTTCTTTCTTTTCTTCGTTAAACGCCCTGCTTTTGCCAAAATCGTTGATGTAAGCGACGTTAAAGCCCGAGAAAATATCCGCATCGAGCGACAGTATCCGCTCGGCCTTATCAAACTTATAGATCGTCCGAACTGGCGAGCCAAACGCCAGCTTGGCCCCCGCCAGGACGTTGTCCTGATTGACCGGTTCGTACTGGACCCATTTTGCGTTAGGCAGGTCGGCCTTGACCTTGTTGAATTGATCGATCAGCGTCAGCGAGGTCACGGTCTCCGTCAAGAACCGGACGCCGGCACCGCCATCCTTACGATTTTCGTCGATCACCCCGCGAAACTCGGTCATGAAGGATTCCCATGTTTTAGGGTTTCCTCGATATGTGACCTCCTGCGAACGGTCAGGATCGTACATGCCCAGGATTGACGCTTGGGCAAGGACGTCCGTCGAACCGCGGCTGCCCGGATGATCGGGATTTCCCTCAACTTTAATTGGACGCCCCTCGAAAGATTTTGCCAGGAGCCCCGTCGCAACACCGCCAATAGACATAGCGGTCGCGAAGAAATTTGGCTTGCCCGGCAGCATACCCTCGGGCGATTTGACGTAAGGAACGATCTTCTCCGGCGGCTGGATAACGCATCCACTCAAACCGGCGAGAGCAAGCGAGGCTCCCATCACCTTTACAAAATTACGGCGGCTAAGGCTGTTGTCCCACTCCTCGATCTCGTGCGGATACTCGCGGGACACAAACTCCTCAAATTCCGGAGCGTCAACAAATTCCTCAACACTTCGCCAATATTCTTTGCCACTCTTCGACAAAATAGAGTCCCGCAATGCGGCAAAGTTTGTTGTATTTTCCGGGCTGGGCATTTTCACTGATTCCTTTTAATTAGCCGCAAAGAGGCGCAAAAGACGCAAAATAAATAAGAAATAACCTAAATCCTTTTTCTATTTTTCTTATGCTCCTCCTTCTTTGCGCGTTCTGTGCCTTTTTGCGGCAATCTCTCCTACCTATGACAAGTCGAGCAGCTCGTCATCATTTCCTTGCTGCGGATCTTAAGATCGACCTTTAATTTGTCGCGTTCCTTGCTGTCAAGATCGCCGTCTTGCCACGCCATATTAAATATCTCTGATTTAGGGCGAATAAATTTCTCAGGGGCACGGTGACATGCGATACACCATTCCATTTGCAGCGTATTTTCCTGATAGACGGCCGGCATCTTGTCGATCGAGCCGTGACAGGTAGAGCACCCGACGCCTTTTGCTACGTGAATACTGTGATTAAAATACGTGTATTCCGGCAGATCGTGAACGCGTTCCCACTCAATCGGTTTATTATCGCGAAAGCTCGCCCGCACCGGCTCCAGATAGGGGCTGTCCGCCCAAAGCTGGCTGTGGCAATTCATACATGTCTGTGTCGAAGGCATACCGGCCGACGCGGTCGTCTCGACCGTCTGGTGACAATACCGGCAATCGATACCGTCGTCGCCGACGTGATGTTTATGGCTAAACTGGACGGGCTGCTGTTTTTCCAGATACCGCCCCGTCAAATACGACGAACGGGAGATCTGCGTAAATGCAAAACCACCCACACCGGCTAAAACCACGACCATTACCATGCTGATCCTGGCGATATTGTTTGCACTTTTATTAAAGAATTGTGCCATTTTAGTCTTCTTGCAGAGGAAAACTTACAGAAACCCGTCCTCGCCTGCTACTATGTCTCTAAAAAGAGACGAGCAAACTCTGGACGTGCCAGTTAAAACCTTTATTGCGAACCGTAAAGCTGTAAACGATTTTACTAAAACTTATAAAATCCGCAAATTGCACAATAAAAAAATAGCCGAAATACCGTGCTTGTGCAATTTTTCACGCAATAAGTTTGATTAATAAGGTTGATTATTATTTTCGATTATCGCTTATTATCTGGATTGATCGGACAAAAGGGCCGCTCCGGCAGCAGCGGCGTAAAGCCCGAGTTCGCCTTCGACAATGCTGACGGCTTCGAACGAAGGTGCAAATGAAAGCTCTTGTGCCCGCTCGATGATCGCGTCGAGGACAAGTTGTTTGGCTTCCATGATTTCGCCGCCGACAACGATCTTTTCGACGTTCAGAAGATTAATGACGCTGGCGATGGCCGTGCCGACATACACGCCGGTGCGTTCAAGCATCATTTGGGCAAAATCGTCGTCCTCACGGGCGGCGGCGATTATTGCTTCGAGAGTTATGGCCTCTTCGTCAAGCTTACTCAGCGACGAGGTGCTGTCCTGATGAAAACGGCTTCGCGTTCGTTGAATGATGTTTTCTTTTGAGGCGACTTCCTCCAACCTCATCCCCTCGGAATTGATCGTGATGTAGCCAAATTCCCCCGCAAAACCACCAGCCCCACGCCATATTTCGCCGCCGAAAACAAAGGCCCCGCCGACGCCTTCGCCAAGCGTTGCGTAGAAAAAATTCTCACTGCCGCGGCCCGCCCCCAGGATAAATTCGCCGTATGCGGCCGCGTTGGCGTCATTTTCGATCGACACCGGCAGACCCGACTTGGCTTTGATCTCCTTGAGCAGATCGACGCTGGAATGCTCGGGAAAATGCGCGGAAAATGCGACGCGCCCCGATCCTCTGTCGACGAGCCCCGGCAAGGCGATGCCGATGCTCCCGACTTCACTAAGCTCCGCCAGCAGACCATCGATCGACGCGATCAGCTGCGACAAGGTTTCACCGCTGCTATCGAACGGGACCGTCGTTTGCATCGCCGGTTTCCCGTCGACACCGATCGACACGGCCCTCAATGCCGAGGTACAGACCTCGATTCCAACCCGAATCTTCGCGTTGCTGCTAATATCGCTCATGGTAAAAACTTGCTGTGTGTATTGACTCAAAGAGGATTCTAGACACTGGCCGTTTAAGTGTCAAACAGAAATTTGGCTTACGGCGATACGATTGACCTTGCCGCTAAGCCGGGCACCTGCGGTAAGCAGCGATGGGTATTTAGCGAGTGTGGCCGCCATTGCGGCGTGTCCGCGGCCGTTGAGGGCCAGATACGCGAAAACATTCGCCGCCTTAATTCTCGGCCCGAACGCCGCCAGCCAATCGCGGTCGTACGCCGCCGAGATCTCATCAAAGGAGCCACCCGGCCCGTTCAGCAGCCATTGACTGAGAAGCCACGAAGACTGGATCGCCATGCTGATACCCTCGGCAATTATCGGGTGCGATTCACCGGCCGCATTACCCACGACAAAGATGCCGTCCCGTGCCCGCAGCCGAAATCCCGGCCGTATCGGCCCCGCCGAGAGCCATTCTCCGCAGAGATCGGCGTTCCCGATAACGTCGCGGACGCCTTTTGTCGTGGAGGTAATATGTTGCTGCACCGCCTCACCGGCCTTTTTTTCCGGGAATCTCTTGCGAACCTCCTGCAGCGTATCCCGCCTGACGCAGCACGAAATACTCACAAAACCGTCGTCGCA
>JANYIL010000203.1 GCA_025362075.1 Chloracidobacterium sp.
ATCGAGGATCGCCTGGGCCTGAATGTCGCTAAATTCGAGGTTCTTCATGACCTTGTCAAGGTCCTTTAGAAACTCAGATTGCGACTTGCCGCCCGAGATGCCGCGCCATGCCGAAACCTCGCCGGTCGTCGCCAAATTGGCCGTCAACCACGATTTTGCTTCGTCCACCGAACGCGAGCTGCGGATCAGCGGGATGATGTAATCGAGCGCGTCAATCGCCTTATTCAAACCTTCTAAAATGTGGGCGCGAGCCTGTGCCTTACGGAGGTCAAATTCGGTCCGGCGGCGGACGACCTCACGCCGAAATTCGACAAAAGCCTCAAGCATCTGCTTCAGACTGAGCACCTTTGGCTGGCCGTCGACGATAGCGATGTTGATAATGCCAAACGACGACTGCATCGGCGTCAGCTTGTAGAGCTTGTTGAGAATTACCTGCGGTATAGCATCGCGTTTTAGCTCGATGACGATGCGCATGCCTTCGCGGTTCGATTCGTCGCGAATCTCCGAGATGCCGTCGAGGCGTTTTTCGTGAACAAGTTCGGCGATCTTTTCGATCAGGCGGGCCTTGTTGACCTGGTAAGGAAGTTCGGTGACGACGACAGCATCACGAACACGGTCGCCGCGTCCGATCTCGTCAATGCCGGCACGGGCACGAACCTGGATAATGCCGCGCCCTGTTTTATATGCACGATGTATCTCTTCGCGGCCATAGATAAATCCAGCAGTCGGAAAATCGGGGCCTGGAACGATCTTGATAAGCTCGTCATCCGTGATTTCAGAATTCTTGATCAGCTCGATGGTCGCCTCGAGGATCTCGGTCAGATTATGCGGCGGGATTTTTGTCGCCATGCCGACCGCGATGCCCTCGGAACCATTTACGAGCAGCAAAGGTATGCGAGTCGGCAAAACCTTTGGCTCGGAGAGTGACTCGTCGTAGTTAGGCTGGAAATCGACGGTCTCCTTATTGATGTCGTCGAGGACCTCATTGGTGATCTTAGCCAGACGAACTTCGGTGTAACGCATCGCGGCCGGGTTGTCGCCGTCGATCGAGCCAAAATTTCCCTGCCCGTCAACCAGCGTGTAGCGCATCGAGAAATCCTGCGCCATACGAACGACAGAGTCGTAAATGGCGGAATCGCCGTGCGGGTGGTATTTGCCCATCACGTCGCCGACAGCGCGGGCGGACTTTCTGTATGGCTTGCCAGCAGTATTTCCCTGTTCGTACATTCCAAAAAGAATTCGGCGATGGACGGGCTTGAGGCCGTCGCGGACATCCGGCAGTGCGCGGCCGATGATGACGGACATTGCGTAGTCGAGATACGACCGCCGCATCTCGTCTTCGATATTGATCTGGTTGCGTTCGAGTGAATCCATGGTGTGAAATTACCTAACAGTGCTGAGTTTGCCGGGTTTGAACTGTGGCGTGAATTCTAAAAAAATTCTGGAATATATCGCGTCTTAACTATTTCTATATTATACAGGCTAAAAGCCTGCTTCGCAACCACGCGAATCTCCCGTCAATGCCCGATCCAGCGGCACTTTTCCAATAAAAATGCTGACCTCAGAAACACAACATACGCGTGCGATCGAACCGGCTAAGCCGGAACCGGTCGTCGAAAAGGAGAATCGCCGCATCCAGCGGATCGCGCTTCCTCTGCCGGTGCGTGTTGAGGTCAAACTCGACTCTACCGTTAACTGGAACGAGATCACGCGCCTTAACGATATATCCGCATTTGGAGCTGGTTTTATCCTTAAACGTCCGATCAAGCGCGGCCGCCTGGTCCATCTTACGATACCGATGCCGCGACAGCTCAGGTCTTTTGATTACGCCGAGCCGCAATACAAGATCTGGGGCCTTGTCCGACGCTGCATCCCGGCGGGGGACAATCTTTTGCCCGAATACTCGATCGGCATCGCATTTACGGGAAAGAAAGCACCTGAAGGCTACCTTGCTCACCCATCACGGCTCTACGACCTGACCCATCGCGAAGGCGACGGTACCGGGTTCTGGCACCTGGCCGACGCCGACACAAGATCGGACGACAGTCATCTGCCAACGGATCTACGCAAGCAGACGCGGTATTTCATTCCCGAAGCTCTCAGCCTCGAACAGGTGGATGAAAATGGCAATGTTCTCCTTTCGGAAGCAACCGTCACCGAGAATATTAGTCTCGGCGGTGCCGCCGTGTTTACGACGCTGGCGATCGAGGCAGGAACGTTTATCAGGGTAACGAGTGAGCGGTTTGAGGTCAAGATCCTCTCATTGGTCCGGAGCGCCCGCGTCGGGGCCGACGGCATCACACGCCTGCATATCGAATTCATCGATCGGCTATTCCCCCTCCAGGGCATAGAATAACGGCCAACCCAACAAGCCCCACGTATATTTACGCTTATGTCTTTTTCAACAACCAACCCTCTTCCCCTTGAGGATCACAGGGCGGAAGAAAGAACTTCATCAACCCTACGCACGATAGTCCAGGTCAAAGAACGCGACAGTAAGAGCTGGAAGGAGATCACGGACGTTACGACCGTTTCGAAAAACGGTGCGGGCTTTTCGTTAACGCGCCCGTGTGTTGTGGGCCGCCTGATCACGCTGGTCATGCCGCTGGCTGCGGAGCTTAGGGCCTATGATCATGACAGCGACTTTTACCCGGTACTGGGGATTGTCCAATACTGTAATGCCGCCACCGTGGACGGCGAAAAAGTCTATCATGTGGGCGTCGGTTTCGTGGGCAAACAGGTCCCCGAAAGTTTTAAGTCCAACCCGGAGCAAAATTACCGAATCGTCGGCATGACAAAAGAAGGTCTTTGGGAGATTTGCGAATCGGAGACACAGTTCAAAAATCGCAAACAGCCGAGATACTGGATCTCGGTCGGCATAACCATATCACTTCTAAAAAGGGCGGAGACAGCGAATACTAAAGAAGAAACGCATACGAAAAATATCGGTGCGGGCGGCATGTCGATCGCCAGCACGCTTGAGGCAAATGTCGGCGACAAGGTCAAAGTCGCGGTCAAAGAGCTGGATTTCTACGCCGTCGCCGTAGTGAGGAACCGAAAAAGCGGCCCGGAAGAAACGTCGACGCTGCATCTCGAGTTTGTCGACGCCCAATTCCCTGTCGAAAAGATAATCGCCTATAAGACGCTTGCGGCGGCGGCGGTATAACCTAACAATCACAATGCCCCAGAGTTGAATTTCGGCGGGCTTAAATCTAATCTATCGGAGCGGCGCCGGGCCGCTCCTTTTTTGTGAAAGACTCAAAGACTACCAAATACCCGTCGCAGATCGTTATGGACGGTCTCCGGCTGATCGGGTACGTCCTCAGCAAAACGTTTTGGTCCATCCGGTATCATGGCCGCGAAAATATCCCGGCAAATTCGTCCGGCGCGTTCCTGATCGCCGCCAATCACCAAACCTATGCCGACCCAGTCTGGATCGTACTCCCGATGCGGCGGCGATTGCGGTTCATGGCGTTTGAAGGGGCGTTTGAATGGCGCCTTGTCGGGCCGCTGATTACCTATCTCGGCTCGTTTCCGGTCTCGCTCGAGGGGGCCGGAGCTATCAAGGCTATGAAAGAAGCTCTTCGCTCATTACGCGACGGGGCTGTCCTGACAGTCTTTCCCGAAGGGGGTAGGGAATTTGCCGACGGTAAGATGTTCGACTTCAAGACGGGTGCCGTTCGCATCGCGCTTCAGGCGGGGGTTCCGATACTGCCGGTGACGATCGTTGGCGGCAACCGAATCTGGCCGCAAAAGCAAAAATATCCCCGGCTTTTCCGCCGGGTCGAGATAATTTACCACCCGCTACTGCATGTTGCCGAGGACGAGACTCTCGATCCTCGCGAAAACCTCGAAAATTGGACGGCTAAACTTAGAGGTGTGATCGCGTCGGGGTTTGACCATTAGCTCCAACTTAAGGGAAGGGCTTTTGGTTTATGAATTGCCACTAGCTTCAGCTAGTGGTCAAAGGTGATTGAAGCTAAAGGCTTTAGCCGAATGGAGAAAAAACATCTTCCTTTTTGCTTTAGCTCAAATTGGGCTAAAGCCAAAAGGAAATTATTTAGCAGGAATTCGGCTAAAGCCTGTGTTTGTAGAATTTATATCCACTAGCTAAAGCTAGTGGCAGGTCGTGCCATTTGGATCGCGTTGGGTGATAACGACTTCGTTAGGTGGGCCGTGAATATTGTTCAGATCAGGATCGTCAACTATGTTTGGGCGTTCCGGGGGATTTGGGACCTTATTTTTTGTCGTTTCAGCCGGTTTTGTCGGATTTTCGTTTGGACGAGCGGGTTTTGAATGAAGGCAAAACGGAGAGCGAACAGTAGTTAACGCCGAAATTTAGATGCGCGTTTGCCGCCGCATGTCTTAGCGCCCGGATTCAAGACGGGCCAGCCTGTCTCTTGCCAGTTTTAGCCTTGCATTCTCGGCCTTTTGCGTGAGGCTCAGGCTTGCCAGGCTTTCACGAAGGTACGGCTCGGCGTCCGCGTATTTTTTCTCATCCAGCAAAACTTCGCCCAAAGCCCCTTTTGTCAGAGCGGTAAAAAAATGTTCCGGTGGCAGGTTTTCGGTGCGGAGACGTAAGGCCTCTCTAATTACCGTTTCGGCTTCATCGCGCTTGCCAAGCTTATTTAGGATCAGGCCCTTGATCGTGAGGGCGGTTGCAAAACTAATATATTTCGAAGTCGTATTTTTTTGATAATTGCCCAAAACCGCAGCGATCTTTTCATGAGCGTTGGGATAATCTCCCAACAAGTACGCCACCTGTGACTGGAGTCGGACGTTATCGTAGAGTTCCCTGTAATCGGGGCCATAGAGTTTGCGATAGATTACTTCGGCCTCGGTTAGATTAGCCTTAGCGTCATTCAATTCACCAATTTCCATCAGGATTGAGCCAAGCAGGGTCAAAGCTTGCGGCATTACCGGGTCGTCGCTCGGAACCGACTGGCGGAGTTTCGCAACGAGGGATATTTGTACCAATTTTGCTTCCTCAAATCTACCCTGATCCAAGAGAATAAGCGTGAGCATAACTCCGACACTATCAGTACGAGCGTCGAGGGACAGTTTTTTTGATTGACCTATTATCTCGCGAAGAATCGCTTCTGCTCGCTCGGCATCGCCTTTGGCGCGACATGCGAGGGCAAAGTCGCTCATTTTGGTCAGATAAAATTCAAATTCAATCTTGCCGTCCTGAAATTCGCTGCGGAAAGCCGGGATCCTCCGGTCGTAGGTATACCAAGCCTTATCATATTCTGCCCTCGAAAAATAAAGACTCGCCAGACTGAATTCGGATTTTAGTGTTTCACGGCTCTCTCGGCCATAGATCGTCGATTGATCATTTAGTGCCTGCGTCAGATTTCGTTCGGCATCATCATACATTCCCTGGGTAAAGTATCCCTCGCCTATCAACTGCCGCAGCTCAGCCCGTACCTCCGGCTCGGACGAAAGATCCTCATCGAGACGGGTTTCCGCGTCCTTGAGTACGTCAAAGATCGTAGCCTGCGACCCGCGCTTTGTGTTCTTTCCACTTTCCGGGATCGCGGTCATCAGCATCTTTTGCATAAACTGGTTAACCGCCTGTGAACGCTCTGCCTGGCGGCGTGCCCTCGCTGTCTGCCAGACAGAGATCGTGAGGCCCGATATCACGGCAATCAAAATAAGCAGAGCTGCCCCCACAGCGATCTTGTTTCGCTGGATAAATTTGCGTGTTAAATAGCTCAAAGTGCTTGGGCACGCGGAGATCGGACGGCCAGCCAGGTGACGCTCGATGTCGTCGGCAAAGTCCTCTACCGACCGGTAACGGCGCTCCGGCTCTTTTCGCAGGGCCATCAACGCAATATTGTCCAGGTCGCCTCTCAGGACGCGATTGGACGCCTCGGGTCCCGGACGCGCGAAAATCTCACTTGGCGGAATCGGGTTACTCGCATTGATCGTTTGCAAAATCTCCTCAAAACTCTTGTCCTCGAATTGAAGCGGTTTTGCACCGCAAAGCAGTTCGTAAAAGATCACGCCCAGCGAGTAAACATCGCTCGCGGTTGTGATATTTTTACCCTGGATCTGCTCGGGTGAGGCATAGGCGGGTGTAAATGCCCGCAATGCAGTCTGGGTTTTCGATGCATCGGACTCGAATGCTTTTGCGAGGCCAAAATCTAGCAGCTTTGGTTCGCCGCCGGCGGTCACCAGGATATTTGACGGCTTGAGGTCGCGATGGACGACCAGATTTCGATGAGCATATGAAACAGCCGAGCATACCTTCAAAAAAAGCCTGAGCATGTCAGAAATCGATAATTGATGCGCGTCGGCATATTCGATGAGCGTCTCGCCCTCGATGTATTCCATCGCCAGGTATGGCTCGCCTTTTTCGC